>CALWRQ010000014.1 GCA_944383965.1 uncultured Lachnospiraceae bacterium
GCAGCGAACAGGGTACTAAAAAGGGGAGGATAAGTATTCATTTCCTCTTTTGTAACTGTTAGTAGTATTGGCATTTTTACGGTTCTTATTCTCCAAGAAGAAGAAATTTTTTTAATTTTTTTCTCCGTCCGTGATTTTCGTCCCGTCATAGAAAAAGCTGAGAATCTGCCGATAATCCTTTCCTTCCTTGGCCATTCCCTGCGCTCCGTTCTGGCTCATCCCAGCCCCGTGTCCATAACCGCCTCCGTAAATTCTGAAAGAGCTGCCGTTCTTTTCAATGGAGATAAATGCGCTGGGCAGAGTCTCCTGGCCGGTCATGGTCTTTCCGTTTTTCATTTTTATGGTAAGGGAAGCGCTGCCCAGCAGGGTGCGGATCCTGCTCTGACCCGTAACGGATTTTACTCCGTCTGATCCGACAATTTCCAGCTCCTGGGCGATTCCTCCGGCCCCTCTGGACGTTACCTCAATGCTCTCCACCGTTCCGATTCCCGTCACCTTCTGTTCCAGAATCTCGCTGGTTGTGGTTGTCTCCCAGCGGAACAGGGCATAATCGGAATCGTACGCTTTGTAGTTTTTATCCCGTATAAAATTATCAAAGTCCACATTGTTCTTGAGATTGTATCCGTTGGGATTGTCTCCCAGGAACTTGCTCTTCAGATAGGGGACGTCATCCGGATCTCCTCCCCAAATGCCGCCGTCCGTAGTAGCTCCGCAGGAGGTGGAAAAGTAAAAAGCCTCCACCGGCTCCCCTTCATAGGTAAGAATCTGCCCTTTCGTCTCCTCCACAGCCCTGTCGGTTCTGCTGTCTGTGGCGATGTTATTATAAACCTGATAGGTGGTGCTGTCATCCACATGAGCTCCGTACTGGCAGTATCCGTTAGCCTGAATCTGACGGTAGGCATAGGTTCTGGCGCACACCGCCTGCGCCTTCAGCGCCTCCTCTTCATAGCTGGCCGGCATTTCGCTGGGCACCACCCGTTTCAGGTAGTCCTCCAGAGGAACCTCGTTGACCAGCGCCAGCCCCTCCTCCTGAGCAGAAATCTCCAGCCTGCCTTCATAAGAAGGGATTCCCTGGCCTCTTTCCACACTATTCACACAGATCTCCCCGTCCTCCAGGGGTTCGGCAATCAGCCTTCCTCCGGCCAGCCGGGCCTCTCCCGCAGACACGGAAAATTCCTCTCCCGCTGCAATCTCCTCCTGGCCCCCGTCCGCCCATGTAAGCACCATTCCCTTATCACAGGAAAGAACTGCCGACTGGTGGAACAGGCTCCGAAAGCCGGTATCCATGATCATCACCCGGATTCTGTCGGCGCTGAAGCCGCGTACGATCAGTGCTGCGCACACCTGTCCGTCGCATACGACGAATTCCTGGTTGTCATAGCCTACCAGAATATCTTTTGTTTTCTTTTTTTCAAAGCCCCCGTACGTTTTAAAAACCTGGAAAACGGGGCTTAAGGGAAGAACGCCCTGTCCCTCGATCTCTATGAAGTCTGACCCCACAGCCAGGACACGCCCCTGCATCCGGTCACTTTTTACCACCGCTTTTTTCGCTTTTCCGTTCTCAAGGTACAGATCCACGATCTGATCATACCACTGGGCTTTTTCCTTCTCGCTGAAGCTGTTTTTTATCTGCTTTGTGATTCCACCCACATATACCAGGCAGTCTCCGTTTTCCCCGGCGGTGATCCACACATTTTCGTAAACCGCCTTGTTTGATTCCGGCTCTTCAAAGTGTATCAGGCTGCTTCCCCGGCAGAGAACCTTCAGCTCCCGATCCTCATAATTCTCCAGCGCAAGGCCTTCGCAGTCCACTTCTCCGGCACTGGTGTAAACCTTCCAGCTGCCCTCGGCTCCCGGAGCGTAGACCGTCAGCTTCCTCTCCTCCACCTGCCCCGCAGAGTCTGCCGTATTGAGCAGAGAATCATAAAACAGCCACCATTCGTCTTCGGGAATAGGCTTTTCCCGGTTGTTGACCGTAGCTCTGGCCTTGCTCTTCAGCTGAGAGGAAATGGCTCCTGCCAGCCACTCCACTTCCCCGTAAGTGATGTAGTCTTCCGCGCTTTCTGCCGTAGCAGGAGTCAGCTCTTCCGTCAGGTATCCGTTTCCGTAGAGGTAATCCATGTATTTTACATACCATTCCTCTGTCTCCCCCGCCTTAAAGCAGGAAGGCCGTTCCTCCAGGAAGCCTTCGCACTCCTCTTTCGAAACCAGAGCCAGCACTGCCGCCCGGGCCGCCTGCCCCCTGGTTATTCCGTCCTGCACCGGCTCGCAGAGCACAATGCCGATCAGCAAAGCCAAAATCAGCACCGGGATCCCTACGATCCAGCAAATCGGTTTCCAATCCTTCATCTAATCCTCTTGCTTTCTGACGTATGTCTTCTGTCCATCCTCTATATAGTCTAGTTGCTCGTAGTCCTTTGTATTACCGGATAATCCCTTTTTCCGAAGAAAATACTCCACGCCGTCCTTCCCCAGGTTGTAGAGCACCGCAAAGGTGGGAACTCCTATGATCATTCCCACAAAGCCGAACAGCCCTCCGAAAAGAAGGATGGAAAACAGCACTCCGAAGCTGGAAATGCCTGTGGAATCTCCCAGAATTTTCGGTCCCAGAATATTTCCGTCAAACTGCTGAAGCAGAAACACAAAGATAATAAAGTACAGGCACTGTATGGGATTTACAAGAAGAATAAAAAATGCGCTGGGAATCGCTCCGATAAAGGGGCCGAAAAACGGAATCACATTGGTAACGCCCACGATCACACTCACCAGCATCACGTAAGGCATCTTCATCAGACTCAGGCAGATGAAGCACAGAATTCCGATAATCAGAGAATCCAGCAGCTTGCCAATGATGAATCCGCCGAAAACCTGATGGATAAAGCGCACTTCTCTGATAACTCTGTTTGCCAGCGGAACCGGAAGCAGTCCGTACATGATTTTTTTTCCGTGGGAGCAGAAGGAATCCTTGATGTTCAGCATATAAACCATGACAACCACGCCGATCAGTACATTTTTCAGCACGTTCATCACGCCCATAACTCCGCTGGAAACGCGGGTAATGATATCGCCGACATTGGAAAAAAAGTTTTCATTCAGATTTGCCAAATTGGGAACAACATTCTGATTCACCCAGTCCTGCAGCTCCAAGCTGGTGCTGTTCAGCCATTCCGTAACCTGGGCTGCCATAGCCGGATTGCTGTCCAGAATATCCAGAAGCCAGCGTTCCAGATTATTCAGATTGTTGGGAAGAGAGGAAATAATTCCCCGCACGCTGATAATCAGCTGAGGGATAAGTATGGACAGCAGACCGCTGACCACAGCAAATAAAACTGCCAGGCTTACGACCGTCCCTGACGCCCGTCCGGCCATAGCAGACCACTTTTTTTCTTTCATAACCTTTGAAAGTGTCTCTTCCGTCTTTTTGGAAACACGATTATAGATAGGAGTCAGCAGATATGCCAGCACCGCTCCGTAGATCACCGGCATCAGGATACCGGTCAGAAAGCCTGCCCACCGCTTTACCTTATCCATATGGATCATGGTAAAAACCAGCAGAATGCAGGATGCAACTACCAGGAATGCGGTAATGCCCCAATAAATGTAAGTTGAAAATTTCTGGTTTTTCATGTTTTTCTCCACTATTTTCCTTTTTTTCTTTTAGTCTATCATACTTTTCCAAAAAGATAAAGCGGCGATCTCTCGCCGCTTTTCTCTTTCGTAATCCCAAAATGCCGTCTCTTACTGTTTGACTCCTAGCATTGCTAGGTGGGCAACCTCACTTAAGCTTCTGCCTTCCACTCAGAGGAGGCCTGACATCCGCTTAAAAATATTGGAATCCCTTATGTCATACTGTAGGTTCAAATAAGGTAAGAGGGTCGAACATTCCAGGAATTACAATCTTCCCTTTAACTGTAAATCATTATACAACAGTTCCTATGTTTTTTCAAGTTGCTTTTCCTTCCACCTCCGGCCAAAATTCCCAGCCGGCAATGAAAGGAAGAGCGAAGGTTAACTGGCCTCCTGCGTACGCTCCAGCTTGTACTGCTCCATATAAAGGTCCAGATCCTTCAGCAGATCCTCGCAGGAATCGCTGAAAATCCTAAGTTCCGCTTTCTGGAATGCGTGAAGAGACACTACATCCAGAACCGCGTCCGCGTCAACAGTCCGCCCGCCGCATGCCAGCTCCGCCTTATAGCTGTGGCGGCCGATAATCTCCATAAACTGCATAATGGAATCCATACTCCAGAAAACGATCTCTTTTTTCGTCATGGGGCTTTCTCCTCTTTGCTTTTGTGCTTTTCTGTGGTTTTCTTTCGTCCATATCCATGCCATGGCCTGTGGGCTCATGGATCCCTGCTGAAAGTTTATATCCTATTATAAACAGGGGCGCCGGCAAAAAGCAATCATTTTTAACGGAATTTTTATTTTTTTGAAGTTTTTCTCCTTTCTCAGCCGTTATAATAAACAGGACGGAAAGGGGGCGGGACCATTAATGCAAATGAACAGCTGGAACGGATGATCGATCAGTATCAGAATCTGATCTTTTCCATCTGCTGCCGCCTCACAGGCGACTTTTTCGAGGCAGAGGACCTGACTCAGGACACTTTCCTGTCCGCCTATAAAAGCCTGTCCTCTTTTGACGGCAAAAATGAGCGGGCATGGCTCTGCCGGATTGCCACCAACAAATGCCTGGACCATCTGAAGCGGGCCGGACGAAGGTCCGTTCCCACAGAGGAAAGCTTTTTCGCAGCCGTTCCCTCCGCCGCAGACACGCCGGAACGCAGCGCTCTTGACCATGCTCTCAGAGAGGAACTGAAAGAACGCTGCCTGTCTCTGAAGCCGCCCTACCGTGATGTGGCTCTGGACTATTTTTACTATGAATTGGAGATCAGTGAAATCGCTGCCAAAACAGGGCGGGGAGTCAAAACCCTGCAGACACAAATATACCGTGCAAAAGCCATGTTAAGAAAGCAATACGGAAAGGAGGAGCCGGAATATGGATTATCGAAATCTGACTGCGGACGATCTGAGAAAAGCGGGGGAAAATGACTTTCTCGCTGAAGAACTGGCCGACTATGTCGAAGAGAACTTTCTTCTCGCCGCTCCAAAAAACATGAAGACGTCCATCCTGCGCCAGTGCAGCCGGCCGGACGTTCGTCTGGCCGCTGAGACCAGAGCTTTTCCGCGCCGGATCCGTCTCCTTCTCTACAGTCTGAAGGTAGGGGCTGCCGTAGCCGCCAGCATTCTTTTGCTGGCTCTTCTGCCCCCCTCATCTCCGACATCCCCTCACAGCGAAAGCCTGTCTGAGCCGGCCGGTATGTTTTTTCAGGTTCCTCTTTATGAAAAAGCCCGGAAATTCACTGACCGTCTGAGCTTTATTTCCTATGAATTATGTAATTGGGAGGTCTACCGATATGACAAACAAAAGGAATAAATTTCTTACCTTCTGCTGCTCCCTTCTGCCGGGAGCCGGTGAGATGTATCTGGGCTTTATGAAGCAGGGCATCAGCCTTATGAGCGTTTTTTTTCTGGTATGGGCTGTCAGCGGGCTGCTCAACCTGCCCGCGCTGTTATTTATTGCCCCCGTAATCTGGTTTTACAGTTTTTTTCATACGCACAATCTGAATTCCCTGCCTGACGAAGAATTTTACTCTCTGGAAGATGACTATCTCATTCACCTGAAGGCCTTCCCCTTTCTGACCAAAGGATGGCTGGAAAAAAACCGAAAGATTGCCGCCGCTGCCTTGATTGTTTTAGGTGCCCTTCTTTTGTGGAACTATATCATAGACTTCCTATATGTGACCATAGACGTTTTCTCCCTTTCCAGTCGGGTTTATATGCTGCTCCACGCTTTCGGCGACTTCTCTGTCCGGGCCGTGTTTGCAGTCTGCATCATCGTTCTAGGAATCCATTTAATTCGAAGCAAAAGCAAAGAGCTTTATACGGAAGAAAAGCAGAAAGACGAATCTTTCCCACTGCTTACGCAGAAAGAAGATCAGGATCTTTAATGGCTGTTTGCCTGAGGCAAACAGCCTGAGGGGAGGCCGGAAGCCTCCCCTCAGCCGCCTGCGGCCATCGGCCGCTTTTTTCATTCGAACGGTCAGCCTCCGCAGCCAGTGCCGCAGCCGCACCCCGTATTGCAGCCGCAGCTTGTATTGCAGCCGCAGCCCGTATTGCAGCCGCAGCCCGTATTGCAGCCGCAGCCCGTATCTCCTCCGGAATTGGAGTTTTCGCAGGTTTCCAGTCCTTTCTGATATCCGTCGTTGAAACCTCCCGAATATCCGCTGTTGAAGCCGTCATTCCATCCCCTTCCAAATCCCGCATTAAAGCCTCTCTGGAATTCTGTCATAGTATTTCCATTCTGATTGCCGCAGCATCTGCAGCAGCGATTACACCACATATCTATTCTCCTTTTTTCATGTTTGTACTGTATCTTATGTGGACAGGGGAAAAAGGGTTCCCCTTCTTTTATCATCCTGCCTGTAACCTCTTTTTCCCTCTTTCATAAACTGATATTAGAAAATCGCCCAATGGAAAGGAGTTTCCTTTATGGATCCCTATATGTCGCAAACACCTTCCGCCGTCATGCCCTGCTCCCCTTCAGGCGGGCAGCAGCCGGCCATATCCTCTTTCCCTCCAGCCATGGCCTATGTTCCCATGCAGCAGTGGCAGCAGACTTATGATCTGGGTCTGGGATTTTCCCGCGGTACTATTTTCCCGGAACTGGATCTTCCGTTTATGATGGGGAGGTGCCAGTAAATGATCAATTCAGCTAAATCTTTTTCCCAGACTTTTTCCTCTGGCAGCGAAAACTCCGAGGCCGCCCGTATTATGCAGGTCCTCAATCAGGCCAGTTTTGCCCTGGATGACATCGTTTTGTACCTGGATACTCATCCGGCTGATCCCGACGCTCTTGCTTACTATCAGTATGTGAAGAATCTCCGTTCCCAGGCGATGAATGCCTATACCGATCAGTACGGTCCGCTTCTGAACGATCAGGTAAATTCCGGCACGGAATGGACCTGGGCAAACGGCCCCTGGCCTTGGGAAGGAGGTATGAACTGATGTGGGTCTATGAAAAACGACTGCAGTATCCTGTAAATATTAAAAATCCGGATCCGAAGCTGGCGCAGTTTATTATGAGTCAGTATGGTGGCCCCGAGTGCGGGAACCTATAATATAGAAGAAAGGGCCTTTTGCACCGGATCAGAACAGGTAGCGGTGGTTCTCAAAGTCATACTGCTCCGCAATTTTCAGCACGCCGCGGGAGTCGGTGACCATGCACTGGCCTTCATGAACGCCGCCCTCCGGGCACAGGAAATACCACTCTCCCGCCGGATCCTGCTGATAGCCGGTGAGCATATAGCCTTCGGCGTCGAAAAGATACCAGCCGGAAGAGCCTGTAGTTTGCTCCGTAAGCCAGTACCAGCCGTTTGCTGCGTAGGTGCCGTCTGCATACTGATACCACCAGCGCTTTCCGTCCGCAGCCGCCTTGAAGCCTTCGGTATACACCGGATCCACGCTGTAGTCAATATCGCACAGCTTCAAAACCTTCTGCCAGGCGGTATCCTTCACCCGGCTCTCAATGGTGCCGTAATTGATCCCCTTGGCCTCCACGCAGCAACCGTCTCCAACATATACGCCGATGTGGCCCGGCTTCCACAGAGCCCAACCGGTCATACTCTCGTCCAGGGCGCCGATGGATACTTTCTCTTCCGCAGTATCGTGGTAATTGGTGCTGCCCCGGATGATGCCCGTGTACCAGCTGATCAGACCGCTGCAGTCAGTGCAGCGCTGGCCAATGAACTGCCTGGCCTTGGCCAGATAGCTGCTGGTATATACAGACGGGTTCTGATTTGCCAGGAGCTGCAGGCACTCCTCCGTCAGAATCTCCCCCTTTGCCCCATATACATAGGGCGTTCCGATCTTGCTTTTACAGAATGCCGTCAGGCCGGCGGCTTTTCGTTTGTCTGACATATTTTACCTCCATATGAAAAAAGACCCGGTATGCACCGGGACGGAAAAGTTCTGTGTATCTTGTAAATTGATTCTGCATATGCTATAATGCCAGTAGGCAAAAGGATATAGCTATTCCACGTAATGTGGAAAAACGAAAACCCCAGAGTGGCAGCTCTGGGGTTTTCTATTCCCATTTATGTACGGCAGGGCTTAAAGCCGCAGGCTCGTTACCGGCTATCTGTCACCGTCCAGCCATTTGCAGATGAGGTGGCAAACCACACCTGCCATAACGGTGAAGATAAAGGATATAGCATCTTCCACATAATGCACCCCCTTTCCGTACCGGTATAGGGGCGGTAACATAGGCATTATAGCATAGCGTCAGAGAACACTCAATAAGAAGCAGTTCTGAGACTTGCTTCCGGAAGCCGCTGGGGCACCGGTCTTATTTCTTCGGACGGATATCTCCGTTTTCGTCAGCGTACCATCCGGAATGAATGGTTACCTTTCCGGTTTCCTCATGAAAATCAATGCCGAATGCGGGGCCTTCGTACTGAGCTGCAAATTCAGCAAATGTATTGGTGCGGATGGCTGCCTTCAGCTTCTCCTCAATAGCGGGAATGTCCTTTACGTTAATCGGTTTCCAATTGTTGTTCATCATTCATTTCTCCTTTTCTTTCTCTGATATTCTTGAAATTTCTGGGTTGGCCTGCCGGCCGCCGGGATACCGCCCGGCCCGAAGATGCGGGATCACCTCCCTTTACTCTTTATTCTTATAAGCGGTACGCTGCCAAATCTCAGAGACTTTTTCCCATCCGCTCATAGCCACTAACGCAACAATACAGGCTGCAATCATGCAAGCAAATATCATATACCATTCAATCGGTCGCTCCTGCCAATAAAGCATTGCCACCAAGCAGGCCGGGCACAGCACCAGACTCAGAACGATCACTACCGCCGATGTAGGCAGCTTATCCAGCCCTGGCCAGGCCTTAATTACCTGAGTAATTATGGACACTAAAAAAGCCATCACACCGATGGCAATCAACACGTAAGACACATACTGCATAATCAGATTCACATCCATATTCATTCCTCCAATTCTGTCGGCATTTCCAACAGCTCATTTTTCAGCTTTGTCGCCACATCATTTCCGCCCAGGGAGTGGTAGGCGTCATACATCCGCTTCAGGCTCTCCTTCGCATAGATCGGGCAATATCCCTTATCATGATAATGATTGTAACTCTGAATAATCCGATCCCGTAGGAGGGCCTCTACCCCTTCCCGCAGCGCTGCGTTCCGGGAAGCTTCTTCCTGCTGCTGTTTCCGAAGCTGTCTGAACCAGTATCCGAGCAGAGCAAATCCACCGGCGAACAACCATTCTACCCAACTGGCCCGTATGTACTCTATAATCTCCAACGGTGTTCCTCCTATCACTTTTCTTCTGCCAATTCCGGATATCCCAAAGAAATCAGCACCTTCTTAACATCTTCTCTGATCATCAAAGGCACATCTTTAATAGACTTTATGCCTTTTAAGATTAAATCTGCGTAAATTACTGCCATCTGCTCCACCTCCTTATTCTATATTAGAAACTGCCAACTCAAACACCTGTGTAAGGGCAAGCTGCAATTCTGTAACCTTTTTCTCATTTTCATCATTCATAACTTGCAGCTTGTTCAAAATTTGAGAGTCGATGAACGGGAAGAAACCATATCCGGTGAAAATTTTCTCTCCTTCGTCATCTAACTTGTATTTCAGATTACCCTGAGCATCATACTGGAGACTGCCGTCTTCTGCAAAATCCAGCTCATATTGTGGTTCATATTTATAGCCACAGACAACCGTGAACGCTTTTCCAGACAACATTTCGTCGTCTACTTCGTATTCATGTGCATAGCTTTCTGGTACGTAATCCGGAGAATATCCGATAATTTCATGCTGATCGTTTGTGTAAAGTTTCACTTAGTTTTCACCTCCTATTTTAAGAAAGCCAAATATGATAAATATATACTGCTCCATACCAAGCGACTTCGTTAAAACTTATTCTTGGTTTGACAGTTATACCGACATTTGTGATATCTAAAGAGAAAGTATATCTGCCTGCATATCTATCCCCAGTCATTAATGACGCAATTGTGCCAGAACCGCCGGAGGATAAGTATATGCCAGTATCAGTATCGGTATTTAAACTATTTGCCGTATATTGCATGTCTATGTTTAACTTGGTGTATGGAACAAAATTATAACTGTTAGCTGCCTCTATAAAATAACTATACTTATTTTGCGGTATGGTTATTTTTAGTCCATCGTACGTTATGCTGCTGCTGCCTCCCCCAGAACTAAAACCGGCAGGATCTACTCCGTTAAGATACAGATCCGTAGCTGTAGGAAACCATCCTTCACAAATACCCTTCACTCCAAAGATCGTAACATTCTTCTTGATATTCCCCGCCACCAGGTTCGCATCTCCTGCAACCGCAATATTCCCAGTGACAATCTTATTAGGCGTCACAATGGTCTTCGCTGCCGTCCCTGGAATGGTAGTGCTGCCGCCTTGGGTAGCCAATGTCCCCGTAATCTGTTTTCCATTTACCCATGCTTTTTTTCCGGTCCAGATTTGTGCCGCAGTGACATCCCCCGGTGTCTGACTGGCCAGATCCTTTGCTGTCACCTTACCGGCACCATTGTGGTATCCAGGCGGGATGACCACCGAACTGCCCGCTGCCAGGCCGGATGATTCCCAGGCTCCTTGATTCACCATAGAACCTGTACGTCTTTGATGTAGATTTGTATTGTAGTAAGTCTGTCCTTCAAGCACCTGACTGTCTGCAGCCGTTCCTGTCAGCTCCAGTTCACCAGTAATTGGCTCCCCATCCGGTCCCACAATGACCTTGCCTTTTTCTACGTTTTCTTTCATGGCTGTTACTACGGACACATCGGCTCCTCCGGTTCCTCCAGAGGGATAAAATCTTGCCATCCTTACACCCCCTTTAGCCCAACCGTACAGTCTACTTCCGGCTTCTGGTACTTGCAGGTAGCCGTCATCGTTCCAGCACCGCTGTCAAAATATGTGATATAGCCATATGCCTTCTGTTTGGCTTTGCTCTCATCGTCATTTTCGCCATCGTCCACAAAAACCGGGGTAGGTCTGTCCTGATCTGTCATCCCATCCACCACTACCGTCTGTGTATATGGTGCAGAATCACCTACCCAGCCAGACGCTGTCAGTGTAATCTCATTGTACTGCCTGCTGCGTTCTGCCTGATTTTTGTTATAAACAGTATTGTTCAGAAGCTGTTCGATGACCAGGCCCATGGCATCACCATCTGCATCTGTCTGCTTATCCCACTTAGGGATTTCCGTACTAAAAACCGGCGGATCTCCGATCACACAATTTGCCATCTGTCATCACCTCTCTCCTTAAAACACCTCATCCATATTGAATTCCATGGGGACATCCTCATCCTTGCCCTTTGGCAGAAACGTCTTGTATGCTATCAAATCTCCATCTTCATCAAACAATCCCATTTCCGAGATATTCTTTCCTGTCAGTTCCCCTTTATCAATGGTGGAAACATATCTGCAGGTTGTCTCTCCCTCAACTGGGTAGGAATGGGACTCAATATCCTTACTTAATAACTGGTTATACAGTCCAACCTCGTTGCCTGTTGTGGTTTTTGGCTCTCCACCTTCGTCCACACCGCCATCCCCCCACGCCATTTTGCTGATCTTCGGGAGGGTCATATCTCCTGAGTGTGCCTTGCATAATTTCTTCTTTCCTGTTGCTGTTATTACTGCTGTTGCCATATATCTGCTCCTTTCATAGTTATAGTTCTGCCCATCCGCCATTAAGTTTCCGGGTTCCATCCAGTTTCCAGGATCCATCAAATTTCCTATCACTATACACTTTGGTGGTTAAATCAGGATTTGCCTGCACAGTAAATCCGATTCGAAGCGATGCTTCTATGTCTTCCTCTTCCTCTGTTTCCATCTCAATTCTGAGTGCATTACAATACTCCACCGGAACTTCCACAGCGGACTGGATTCTGGCTGAAGAAGCTGAAACAGACATAGATATAGCAAACTCCACCGGAATCCGGAGACCCAAGGGATAGAAATCTACCTGACTGTTGGACTTATATCCATTGAATTTCCGGTCACCGTCCAATTTCCAGGATCCATCCAGTCGCAAAGGAACCAAATTTTGACGCGGGTAAAACTCCATAAAAAGACGGACACAGGCATCCACTTCCGTTGATACCTGTATTTCAATCAATATTTGAAATATTAACGCTTCCAGCCAAGACCTTACATTTTTATATCCTTTAATTTTTCGGACAATTTCTTTGGTGCTCCCTACCGGAATCACCGTGTCTTCGGCTATATTTACCACTGCCTTGAAATAATAGGGATCACCATCATAGTCAAACCATTCTTCGATTTGTCCTCCTCCATACAGAGTTGTAAGATACTCCGATAATGTGGCATTGGTTCCGCCGCGCATATACCATCCTAAAGTCTGCTTTACCATGCCCTCCCTAACAATCCGACTTGCACTGGCATCATAATACTGTGTACGCAATTCTGCTGCCATCGCATCCAAAACCGCATCAGATACCTGACTAATATCACCGTACAAAGAAATTGCTTTCGTATAATTCAGGAGCTTCTTCAATCCTTCCGATATCGCATAACTGATTGCTTCATTCTCCGACGTCCGAAGAACTTCCGGCATCAGTTCGTATGGTGTCCCTTCATACAGTTCTTGCATCTTTCAGTCCTCCATACTCCAGATTCACAGAAGTTGCCTTAGAAATACTTGCATCTGTAATTTCCGTCCAGACCGGACTGCGAACTACTACATAACTGGCTCCTGCCTCCACGAGCAGATATATCAGCTGAGAAGGGTTCAAATCCCTCCCGATGACCTCCCCCTGCCATTCCTGGTACCTTTCACAGGCTTCTTCCACCTGTTTTTTTATCTCAGTTTCGTTTTCCCGCTTGGAATCTTCGATGTAGTATGTAACATCTATCTCATATTCTTTTACAGTCGGCGCCTTTACTACAACCTTATCCGTTAATGGTTTTCGGCTTCCTTCCTCTAAATAATCCTGCATCTGTTTTAATTGTCCGGAATCTGGAATCTGACCATCCTGAAACATGACATAAATATCTACCTCTCCAGGATTTTCCGAAGTAATGAAGCAATCCTTTACGGCCGTGCTGTATGTCTGCATCCAATAACGATATGCATCCTCCGGACCAGCGGTGGAATATCCTGATGGAGCAAGATAAAGTCTCTCTGCCAAAGCATCATCCGTTTCTTCATCTGCTCCACCAGATGTTTCTGTTGTATTTTCCAGACTCTGCACATAATTGATCGGATCCACCAGTGTCGTAATCCTCCCAGGTCCATAACCATTTCCGATCTCTCCAACTGTCAGACATGCTGCTGGGACTTTCACCATTTCCTGTCCTGCTTCAATTGTCATTGCTTCCGTTGTAGCAAAAAAAAGAGCATCAACTGCAGCCCTGGTACCTGCCGGAATTACCACGTCAAAATCCTGTATTTTTGAAAGCGTAAACTTTAAAATGGTTCTGGCTGCTGATGCCGGATTTCGGCTGGTACGTTTAAAAGCTGCCAGATTATCCAGGTATTCCCCTTTGCTGTATTTTAACAGACCATTTTTCCCTCCGCGGTCTACGCACTGCAGTCCCTGATACAGCATCACAGTTGCCGCATACAGGACCAAGCGTTCCGGTTGCGCCGGCGCAAGTTTTATATCTTTCCCTGTCAGTTCCTGATACTTTTTTTCATAGTTCTGCACCATTTCATCCAAGAATTGGTCAAACATTAACCCATCAATAAAACTGACCTCCGGATAAGAATCCAGTTCGCCTCTCATCCTGTCTCCTCCTTTCTCCGGAACCGGATATGCGGAATCATGGTCCCATCTGTCTGAATTTCCATGGATACGTCCGCCACCTCTGCCCTGGGTTCATATCGTTCCACTTTGTCTTCTAATTCCGCTAAAAACAATGCCTCTGCCGTATCTGGCGGCTGATCCAGACATTCCCAGGAGATCCCCAATTCCCGGTCTGTCGGCTGTGTACCAGCTCGGATTCCCAGGAGCGTGATCAAACACCGTAGAATCTCTCTGCTCTCTTCATCCTCTGTCAGTATTTCCGCTGTATAATTCTCCATGCCTTCATGCCCCTTTCAAAAATACTCCTGCAGGGTCAGGCTCATCGTGGCCCGGTAAAGCTCTCCCCGCCTCTGAATCACATCCCAGGCTTCCGAGCTTTTGGTAATGACCCATCTACCGTTTCCAATTCTCTGACGTCCGATCACCAGGATTTCCGCCTGTCCAGACTCCACCATCTGTTCAATCTGCTTTAACATCTCTCTGGGTCGCACTCCCAGGGACGCATCCAGCACAATCTCCATAGTCATAGTCTGAAGAGAGGCACCCTGGAAAAATGGAAGCGGCTTCTGTCCGATCCGCTCCATGCTGCTCCAGTTCCCGGAGACTTCCCGTTTCAGGTTTCGGAAGGTCAGCACTCTCCAGTCGCTAACCTGGAATACCAACTGACTTCCAAGCGCTCCCACTCTCATCCGCCATCACTCCTTTCCAGCTGCTCCAAGCGTTCTTCCAAATCTCCCAGCTTTTCCAGCAGCCCGCTAAAGGAAAGCTCTCCGCCGGCGCCGGTGATCTTCAGATCCGGGACCCGGATCTCCAGGATACTTCCTTTCTTGTGAAAAGATAGATCTTCCGCGATCCGTTTATACCATTCCATCCCTTCCGGCAGTTCCGTATCATTCCAGAACTTTCCCAACACAACGCCGGAGCTTAAGTCATTGCTTAAGTGAGCGACCAACACCATATCGTTGACTTGTGGCAGAGTGTACTCGCCCCCGAACGCCAGGACCGGAAGATCATCGGTTACCATCCGGTCCCGGTCCTGGTATGTTACCTGAATAGTACCGGTAGCCGGGTTCCTGCTGGACACAAATCCAATTCGTATCACATCTTCCACTTGTCATTTCTCCTTTCCTTTATGGGATCGTCAGCTTTGTTCCGGGAAAGATCCAGTATCCGGATGAGGATCTGTCCTTCCCCCTCTTTTTCGCTTCACCTTCGATCACGTCCCGATTCGCCTCATAAATGGTCGACGCCTTTGTTCCGTCCCCGTAGAACCGGACTGCCAAGTCCCACAGCGTATCTCCGCTCTGTACCTCATAACCTCCGGGAGCCGCCAGCTCCTGCGCCACCCGTCCGCTATCCGCATCCGGCAACCTCCATCCGCTGATCTGGATGCTGTAATCTCCCCGGCTGATCTGATGTACGATCTTTCCAATCTGATATCTTCCGTCCAGGTTTCCAAATCCCTGAAGCTCCACATTGTCAGAAACCGTTAAGAACACCACTGGATTTAACGTGAGCGTGACCGTTGTCTCCTTTCGATTCGCGTTTCGGATCGCGTTCTTTCCGATTCGTTCCGCATCCGCAGGGCTGTCCGCCTTCTCCGTACTGTTGTAAATCCTCCCTTCCATCCCCACCATTACTTCTACTGTTTTCTTCGTCTTTGGTACAGTATAGCTGACCTTTGCTCCGGTATAAGTGCCCAGCATGGAACTGTGATAGCTCCATCTCCGGACATCCTGCTTCCGGATTACACTTTTGGCTGGCCGGTTCTCATAAACCTCCCAGGAAAACAGAATGAGCCGTCCGGAATAGGTTTTCAGGGCAAATCCATACTTTTCTGCCAGCTTCTTTAAAAAATCGGCGTCCGTCTGCCGGCTCTGTTCCATTTTCTCAATCGGGACCTCTTCCCCTTCATAAAGCAGGGACATCCCATACCGGGCGGCAATCTCCTCGCCAATCTGCCGGAGCGTTACATCCTTCCAGGTCTGGGATCTGGACGTTTCCTTAAACTCTGTATTTAAGGGAGAAGAAATTCCGTTAATGGCCAGCATATCCGGAGGGCCGGAAAAGCTGAAATCATCCACCATAAAGTCCCCACAAACAATCGTCCTGCTCTCTCCGTCCACCAGCCAGTTTCTTAAAAGGATATTAGGCTTTATCTGGTCTTCCTTTTTTGGAATCCATCCAGCTGCCCATGTTCCTTCCCGATCCAGCAAGCTGATCGCGATCGTGTCAGACTCATCAATGGGATCCGTATAAGTAAATGAATTCAGATACGGACTGATATCCTCCGTCGCCTCCACATGATTATAAAAAATCTGCACGCCAAAACTTCTTGGTTCCATTTTCTCATTTCCTCCATGCCGGAACATCTTCCGCGCTCTCCGGCAGCTCTTCCGGGATCTGCAGAATGACTCCGGCCGGAAAAATCAAAATATCCAAAAGATCCTGATTTGTTTCCATCAGAACATCCAGTCGTTTTTCATTTCCGTATATTTTTTTGCGATCCAATCCCAGGTGTCCCCCTGGATGGTCCGATATTCCTTCACGGCGCTTCCTCTCTTTCATGTCTAAAACGCTGTCCTGGCCTGTTCATACATCAGCCGTTCATACCATTCCCGGAACTGTTCAAATCCGCCCTGTGTCACTGCCTCCACATCCTCCCTGCTGGTACTTCCGTAAAAATTCATAATCGGCTGATAGACCGGAGCCGATCCAGACATAGCACCGCTCACAGGAGGGGCCGCAGAAATGCGCTGCGCCATGGCATCATATGTTTTCGAGTAATTATTTTCCTCATAGGCACCTAACAGTCTTCCGGTTTCCTCCCATAAAGAACGAGATCTGGCAGATCCGTCAATCGGAATCGCCATCTCCGGACTTTCCTCTGCAAACCATGACAGGGTCGGACGGCTCATCAGGCCTCCGGAGGCATGGTGCTCTACGCCCTTTATAGTTCCATTCTGATAGTTTCTCACAGTAGTAATGTCCACCGGCAAAGTTACATCAATACCTGCTGAGAACTCGGTTTCCACCAGCTGAATTAATCTCCTCGCTTCGCTCTGAACCTCTTCATCCTTAGAATGCAGTCCCTCAATCACTGCATCCGGAACGGCTCCGGTCTGCTGCTCCACGGTCTCCGCCAAAAGAGCCCAATCCTCATTTCCTCCCAGAATATTTCCGACCAGATATTCCATGCTGCTCTGATCTCCTGCTACTGCTCCAATCCCGGAAAGCTCGCTTAAAGACTCTTGAATAATATCACTGGGAGACAGACCGTTGGCTTTCATCTGCTGACTCAGTTGTTCCAGGTCTTCTCTGGTGGGAAGCATATTCTGATAAAGCATGAGAATGGCATCCTGGGATTCGTTGGAAAGATCCACGCTGCTGAGCGCGTTCCGAATGAGATTATCAAATCCATTGACGTAGTCCGCCGCAGTAATGCTTTTTTCCATAACAGCTGGAAGGCCTTCTGCAATCTGCTGGTTGGCAGCATCCAAAGCCGGCTGGATTTCATCCCCGTAGGTAGACATGATTGCATCCGCCATAATCTGATACCCATTGGTAATCACCTGGGCCTGCTGTTCATAGTAAGCCTGTGTCGCCTGGCTCTTTCCGGCTTCAAATTCTTCCGCGGAAATTCCGCCCTCCATTCCCTGCTCTCCGGCAATCCGCTGCGCATTCAGGTTTGTCAGCACTCTCTGGTATGCCTGGTCAATCCCCGCATTCGCTTCGTCCGTATATTCCTGGATCGACTGCTGCAGATTCTGGAACGTATCTCCGCTTAACAGATCTACGCCGGCATACTGCGCACCGATCATCTGCATTTTGGCAGAATTCTCCGCCTCCGTGATCATGGATGTGATGTCTGAAATATCTGTCAGATACTGGTCCACGATCTTCTGTTTATCTAAGGTCAGGCCATTTTCTGTAATGTCATTCAGGACCTCCTGCAGTCCTTGCTGAAGCGGCTGCATCTGCGCATAAAGAGACTGGTAGAACGCATCGCTGCTCTCCGCCAGTTCCCCGCCCTCATTCCCAAACACAATTCCGACCGCGAGGGAAACCTCATATCCACTGCTGGTGATATATTCCTGAGCGTTCTTCACCAGACTGTTCACGGCACTCACATAGGACTCCGTGTCGCTCTCATCAAATGCAATCCCAAGAGACAATTTCCAGTCGGATTTTCGTATTGATGCCAGTCCATCTTCCAGGGATTCCCTCAGTTGATCTGCGGAATCAGATGCTTCTCCAAAGGCGTCCAGCTGGTCAAACAAACTTCCTCCACCGCTTACGATGTGCCTGGCTGCCTCATTCAGCTCCTCGATAGATAGGGTAATATCCCCAAAATGCTCCGCCAGGTTCGCCTTTGCTACATCCTTCTCCGCTGTCCGGATCGCAGTTCCGATCCCCACGATTCCTCCGATGGCAAGACCTGCAGCCGCTACCGGCCAGGCCGCTGTCATACCGGAAAGCGTCCCCAGCATCTTAATCGCAGTTGTGGCTCCCTTTGCCGCTTTAAAGGTTAAGAGGGCAGAGCCAACCCCTGTAATCGTTCCAGATAGTACATCCGGATGATCCAGAAACCATCCACCGGCATCCAGAAGAGGATCCATAGCATCTCCGATCGCCGCTCCAAACTGTTTCGCCTCCCGGCGGATCGTCGGCATATCTTCTGCCAGGTTACTCAAAAAATCCGATTCCGTAAACTCATTGACTAGTTCCGAAGCCCCTTGTACAACCTCCCGCAGGATATCATCCATTGTCCGATAGATAGCAATTCCGGCGCCTTCCGCCGCACTGGTCAAAAGAGTAAAATCTCCGGCTAAATTATCAATTCGCACCGCCGCCATTTTCTCTGCAGAACCGGCAGAGTTATCAATGGCCGCTGCTAAATTATCAAAATCGGATTGCGACGCATTTACAATAGCCAAAAGTCCAGACATGGCCTCCTGACCGGCCAGAGCCGCCGCCACACTGGTCTGTTCCGCCGTACTCAATCCTGAGAAACCCGTCCGAAGATCCTGCATGATTGTTCGGAAAGACTTCAAATTTCCTTCTGAATCCGTCATAGAAAGCCCCAGTGTCTGCATGGCTCCCCGCACCTCTTTGGTCGGTTTGACCAGGCGGGAGAGCGTTGCTCTCAGCGCAGTTCCGGCCTGACTACCCTTGATTCCAGAGTTTGCCATCAGGCCAATGGCAATGGAAATGTCCTGAATGCTGTATTTTAATGCTCCGGCTACCGGCGCCACGTACTGGAAAGTTTCCCCCATCATGGCTACATCTGTATTGGAGGCATTGGACGCTTCCGCTAAAACGTCGGAGAACATGGCCGCATCTTCTGCGGTCAGACCAAATGCAGTCAATGCGTCAGTTACAATGTCTGAAACCTCTCCCAGATCTTCCCCACTGGCTGCCGCCAGGTTCAAGATGGATGGAAGGCCGGCGATCATCTGATCCGTCCTCCATCCGGCCATAGCCATGTATTCCAGTCCCTTTCCAGCTTCAGTAGCGGAAAACTGCGTATTCCGACCCATTTCCAGCGCAATCGCGTTCAACCGCTCCATATCAGCGGCAGAGGCGTTGGAAATTGCCTGAACCGAGCTCATCTGCTCCTCAAAGCTCACGCCGGCAGCTACGGACGCTGTCCCGATTCCGACGATCCCCGCTGCCGCAAGCGACGCTCCCTTTGCGACCAGTCGGAAGGTTTTATCTGAAAAATCGTCCAGGCCATCCACCCCGGCCAGAAATCCCTGTTGGCTTTTGGCATTCCGATAGAGTTTTCTCAGTTCTCTATCTGCCTGGTCAATCGCCCCCTGGAAAGAACGGTCCAGCTGCCCGGAAATCTTTATTTTTGTCTCATAGTTTCCTTTCTTAGCTGCCACGCTTTTTCCTTGCCTCCTTCCTTCTCCTGGTTTCTTCCGCAGCCGTCTCCGCCATTTCTTCAATTACAGGCCAAAGCCTGGATAATTTCATTCCATAGAAAAAAGGAAGCCCTGTATTACTGTACTTTGACGCGTAAATGCAGTTCTTCCTCACATTCTTAATGTCAGAAATCCCGTTTATTTTGACAGATAGAAAAAACGGTAGATTCTTGCACGCAGCCGAATTCCATCTCTGGCGCTCAGTTTCCCCAGCGCTTCCAACGGGTACCCAGTAATCCGCTGCATAATCAGTTTGGCAAACGGAAGCGGCACATCTAACGTCACGTTTCCGTTCCCGCCCATTGCCTCATAGGCATCATAAACCTCTGAGAGCTCATCCAATGTCATATCCCTGAGTTTCGTCATATCCACCCGGGTAATGGTTGTTTTTTCAAATGTCACCGGAGTTTCCAGTTCATAATCCAGGTAATCCTTTTCTTCATTACTCATTGTCTGCCTCCTAACACATATCCCGAACTTCCTTCAGGACATCAACTCCATTTACCACAAATACGTTGTTTAACTTGTCGATCTCCAGCACTGTCTCTCCATCCAGAACGATCTTATAATAGCTCAGGGCCATGGTCACGCTGGATTCCATCCGACCACCGGATTTTACTGTTCCGGGAGCGATTTCCTTGACGGTTCCCCGCACAGAAATCGCTACTGACGTGTAAGAGATCTTTCCCGTCGCCGGATCCGTTCCCTGAATTGCACCCCGGAGAGTCAGATCCTCGGCCTCTCCCGGATTTGCCAGAGAAAAAAGATCCTTTGTCAGGCTCATGAACGGGATCTGAATATCCATGTTTTCTGTAAGCCCAATAACCGGAACATCCATATTTCCTCCAGTCCCGGCACCTTCCAGCGTATCTGTTACCATCGTTACTGAAGGGAGTTCCACTTCTCCCGTCAGTCCCACCAGTTTTGATCCTTTCCGATACAGATTGTACCGGTTCACCACCTGCGGAATCTTCACGTTGTCTCCTCCTCTCCCACGATCGCGCTTCTTAACGCATTCATGTCAAATTCTTCTGTGGTCTGAATATATTCCATCGGCGTATACGGAGCTACATACATTCTCACCTTTACACGTCCGCTCAACAGATCTTCATCCGGATTCTCCTCCGGGCGGTACTCCATCCGCATCCCGGCGCACCGATCCTGGCTGACCAGGCTGTTTCCCCAGATATTGAAGCTGTTAACCACATCATCGATCTGACTCCGCTTCATACCCACGTCCAGTCTCTCCCGGTAATTCAGAATAAAATAATTCGCCGCGAAGGAGAACATCCGCCGGCATCCAACCCAACGGTCTTTCGGGTCATCGGTTTCCGGGTATGCTCCGGTGTTGTTGCCCCATGCTTTCCACCCGGAATCATTGATCAGAGTCACAATCCCTTCTCCGTTTAACTCTGCTGCCTGAGGCTGGTCCAGAATCACCTCTGTACCGTCCGCAAGCACCGCCCCTTCAATTCCCAGGAATTTATTGGATGGATAGATGTAAGGAACATCCCCATTGGTCGCCGTGTAGTAGCTGGCCATCGCCGCGTATACTGCGGAATAGTACATCCGTTTCCCCTCATACAGAGTCATCGGCCACAGCACGATCGCATGCGGATCGGTGTAGCCGGCATTCTTCTTTGCCGCGGCGCATTCCGTATACTTCTTCGTAGCCGGATCCAGATCCAGAACACATTCGCACCGGAAGATTCCGTTGATCTCCGTACACTTAGCCATCAGAGCCGCTCCCACGTTCGGCTTGTGGCTCCATCCAGGGGCCGCTAAAAGAGCTGGTATCAGACCGAATCGGGGATATACCTGCCTGATTACCTCCAGGCCGCTCTCAGCTCCGGTTTCTTCATCCCTCGCACCAATAATATCTGCTTCTGTTACTTTTGATGGATCCAGACTGCTGCTGGCCACATTCACATTGGGAGACTCATATAAAGAACCAGAGCTGAGCAGAGTAATCACAAGTTCTCCTGCCTCGTTAAAAGTCAGCATATAGTCCTCATCCAGCTTGGCGGCCTCTCCTGCAGATTCCGCTTTCACTACCACAGAACTTTTGATCACATCAGCCCCCAAGTTTACCTGATGGTTCACAACCTCATGATCCGTTGCCTCATTTTCCTTCTTATGTTTGGCAGGATCCAGCACATTGATAAAAATCACCGGATACACCCGGAAGATCTGAAAGCACGCTACCATACTCTGGCACAGCGTATACTTTTCCCAATCATCCGAATATCCCAAAAGTGCCTCCGCCTCATCCCAACTGGACACCCGTACCGGCTGATTGACTTTCGCGTCCTCCACCAGATTTACGGGGGCCGTTCCAATCAGCACCTGTACTCCATATCTGGTTGCCAGCGGCTGCTCATAGGCAGTCGCCTTTTCCACTACTTCAATTCCATGCTTATACATTGTTTCCTCCCAATTTCCGTGCTCTCTCATACACCATGTTCATCGCGCTGCCTTTCCGATGCAGTTCCTTCCTTGCTTCTGCCAGGCGCTCCACCGGCACCAGCAGCTCCCTTAAAAATGGATACAGCTTCATAAGCGCCTCCACTTTCGGCGGTACACTTCCGCAAAAGGTTGTTCCGGTCTGAATGACCCCGTAAAAAGTCGGTCCCAGATACATTCTGGTTGCAGCCGCTTTTTCCGTCTTCCCTGCTTCTTTTCTATTCATCTCATTCACCTCTCTTAAAACTCCGGCTCCAGGACCGGCAAATGCCAGGTCATTTCCACACCGGCAAAAAAATGCGGCCAGTCTCCTGTATCCGGATAGGCCGCTTTCATTTTTCTCTCGCAATAATAGTAGTCCTCCAGCACCGGGTTTACGCGGAATCGGTTTATGACCCGTTCCACGGTGGTGGTAATGGTCTTCCATCCCTCCATTTCCTGGCTGCTGTCATAAACCGCAAACAGGAGCCATACCTTTGCCTGCGCTTCTTCGTCCTCATAGTTGATCTCATCCACATGCACCAGGAAGTATGGGAATAATTCTTCTTCGTTCTGCACTTCTTCCGCAGTGTCCCATCCGGCCTGCACTGCACGAACCGGAAGCTCGTAGGGATACCCCTTCATCCTGGCCGCCTCTTCATGGATATTGAGAAATGAAAAATCTTTTATGATCTCCTCCACTTCTTCCACCATACTTGTCACAAAGTCATTGATCGTCATGATAACGTCCTTTCTGCCAGAGCGCGGACGCGGCGGGTCAGCTCATTTCCTTTTTCATCCTGCATATCCCGAAACAGCACATCTGCCAGCTTGGCTTTGCTGGGACCGTGTATGGCCCTGATCGGAAAACGAGCTGATCCTACCCGTTGAAACACATCTGTATGGGTTACTCCGGTATGTCCTGTGGTTACACCGGCCACAAACGCCTTCAGACTTCCATTTTTCATCTTAAGCTCTTTCCACCCGCTTCCCTTGATCACTTCTGCCCGGACGCCTTTTCGGATCGTATTTCTTCGAATTCGATATGACTTTACAGATTCTGTCTGCCCTGATATCGTTAAAACAGCCTCTGGCCTTGAAATGGTAGCTTTTCGGATCCGAATGTCGCTTTTCCGAAATTTTCCCGCTTTCAGAGTATATCTGCTTCTGCTCTTGGTATATAAATCCTCACGGCTCTCCTTTGCCATCTCATTGAGCACGTCTTTCAGACCTCTTTTCATTTCTTTCGGTGCTTCGCCCAACCGATCCACCAGGCGTCCCGGAACATCTGCCGTGATCGTGACCACCCTCATGATCTTCCCGCCTCCAGACTGATGCTGTAAATTCCATCCTCATTGTTCGCGTCCGTCACCAGATACTTCTTCCCATCCAGCAAAAGGACCTGCTCCGGTGCCGGGAGCCGACCAAAATCCTCTGCGGCCACGTAAAGGAGCAGGGCCTTTTTATAGACCCCGTCCCTTCCCCGGCCAAATTGTTTTTTCTCCCGCTCTGTCAGCTCATTCTCATCAATGATCACGCACATGGATTTTCCGGCTACCTTGTGCATCTCTCCGAACTCTTCCAAATTCAGAAAAACAGAGCGGATATCTGACCGGACCGCATCCTTAAACGCGCTCATAGGCCTACCCCAGGAGTTTAACCTTTGCCGTAGCCGCTGCTGCCGCTGCATCCTCCACCGCATAGCCCATCACATCAGATGTCGCCTTATCAATTCCATCTGCATCTGTAAAGACGATATTATCTCCGGCTTTCAGCTCCACGCTGGCTTTTTTCTGAATCTCAAAAACTCCCGTCACATGAATCGTTCCTACAGCTCCTGCGGGAATGTCGCATCCTGCCACGCCGATCCGTTTCCCGACTAATACTACTGTCCCTGCCGGGATCATCTCCTCAGTCCCATTTTTATAATCAAGCGCTTCTCCGCGCTGCATATATGCTGCTGTTTTCGCCATCCTGGCACCTCCTTATTTCGTTGCAAGCGCGATGGGAGAAGAAACCGACACACCCGGATTCTTCACCGCTCCACGATAATCCAGTACAGTGATTCCCCAATCGAGATACACATCCCATACAAACCCCAGCTGTCCCGGAGCTTCCATCCTACGGATATTGGGAATCTCCTGGCCGTTTAAGTAATCTACCTGAATGAAATCGATGTCATTCGTATCGCCCACCATGAACCACGGGATCGCTCCAGTCTTCACCTGTGCGTTTAACGTCGCGTCCTCCACAATGCGGATCGTATCCCTGTACTGATACAGCGGGTTCACGTCTCCGGATGCACTGATCGTCGCGGAATTGAACAGCGTGTACATGGCAAACTGATATCCCAGAGGAACCACCAAAACCGCCGGCCGGATAATAATAGCCTGATCGGTTCCATCCATAGTCTTTGTGTGGCCTCCCAGTGCCAGGATCATGGATTGCACCGCCTCCTGGGTGATTCCGGTACCTTCCGCCAGAAGATTCTTGTGCCCGGCCACAAACAGGTTCTGACCGTCATAGATCTTCGGGTTTCCGGTCAATATCTTATAGACCTGCGTGTTGATGGTTGTTCTCGCTGCTTTTGCCGCTCTTGAGGGCAGCGTAGTAATCACTCCCATATCGTCATTGATGAACGCCTGTCTGGACATGGTAAACTGGCGTCCGTAGGTCTTTAACTGTCTCTGAGGCAGTTTCTCATCCGTCGGAAGCGTGTGTTTTAACTCTCCGCCTTCCGGTACCTCCAAAAACTCTCCGAAACCGCCCTGAACGTAGTAATTGTCCGCCTTCTTGAAATCCGACAGCGTCCCCTTTGTGGTAAATCGGTCAAAAGTCACCGGGGCTGTCCGGTGTCCCTCCACATACGCCTTATTGATCACCTGATCCATAATCGCCGGGAATGCTGACGTGGGATTGTAGTAGGAGCGTCTCATCGTTTCATTAAACAGCTCGTTGGGATCCATCATATAGTAATTTCTGGAGTTTCCTCCATTCTCATCCGCCAGACAGTTTGCCGCGATCATCCGCAGGGAGGCTCCCTGGAAATCACTGGCGCCGGCGGCCGGTTTCTCCACCCGAATGCCATTTCTGAGCAGGATTCCGTCCACGATCGCACTCCTCTTTTTATCCGCCTCATCTTCATTCACCCGAACAGAGACCGGCGCTCCGTTCCTCTCCAGACGGTCTAACACTGCCTTGCGCACCTGTTCTAAGGTGTCCCCGCGGGAGATGTACTCCTCCGAATCCATCCCAAAGCGGTTGCAAAGCCCAGTGATCTCCCGAATTCTTGTGCGTTCCGCCAAGGCTGCCTGATGGCTTTCCTCCGTGCCGGCGGCGCCAGCCACAGGAAGTGTCACGCCGCGTGTTCCGCCTGCAGACGGATCTTCCCCCTCTTCTCCTTCCTGATCCAAGATCTCATTGATTTGTCTCTGAAGATCATCAAACTCCTGTCTCTCTGATTCTGTGAGCTCCCTGCCCTGCGTCCGTGCCAGCTCTGTGATCCTCCTCTGTCTGGCAATCAATTCCTGTAAATTCATCCTCTTATTACCTCCTCTAAGCCATAATTCCGGCTGTCTTTAAACTGTTGATCAACTGTTCCATTGCTGCCGCGCAGGTTTCCGCCGTCGCCGAATCCGTAGTAAACGATACGGCCGCTGCCTTTTTTACCCCTCCAAGGGACTCCTCCGTCGCAGCCGGCAGGGAATAGGTCTCTCCCGCTTCCATCACTGCTCTGGCCGCCTCTGCGCTTTCTGCTTTCATCAGAGATTTTCCAATGTCGGTTGCTCCCCCAAGGGTGTCCACGGTGGCCGCTGCCTGACCTCCTCCGGAATAATTTTCCGCAATAAAAGAGCAGATGCCTTCCAGATGATCCGGAATCTCATCCGCTCCCCGTCCAGTCAGCGCAGCTGCCACTTCCTTCATGCTGCGTTCTAAATTGTTCACGTCCGTCTTCCTCCTTTCCTCCTGTTTTCATTCACCTGGATCATTCGTTCAAATACTTCCAAATCGCAACCACCTTCCGGAGAGTCCGCTCCATTGCTTCTCCCCACTCCCACGGTCGGGTCCGCCGGCACGGAAACCACGCTGATCTCCAACGGCGTCCATCTCTTTGCGATATAGCAGGGACCGGTAAAACGCCCATCAGAAGATTTTTTTCCTGCAGCCACTTCTTCCCAGGCATCCACGCTGTATCCTACGGATACTCCCTTCAGTGTCCCGCTCTCTACTTTGCGGCGAATCACCTCCGCTTCCTCGTCATCGTCAAACTCAATGACCGCCTTTCCTCTGGACGTCTCTATCCATGCCTTCTCTACCCTTCCCAGAACTTTATTGGTATTGTGATTAAACAACACCACTCCCATAGCCTGCAGGCGGCTCAAATCCATACATCCTTCCGAATGGTCCAGGATCTCCACCCCGTACCATCTGGTATAGGGCTCCTCCGAAGAAAATGAGAGCTCATACCTTCTCTCATTTCCTTCCCCTTCTACTGCCCGGATTCCCGCATCCATAAAGCGTACCGGGCGGAAATCATTTTCTCCCTGAGGGTTTTTCCTCATGGGACGTTCCCTGATCTGCTGCCGTCTCATCCTCATTTTCCTCCTTTTCTACCTGAATCTCAGTTCCCTGAATCATTGCCATCAGATCGATTCCTTTTTTCATGGCATACTCCTGCGCCTCTGCCATCTCATCAATGACCTTTCTCCAGTCCCGTCCATTCTCCGCACTGATCTGCTGAAAAGTCTTCTGACCGGTCTTTAACGCTACTCCGTTGGCATTTGCCTCCTTATACGGATCAATCCACGGTTTCGGCTTTACTACCCATTCATGAGACATATATTTCTCTTTGTTTTCCCAAAAATCTGTCGGTGTGATCACTCCTGCCAGCCAGCAGGAGATCACAAACGTCTCATAAACTTCGTCCAGAAAGCTCTCCACCAGCAGTTCTTTCTCTTCCTCATAGGTCAGGTCATCTTCTACCATGGACTGTCTGGCCGACGCATAATTCGTCTCAGACATATCCCTGGAGGTTGCTTCGTAAGACAAGCCGTTGGCGGAAGAAATCATCCTCTGCTGCGTCTTGATAAATGCCGTTGCGTCCGTCCCCTGGCCGGCCGGATTTAACATCTGCGCCTCGTCTCCCAGGTTCATCTCCATAATCATTCCCGGCACGACCCGTTTCCCTTCATAGCTGACTGCTGATCCTTTTGACGGCCCTCTCCCTATGGAATTTCCAGAAGGATTTGTTCTTTTAATAAATACCGCCAGACAGGCTGCAATCTTCTCCTTGATCGTTACCGCTGTCATAAATTCGTTCATATCCTTAATCCGAACCAGCGTCTGGCTCAGATCTGACATTTCCCGGATCTGAGACGGCCTCTTTTTGGTAAAGTAAAAAATCACATCCTTCGCTTCCACATAAACCGGCGTCATCTGCGTATAGCCATCAATAGAATACTGACGGATCCAGTATCCCTCCGGGCGGTTCCATCGGTTATACTCGATTCCTCCCACCACCTTGTTTCCCTGCCGTTTGGGCTGGAGCTGGGTAACATCCAGTTCGTCCACTTCAATGACCTGAAGCTGAAAAGGAAGAACTCCCTGGCTGGTGTAGCGCTTCAGGATCAGAACCCCTCCATCCGTGATTTTCCTCTGAATACACATCCGTACAATCTGAGGAAATGACTGCTGCCCAGTCACATCGCAGTTGATCCCCTTGCACCATCTGGCCCACATCTTTTCCAGGGTGTTGTCCATTTCCTTTTCGCCGGTGGTAGCTCGCACCTGCAGGCCGCTGCCGATCACGTTGCGCCGAAATGCCCGCAGCACGGAACCCATCACATCGGAATTCCGCTCCAGATCCCTGGCTCTGGCACGTACCCGATCTCGATCATACCGGTCCGTCATTTCTGCCGACTGGTTCATGCTATTCCACTGACTCTGAAGGCGTCCGGTATCTCCCGCATCATAGTTTCCACGGTATGCCTCATACTGGCTCCTCCAAGCCGCACGTCTCGCTCCTGCTTTTGGACTGACAGCACCAACCAGCCGGTCAATCATGTTCAGTTTCATCCCTACCTCCTGTTATCCGGCCCAAAGTCTGCCGCGTAAGCTCCTGCCAGCAGCGATGTTCCCGTCCCCTCAATTTGCGTTTCCAGGCGATTTCTCTCTGTAATCAACGCATTAAGATCCGCCCTCGTAAGCGACCGGGTTCCGATCTTATAGCTCTGCCCGCCAACCAAAATTTTGTAAATCGCCTCGTTTAACACCTGCAGCTGTTCTTCCGGCGTTCCAAACAATCCTTCATTTCCTGCCATTTACACCCATCCTTCCAATTCATTTTCCCGTATCCATTGCTCCTCCGGTGCCGGCGGAGGATTCATTTGTCCATCCACGTTTTTTTCCTTCTCCGGGTCATAACGATCCATATGCCAGGTTCTGGCCCCTCGAATATCGGCTGCAGCCATGGCATACACTTCCGCATCCAAGTAATGGTTCGCTCCATGCGAATTTTTCTGCACCCACTTCTGCACAGTACTTCCATTCGCCTGCTTTACATTGATTTTGTGCTCCGCAGTCACCTGATCCGCATAATCCTCATCAATCCCTTTAAAAACCATCCATGCTCCCCTGCCATTTTCCCGCCGCATCCGTGCCGCAATCCGGTCTTTGTACTTTTCTGTGTCCACAATCACCAGGCTCATCCCGGTTGCTCTGGATCCCACCTTATTAATGACGCTGATTTTGTAATCGGTATCCATTTTTTTACTGGATCCTTTGCTTGGTAATGTGTAGTCTGAAGTATCTGCACAGAAATTGTAAACCATATCGGTTTGATCACCAGAATCCACTAAAACAAGGGACAGAGTCATTTTACTTCCGTCCCTTTTCTCATAATTCAAATTCATGATTCTGTCTGTCTCCCAAAGATCCGTAGCCTGACCTCTCGCAACCAGCTGACTGGTCCACCGTTCTCCCCAGGCCCGTATCACCCAGTATACGGACGTTTCCTGAACGTCAATACCGCCTGTCAATTCAATGGCCCAATCCGGAACTTCAAATTCTTCATATTCTGACTGTCGTTCTTTCACTAGTTCTGCTGTCGTCTTCAGCTTGGTATCTTCCCAAGCCTCCGCCAGCCAGCTGTTTACAAAGTTCTGCAGTTCTTCCGGATCGTCCTTCGATTTCAGAAACTCTTCTGCTACCTGAGCCCAGGTAACGAAAATACTGTACAGCGAACTGATATGAAATCCCACCGTCTTCGGCTCTCCCACGCCACGCTTTTTTATTGCTCTCCACTCACCTTCCCGGAGCATTTTCGGCTTATCGCGATCCAAAATTTCGCAGCCACATTCAGGGCAAACATAAACAGCCGACTGCGCCCGTTCATATGGTGACATTTTCTCTTCCGGATCTTTTGTAAACTTGATCTGCTTAAATTCCAACCGGATCTTTTCCTCGCAATGCGGGCAGGGAACAAAATATTCCCTCACTTCATCGGCATGGTCATGCAGATCCCAGATGTAATTGCTTTTTAATGTTGGAGTGGAACAGGCATACACCTTACTTTGAGAAGCGAACGTCTTAATTCTTTCCATCGCCAGCTTATAGGGAGATGCCTCCTTTTTTGATGCCCCTCCCATTTTGTCTATCTCATCAAAAAACAGATATTTTATGGCCTTTGACGCCAGTTTCGATGGCGATCCAGCTCCTCTCAGATAAATCGTCATACTTTTGAACTTCAACCTTAATTCTTTAGAACTGTTTTCATAAAACTGCTTCCGTACTTCCGGAATCAGGCGGAATGCCGGCTTCAGTTTGTCGTTGGAGACATCCTTAGCCAGATCATCCGAAGGATATACAATCATGGTTGGTCCCGGTTCTTCACTGATAATGTATCCCAGCATATTGATCAGTGCCTCTGTCCCTCCCAGCTGTGCACCCTTACAAAGATAGATCTCACGAATATGAGGATGGTTGAAAGCGTCCATAATCCCTATCAGATACGGAGTCACCGCATTGGACCATCTTCCTGACAAATTGCTGCTCTCATCCAGCACGCGGTACTTTTCCGCCCATTCGCTTACCGTAATTTCTTCCTGACGGGCAAGGCATTTGCTCAATACCCGCCGAAACAGCGCCGCTGTCTTCTTTCTGGATCTTTTTCGCTGTGTCATTCATCGGTCTCCTCCTCGTCCTCTTCCAACTCGTCTTCCTCAAAATTCTTTTGCTGTCCATCAATCTCATCCGGGTCATATTCTGACAGTTCCTCCAATACTCCAATCATTTCTTTTCGGATTGCCTGAATAATAAGATTCATGTCAGACTCACCGGCAACTTCCATCGCCAGTTTCGACGGTACGGCCAGTAACCGGTTCCGAAATCGCAAAAGCATTTCTGTCAGAAAATTTTCCACATCCGCAGCTTCATGCAGCTCTCTTCTCAGTTTCCGAAGCTTCATCAAAGATATTTTCATCTTCACTTCCTCATGCTCCGCCTGCACTTCCTCTTTGGAGATAGATGCCCGCCTTCCCGTTTCCGCATTTACCTTATACTCAATGTACTCCTGAATACTCTTTTCCAGATTGTAGCCTTTTTCCATTTTGCTGAGATGAAAAAGCCCTTCTTCCCTTAACTGACGGACTCTCCGGCTGCTGATGCCAAGACACTGAGCCAATTCTTTTTGATTCACTACCACTGTTTTTTCACCTCCTGAAATGCTCACGAAAGAGGAAGGAAGTACCCTATTTTTTTGTCCCGGAAAGAGAAAAATACCGGGCCTTCCTCGCCCCGCATAGGGGGGTGCCCTCAGGTAGTACCTTTTGTTCTTAATTGTCTGAAAATTTAGTATTCTGTGTGTTTATTCCGAATTATCGATCAATTTTTGAACCAATGAAAAAGGACGCCTTCTCAGACGTCCTCTCCGCTCATTATTCTCTTTCCTGTTCCTCTGCAAATGCCAGCATCAATTCCGTGATTTTTGCAGCCTGACTCACTCCTGCTTTCTCGCAGGCCCGTTCAAATCGTTCTGCGACTTCTCGCTTAATTTTGAATCCTTTGGTCATGTATCCGGCTTTCTTCTGATACTTTTCGCTGGCAATCGTTTGAGGATTTGGGTTACCTTTTGGCATCGCGATCCCTCCTCATGTTTTTGTAAATGCTCCGTCCAATAAAGCCAGCTGTTATTGCAATAATTGCAATAATTGCAATTCTCATTGTTAAAGATGGCGATCTGTGCTATACTTTGGGTACGGGGAGGATTTCTCCTCCCCTGCTGTGTTACTTCCACAGCTTGTCGATTATCAGTATGATAATCCCTGTAATAAGCCCTGTCAGGAATTGAACCGCCATTTCAATCCAGTTGACTGGGCTTTTTCTTTTTCTTCGGCTTCTGCCTCTCGCCATCTTTTTCTCACCTCCTTACATTATGTATTATACCATATGGTTTACCCTATGTCAAGCTGTTTTGTACAAAAACCAGATCTATATCTTGTATTTTATCCACAGCGTTATCAACATGTTGTGGATAATGGTTTCTGCATGAGAAAAGCACCCTTTCGGGTGCTTAACTTGATTTTCTCTTTATATTTGGCCCCATTCCCTCCCGGCGGGAGTTGTGGGTCTAGTTTTGGTTCTCCGGTTTTGCCTTTTCGGTAACGCTGTTGAATAGATCTTCAAATTTTCTCTGGTTCTGCTGCTCTTGATGGTCTTTGTCCATTTTATCACCTCGGGGATAGTATGGACTGAAAGCGGGAGACATACGCAATAACATTTTTCCCATACGCACTTTATATTTTCATAGTGCTATTGATTTTTCACGAAATACTGATTAAAATGTATTTGATAGCAATAATGCTATCCGAGAGAATACAAAAAAGGAGGAACTCAAATGGCAAAACACACTACTTTAGGATCTAACAGATTACGGTAAAAGCCATCGTCTCAAAGAGTCTTCTTTCTCTCGCTACATTAACATCGTTTTCTAGTCCATAGCCCCAGATGAGGTCTTTTTCCGGGCATTCGTTTTTTGCGATGTAAGTCCCCACAACTGAAAAAAGGAGAAAGACACCATGATGACTTTGATTGAGACGATGGCTAATGTGGATTTCTGCTTATTTTTGCTTGGGGTATTTGGTATCAGTTTTTTTACATTGATACATAAAATACTATGCAAGTGCAATTCTTTTGTATTTAGCACCGTGTGCGTTGTGCTGACTTACTTAGTTTTGTCACACTTGGCATGAATAATGCAGGCAAAAAAGTCGGATTAGCTACCCGACTTTTTTTGTTGTTTAAAAAAATCCTCACATCTACCTTCGTTCCCCCCCCGCCAGGCTGTGACACCTGGCGAGGGACTGTCAAAGGAGGGTAAAATCAATGGGTTTGGGTCTATCCACTGTTTCCAGTTTACACTATAGCATTTTAAAACGGGACATTGGGGACAAATGGGACAAATTTTATTTTTCCGCCATAAACCTCTGAAATTCTTTTTTTACGCTGTCTGCTGTTGCCTTCCGTCCCATTCGTACCGCCACCTGCGCCCATGTCATTCCCTCGAATACTTTATACCGGATAATCCGCTGCATCCTGAGCGATATCGTCACCAGCCACTCCTCCACCTGCAGCTTGATCGCCTCCGCTGCAGCCTTCCGCTCTTCCAGGATCCGCTCTTTTCGGTCCAGCTCTGCCTGCCCCTGAGCTGCGTGGGGAATCCCGTGGATGGTGTAGCTGATCTCTCCAAACGGGAAGTCATATGAGGATCCACGGACCTTATCGGTAACAATCTCCCGCCGGCAGCGCCGGATCCGCTCAATCTCCCGTTCAGTCTCTTTTACCAGCTCATAGGCGTCTATGTACTGGTACAGCACCTGCTTGTCCACCGGTATCACCTCCTACCATCTCCGTCCCTTTTTATCTACTACTGTTACCTTCCCCAAGATCCTGACATGGCAAATCTGGCACATCAGCTTCATTGCCAGTCGGAAATGCCGTACCTCATCCGGTGGTTTGTCCGCCTCTCTGATTGCTGCCCCCTCGGTCGGAGCCGGGTATCCTTCGTGATTTCTGTACATTATTCCTCCTTGTAGAGCTTGGCGTATACGCAACCAATAGGATCATGATTCGAAGTATATGAAGTTTCCCCGAACGGAAATACGTATACTTTTCCATCCTCGAATTTTGCAAAATGTCTCCTGCACCATTTAGCCTCTTCTGAATTCCTCACCAGCACCTTTGTGTCAACCGGAACCTCGTTCCAATCCACTTCCTCCGGCTCATACTCCATAACAATCCTGGCGGCCTCTTCCGGGTGGTTCATCTCCCACTCCGTGCATGATTCCCTTCTATCATTTATTGCCTTCGAAAATCCACACTTTCCGCATATTCTGCAATCACACCGGCCCGTTTCAGAACCTAGGCTTCTGAGCATTTCTTTCTTCTTCTCCATATACTCCACAAGTGTTACGTCTTTATAGTTTTTCACATCAACCTCTCCCTTCCAGTCTGTGAACATTTCGTCCGAAAAGCGCCACCCCTCATCATCAAGCGTATAGCCTTTTTCATCTCTTTTGATTATTTTTTTTGTTTTTCCACAGCATTTTCTCATTTCTTTTGAAAAGTATATTACAGGTCCGGAAATTATAATATCTCTATCCCCATCCAGCCCAAACTCCTCCGCCATATCATCCCACTCTCTGATAGTGACAATATCTCCTACTTTATGATTCATACTCTACTCCTTTTCTGGCATTTTGGCCCATACTTCTATATCGTTCAAAGGAAGAAGCACTGAACATTTCCTCAAAATGTCTTTTTGCAATTCTTCCGGGGTAAATACATTATGATTAATTAACATCGCAATTCCACTCCGAATTACCGGTTCTTCGTAGTAGGAGTGACCTTCAGATACATTGATGTAATCTTTCAGATAACCTCCTATTTTTGTTATACAAAACTTGTTCATGCGTTATTTCATCCCTCCCAGTCCAGCTTCTGCCCGCACTTCTGGCAATAGTCATAATCATCATAGTCAACTTCGTAGCGTCCTCTGCAGTTCGGGCATATCCAGGTGTCGTATACCATCTCCCCGTCTGCATACCCATCTCCCTCATAGTCTGGACTCTTAGGTTTCTGCTTCTCCACCGCTTCCCGGCACTCTTCCGCCGTCCCGATCTCCCGGTACTCCTGCACCTCCCGCAGTGCCTTAATCGCCTCCTCGCACATCTGTATTTTAATTTTTCCAACGCTGGTTTCCTCAGCACTGATTTTTTCGATTTCCAGATAACTGATTGCTTCTTTCTCTGTCATTTCTTTCTTCCCCTTTTCCTCTTCTCCTGCAGATATATTCCGTATTCTTTCGGAGTAATTCTTGACTTATGTGCTATCTCTTTTTCGATTCTCCGGAATTCTTCCGGTGACATTGGTTCTAATCTCATTTCTCTTCCTCCTTCGGATTATAACGCGCCGGAAGCGGCTGCCAGGCATTGATAGGATTGCCAAAAGCGCATTGCGAAAAATAACACTCTTCCAGGCGAAACCTTCTTCCATCTTCGTCTTTTTCATATCTTGCTGTTATAGGAAAATCATAATCATTGAGAGAAATAAGCACATGCTCTCCGTTACTTGGCAGGTCTTTGTCGTCCATTTCCTGATATACCGGTATCCACCCGTCATTCAGGTGCTTCCTAATAATTTCCTCTGCCATTCTCAAACACTTGTACTGTTCCCTGTGTATGGTTATCTCCATAGGGTCAACTTCTATTTTCACAACATTTAACGCTTTCTCTTTTTTCTCCTCGATCTCTTGTAAAATCTGATCCAGCACGCTCATAAATCAGTCCTCCTCGTTGTAAATATAAATTCCGATTTGTTCCCCTAACCAATCAAGCCCCGCACGATTAAACCAGTAAACACTTTCTCCATCATCGGAACGCTCCATATATCCGGAATTGACAAGTTTATCTAAATCCTTATCTTTTCCGCAAAAATAATTCCGGTATGGCTTGTAATATTTCTTTCCGTGCCTGGTATAAAGCCTGCGGCCAACGTGGCCAGAATTAAGTCCAATCACATGCAAAACCTTTTGCCTCATAGTGCACACGGTTATTCTGTGGCCGTCTTTCTCATAATGCTCATACTCTGATTCCGGAAGCATCATTTCTCATTCCTCCCATTCTCCGCATACGCCCCGCACGCTCTACACTCCCGCATCACTCCGCTTTCCCCAGCAATCCCACGGCAGAATATTTTCTTCTCTTTCCGGAAAATCACTGGCTCAGCGCCATAGCACGCTAAATTTCTGTCATTTGCTGCTGCAATCGTCATAGATTTTTCAATCCTATCTATATCTGATAGTCTTATCCCAGATTTTTTCCGCATCTATACTCCTCCATCTCCTTCACGCTCATTCCCACGATTCCGGCGCTCTCCTCACTTCCA
>CALWRQ010000015.1 GCA_944383965.1 uncultured Lachnospiraceae bacterium
TTTCCCGCCAGTTCAGAGTTCTTTTCTGTTCCGTATTATATCACAGGAAAATGAAGAAGAAAAGCGGACTCCCGGGAGTCCGCTCTGTTCCTTTTCTACGCTTCATCAATCGCTTTTCCGATATCATGGCGCATATATTTATTATCAAACGCTACCCACTCTGCTGCCTCATAGGCCTTCCTCCGGGCTTCCTTCAGATCCTTTCCCACAGCAGTAACTCCCAGAACACGGCCTCCGTTCGTCAGGATCCGTCCTTCTCCATCCTTTTTCGTTCCCGCATGGAACACGAAATAGTCTGTCTTGCCCCGGAAGCTCTCCAGTCCGGAAATGGGCAGGCCTTTTTCATACTTCTCCGGATAACCGTCGGAAGCCAGGACCACGCAGACCGCTGCATCGTCTTCAAATTCCAGTTCCGTCCGGTCCAGAGTGCCGTCTATGCAGGCCTCAAACAGCTCCACAATGTCATTCTTCATCCTCGGAAGCACCACCTGGGTTTCCGGATCACCGAATCGGGCATTGTATTCCAGCACCTTCGGCCCGTCTGCTGTAAGCATCAGTCCGAAGAAGATGATTCCCTTGAATTCCCGGCCTTCCGCTCTCATGGCGTCCACCGTCTTCTGATAGATGTGTTCCCTGCAGAACGCATCCACTTCCGGCGTATAGAAAGGACTGGGAGAAAAGGTTCCCATACCTCCTGTATTCAGTCCCTGATCTCCGTCTTTCGCTCTTTTATGATCCTGGGCAGAGGTCATGATCCGGATAGCAGTTCCGTCTACAAAAGAGAGCACTGACACCTCTCTTCCGGTCATGAACTCCTCAATGACAATCTCATCTCCGGCAGAACCGAACTGTTTATCCAGCATCAGCGTTTTTACTCCCGCTTTCGCCTCTTCCAGATTTCTGCAGATGAGAACTCCCTTTCCCAGAGCCAGGCCGTCAGCCTTGAGCACAATGGGGAATCTGGCCTGTTCCAGATACGCTTCTGCCTTTTCCGGATCGGTAAACACCTCGTAAGCCGCCGTGGGGATACCGTATTTCTTCATCAGGCCTTTGGAGAACGCCTTGGAGCCTTCCAGAATCGCCGCATTCTTTCTCGGTCCGAAGACCCGCAGTCCTTCCCGTTCAAATACATCTACGATTCCTCCGCACAGAGGATCATCCATGCCCACGACTGTCAGATCAATTTCCTGCTCCCTGGCAAAAGCGGCCAGCTTCTCAAACTCCATAGCTCCGATGTTTACGCACTCTGCCAGTTCCTCTATGCCTCCGTTTCCCGGAGCACAGTATATTTTCTCCACTTTCGGGCTCTGGGCGATCTTCCACACGATGGCGTGTTCTCTTCCCCCGCCTCCTACTACCAGTACTTTCATGAAACGCTCCTTTCCCCATTCGCAATACGGTTGATAGCCTCCGGCAGAATCTTCCACTCCGCTTCCTCCATCACCCGCCTCTGCAGGATCTCCGGGGTATCCCCTTCCTTTACCTCCACTGCTTTCTGGAGGATAATGGGACCGGAATCCACTCCTTCATCCACATAATGAACCGTAGCTCCCGTGATCTTCACCCCTCTGGCCAGAGCGGCCTCATGAACCTTCAGCCCGTAATAGCCCACTCCGCAGAAAGAAGGAATCAGAGATGGATGAATGTTGATGATCTTTCCTCTGTATTCCTGTATCATGGCCGGAGGAATGGTTACCAGAAATCCTGCCAGTACGATCAGATCGGGAGCATATTCCTTTACCTTTTCCAGCAGCGCCTGATTGAATGCCTCCCTGTCAGAAAAGGTCTTCGGAGAAATGCACACAGCCTCAATACCGTGCTGCCCGGCCCGTTCCAGAGCATAAGCCCCCGGATTGTTGCTGATCACTGCGGTTACCTGCGCATTGGTAATCTTTCCGCTGTCTATGGCATCCAGAATGGCCTGGAGATTTGTACCTCCTCCTGATACCATTACAACTACCTTCAGCATAAGGTCACTCCCTTTTCTCCCGCCTCCAGACTGCCGATCACATAGGGGGTTTCTCCTGCTGCCTTCATGGCATCCATCGTCCGCTCCACATCTGCCGGATCTACGGCAACAATCATTCCGATTCCCATATTGAACGTATTGTACATCACTTTTTCCTCTACCTGGCCTTTTTTCGCCATCAGGCGGAAGATAGGAGGAACCTCATAGCTGTCCTTCCGTATTACAGCCCGGATCCCATCCTTCAGCATTCTGGGAACATTCTCGTAGAAGCCGCCGCCGGTAATATGGCTGCAGGCCTTTATCCGCACCCCGGCAGCCTTTACAGACTTCAGGGCCTTCACATAGATCTTGGTGGGAGCCAGAAGCGTATCTCCCAGAGTGCCTCCCAGCTCCTCCCAGTAGGTATTCAGTCCTTCTTTTGTCATCTCCTGCTCGAAAATCTTTCTTACCAGAGAAAAGCCGTTGCTGTGCACGCCGGAAGAAGCCATACCGATCAGCACATCCCCAGCCTTCAGATCCGCACCGGTGATCAGGTCCTTCTTATCCACCACTCCTACGGAAAAGCCTGCCAGATCATATTCATCCACAGGATAGAAACCGGGCATCTCCGCCGTTTCGCCTCCTACCAGGGCGGATTCTGCCTGGCGGCATCCTTCCGCCACACCGGACACGATGGCCGCGATCTTTTCCGGAATCTGTTTGCCGCAGGCAATGTAATCCAGGAAAAACAGCGGCTCGCCTCCCGCACAGGCCACATCATTGACGCACATGGCCACGCAGTCAATGCCGACCGTATCATGACGGTCCATCAGGAATGCCAGCTTCAGCTTTGTTCCCACGCCATCCGTACCGGACAGCAGCACCGGCTCCTCCATGTCCTTAAACGCTTTTGCAGAAAAGGCACCGGAAAATCCGCCGATTCCTCCCAGAACCTCCGGCCGGGCTGTGCTCTGCACATGTTTTTTCATCAGTTCCACTGCCTTATATCCCGCTTCAATATCTACTCCTGCATTCTTATAATCCATTTTGACTCCTCCGTATTCTGAACCGTTGATCCTGTCCGTTTATTTCTTCATATCCGACAGATATTCCTGATATCCGACCGCATCCAGTTTTTCTGCTTTTTTCATTACATCGTTTTTCAGCTCTTCAGAATACTGCTTCAGCCGTCCTAAAAGGGCCTCATCCGACGTTGCAAGGATCTTGGCCGCCAGAATTCCCGCATTCGTTCCTCCGTTGATGGCCACCGTTGCCACAGGAATGCCGGAAGGCATCTGCACGATGGAATAAAGGGAATCCACTCCTCCCAGATCGGAAGTCTTCATGGGAATGCCGATCACCGGCATGGAAAACAGTGCCGCGCACATTCCGGGCAGATGAGCCGCCTTTCCTGCTCCTGCAATGATCACCTTGTAGCCCTTTTCCTCCGCAGACTTCGCATACTGGAAAAATACATCCGGTTCCCGATGGGCGGAAATGATCGTCATTTCAAACTCCACTCCCAGCTTTTCCAGGACTGCTGCCGCCTGGGCCATTACCGGCATATCTGAATCGCTGCCCATTACAATGCCTACTTTTGCCATTGCACCCGTCTCCTTTTCATTCATCAGAAAATTTCATTTGTTTTATCATTTTTACTTATAAGTCCAGTTTGTAATACAATCAGGACTTATTAAACTATACTAGTTTTTTCCAACGAAGTCAATAGGTTCGTTGAGCTTTTCCGCTCCTTCCACGGCAAACCGTCCGTTCTGTATCACAGGCCGTTCTGTTCCGTCCGCACTGACCGCCGTAATATCTCCCAGCTCTTTATAAGGAATGGTAATATCTGTATGACAGTTGAAATAGGCCTGAGCCGGCTCCGTTTTTCGCAGAATGGAGCGCTCATTGTCCCGGGCAACCATTTCCTTTCCATTGGGATTATACACAGGGCTGTCCTCCGCCCAGCTGTAGCAGGTATCTCCCACGGCAAAATGGGGCCCCATCTTTTCCGCAATCAGAATGGGCAGTTTCTCCGTAATTCCGAATTCTTCCGCCGCCCGGTAGGCAGTTGTGTTGGTTCCTACCGCAAACTCGCCCATGGGCAGGGTATCATGATTTTTCAGGATCACCTGTCTGACCAGCCTTTTCCCCTCCTCCGGATCCGGAAAGTTTCCGCAGGAATACTCCTCCACCATTCCGTCCCGGAAGCGGAGCCGGAGATCTCTGAACTGAAAATCTCCGATATACACATTCTTTACGTGAAGCAGGCCTTCTGTTCCCGCAAGGACGGGAGAGGTAAACACCTCGCCCACAGGAATGTTCACATCCGCCACACAGTTTTCAAAGTTGGTCTCCCTTTCTCTGTCCTGCAGCGGGTGAAGAGAGACTTTCAGATCCGTATCATTTCCCTCGCCTCCCCTGATCCGTACAAAGGAAGCCTGATCCAGAATGTCGATAATGGACTGCTGCATCTTCTTGTATTCTTCATAATCCAGCGTGTTGATGCGGATGATCTCCCGGAAGATCTCTTCATACCGGCTACCGATGGCCGGTACGGGAAATGCGATGAGCGTGAAGCTGGTTTCATCCCCCGGAATATACTTCTGAATAATTCCGGCCCGCTCCCCTGCCGCCTCTCTCAGCAGCCGTTCCTGCTTCTCGCTCAGAGACAGATTTTCTTTTTTGTTCACCGGTTCAAAGCCTGCCTGTCCGAATGTCTCCACTACAGCCGGACCGGCATATGCAACTGCCAGGTTTTTATACTTTTCATAAGCTTTTCTGGTCACTGCCGTTTTTCTGTCCTTGAACGCCTTATCCAGGTAAAGGGCACTGTCATATCGGTGATCGTACTCGTACTGGCGGTTTGGACCGGCGGAAAAATATCCTGCCTTCCGTCCGTCCAGTTTATTTACGGAATGAACAGCCGCCCTGCAGAAAACAGGCTCCAGTCCCATATTGCGGAAATTTTCCACCGCCATGCGGATCATCCGCTCAAACCCCAGTTCATAACGGATCATTACTGTTTTCTTTGCGGAAAGATCACGGCGCATCACCTCAAAGCCTTTCCGGAATCCTTCCGTATAGGTATCTGCCATGAGGCGGACCGTTTCCTCCGGAAGACTGTTCAGATAAGCCGCCGTCTTCCGCTCCCCATCCGAAATATACTCTCCGAACCGGTACAGATAACGGAGGTCGGAAAGATCGGAATTCATGATTCTGTCTTTTGCAAAGGTCAGAGACGGATCCAGGGCTTCCCTGACCCGGTATTCCTCCATCTTTTCGCAGTAATCGCTTGCATACCAGTACAGAACCTTTTTCACCTGATCCGGCAAAGGCAGGTAAGCGGTCTCCGCTCCGTCCTCTTTTCCCTCTCCCGGAAGGGCCGCCCCGTCCGCAGCTGCCATGGTAAACAGGTTATATACCTCAATGAAGGTCTCCTGCATGATCACCATATCTTCCAGCCTGTCTTCAAAGGCGCAGACGATCTCTCCCCTCAGTTCTCCGTAAAGGAAGGACAGCATCTGACCGTATTCCTCTCCCAGCTGTCTGACCGCCCAGGCGGGGTTCCCATAACTGTGCTCATAGTTTTCCGGAAGAATGTCTTCGTAAAGCCGCCGGTTCCTTTCCTCGCACTCTTCCATGGTAAGCTCCCGTCCGCTTTTCAGTTCCTCATAGACCTGATTCACCATCAGAAGAAATTCCGATGTTTTCCGGAAATAGTCAGCAAAGGAGGACGCCACTGCCTCCTCCTCTCTGATCTCCCGGATTCTTTCCATGGAAAGACCGTATCTTTCCTGTACAATCTCCATATTTTCCATATCTTCTCATCCTTTCAGACCGATTATCGCCATGCAGACCCAGAACAGTGCCCACAGGCCGCTTACTGTCAGGCTGATCCTGGCCATCAGATAATTTCTGTTTCTCTCCAGAAACGCCAGCCAGCCATACCATGCACTTACCAGGGAAAACAGCAGACTGGACACGCCCAGAGCTCCCGCGTAAAGTCCTGCCGATCCGTTTCCCCGGACTGCCAGCCATACACACAAAGATCCCAGAGCCGTAGCAACCAGAGCCAGGGCAAATGCCATCTTGCCCCTTTTTGCCAGGGGCTTTCTGATATAGGAAATCTTAGCGGGTCTTTTTTCCATTCATTCTCCTCCTTCTGTAATTCTGGACGATCCGGTAGGACACGAACCCCAGCGCCCCGCCGATCGTATTCAGCAGGATATCATCCACATCAAAGCTTCCTACCTTCAGAACCAGCTGAGTAACCTCAATGGCCAGGCTGAAGGTAAAGGAAAACAGCACCGTATTATACCATTTCCGGCTTCTCCTGCTGACAACGGGAAGGAAAAAGCCAAAGGGCATAAAGCCCACTGCGTTTCCCACTATATTTAAAAAGAACGCCTTCATTCCCAGCTGTTCCCGGTATATGAAGAACCTCTTGATCTCTCTGAATAATACAAGATTATAATGATACTCCTCCCTCACTTCCATCCGGTCAAAGGATTCTGCAAAAAACATAAAATAGACGACCAGAGCCATGTAAGTGATCAGAAGTACCCAACCCAGCTTCTGCTTTTTTGTCGTATTTCGAATCATACACACTCTCCAATATCATGGTCTTCCATCCCATCCGGGAATCCGGATAAGGGCAAAATAGGGAGCGGACCATGCACCCGCCCCCTTTTTGAACAATCTCCGTTAAAATGTGATCTCAGACTTTCTCCTGAGAAGCACACCCCCGCTCACAATAGCCATGACTCCAACGGCCAGACCGACTGTGAGAACCACAGAGCCGATCACAATATTCAGAACCCCTGTATTTCTCATGGTCTTATAGACTTTTTCCATAACTCACACTCCTATTTTACACCGTACTGGTCATAGTATGCGTCGATGGCTGCTTTCAAGCGGTCATCGATCACCACTCTGCCCTTATACTCCCGGTTGTAAAGGTGCTCTACCACATCAGCCATGGTCACAATCGCCGTGGTCTTAAATCCGAACTGCTCTTCAATTTCCTTCAGGGCTGATTTTTCTCCCTGTCCTCTTTCCATACGATCCACACTCACTACCAGTCCCAGTACGTCCACATCTCCCTGCGCCCTGATAATGGGAAGCGTCTCATGGATGGAGGTGCCGGCGGTGGTCACATCCTCAATGATCACTACTTTGTCTCCGTCGTTGATGGGGCCCCCTAAAAGAATTCCCTTATCCCCGTGATCCTTTACCTCTTTCCTGTTGGAGCAATAGCGGATATCTGCTCCGTAGTGCTCGCTGAGTGCCATGCTGGCTGCTACGGACAGAGGGATTCCCTTATAGGCCGGTCCGAACAGCACATCAAAATCCGTGCCGAAGGTACTCTGAATGGCCTTTGCGTAGTACTCGCCCAGTCTGCGCAGCTGCGCACCCGTACGGTAAAAACCGGTATTTACAAAAAACGGCGTCTTTCTGCCGCTCTTGGTCACAAAATCTCCAAACCGCAGAACCTCGCAGTCGATCATGAATTCAATAAATTCCTGCTTATAGCTTTCCATATTCCTGAAACCTCCTGTATGGGCGGATATTTTCACCGCTGTATCTCTTACGCCCTGATTTTCCTCTCAATTCTACCATAAGTTTCCTGCATTTTCAATGCCCTGCACATACCGCAGGCGTCTTCCCGAAGTCCTTATTCTTCTGCCAGTACAGGTACAACCTCCTGCCGGTCTCCGTCCACCAGTCCTTTATCCGTCACCACGATCCCGGGAAGTGCGGTGAGAGACATGATGGCACAGGACAGCAGCGGCGTCTCCCGGCTGCAGAGCCGATAGAATGCCTGCTGATAGGTTTCAAGTTCCTCCGCCACCTGCATGCAGCTGCCGGAAGACATCAGTCCCGCCACCGGGAGTTCCACACAGGCAAGCACCTGGCCGTCCTTCGCCGCGCACAGGCCGCCTCCCGCCCGTTCCAGCTCACGAAGCACTGCCAGTCCATCCCTTTCATTTTTATAAACAATTACCATATTGTGGCTGTCATGGGACACCGTGGTTCCCACGGCACCCTCTTTCAGACCGAAACCCTGAATCACCGCCACCGTTTTCTGCCGTTTTCCGTGGCGGTTGCAGACGCATACATAGGCCAGATCCTCCCGCTCTGCGATGGACACCCGGCCGTTCTCTGCAGGAAGGATCTGCCTCTCTGTTTTTCTCAGCACATTTCCGCTGTCCAGAGGAACCAGTACGTTGACTGCCGCTTCTTTTCTGTCACAGCCGCCTGCAGAAAGAGACAGATCCTCTTCTCCGCGGATCCAGTCCACATGGACCGTATTCTCAAATACCTGCTCCTCTTCCCTGTCTTCCCCTGTATACCGGCCCTTTTCCGCAACCAGTCTTCCTCCCATAAACACGTATTCCGGTCTGGAACCGTCCAGTGCTTTCACCAGCTGCATATCCGCCCGGTATCCGGGAGCCACTGCGCCCAGATCGGAAAATCCGTACTCTCTGGCTGCGTTGATCGTGGCCATGCGGATCACGTCCACCGGATCCAGCCCCTGCTCAATGGCATACCGGACTACCTTGTTCACATGACCCAGGCTGAGCAGATCCCCCACATGCACGTCATCCGTACAGATGGACACCCGGTCGTGATAGGGTATGGTCTTAAGCCCCGCTGCCAGCTGTTCCATATGATTTACCAGGGAGCTGGCCCGCAGATCCACATACATTCCTCTCCGCAGTTTTTCCAGGATCTCCTCTGCCTCTTCGGACTCATGGTCGCTCTGAACCCCAGCCAGCACATAGGCGGTCAGTTCATTTCCGGAAAGCAGGGGAGCATGCCCCTGGAGGAATGTTTTGCAGTCCAGCCCCTTCTCCATGATCTTTTCCATGCGTTCCGCCCCGCTGCAGATCCCTACATAATCCATGAGCTCCGCAATTCCGATCACTCCGTCCGTATGGAGAAGGTCTTCTATTTCTTCCGGTCCGAACTGCGCTCCCGCATCTTCCAGCCCGGGAACGGCAGGAACGCACGACGGCGCCAGCACATACTGGCGCAGGGCGGACTTTTTTCCGTTTTCCAGCATAAAACGCACTCCCCGGATCCCCATCACATTGGCGATCTCATGGGGGTCCGTGCAGATGGTAGTGGTACCCCAGGGAACAGCCGCCCGGCTGAAATTCTCCGGTATCATCATGGTGCTTTCCACATGCATGTGGGAATCGATAAAGCCGGGGATCAGATAATTTCCTTCTCCGTCCCGGATTTCTTCCGCCGGCAGCTCAGACTTCTGCTCCGGCCTGCGCACCCGGACCACATAACCATCCTTTACATCTACCTCACCGTCATAGATCTCTCCCGTAAATACATTCAGATAACGGACATTTTTTACTGTCAGGTCACAGGGAATCTTCCCCAGTGCCGCATCCATGAGCATTCGCCTGTTTTTTTTCATCATTCTCTCCTTCCAGCCTGAAGCCTGCAGTCAGTGATTCTCTTCTTAGCTATTATAACAGCGCCTGCCCGTTTTGTCCTTATTTTCAGAATATTTTTCCTTCAGGATTTTTCCCGGTTCCGAAAGGCGGAGCAGATGGTTTTTACGCACTCCTCTGCTCCCAGCGTACCGCTGTTCAAACAGATGTCGTAGTTCCGGGCATCACCGAATTTCTTTCCCGTATAATGCTGATAATAGGCAGCTCTCTTCTTTTCTGTTTTTTCCAGATCCTCCGCTTTCTCATGAAGGCAGTCTGCCGCACGCCTTCTCCTGCTTTCCGGATCGGCACAGATAAATACCCGCAAAACCCTCGGACCGTCCTGCAGAATCGCATCCGCACAGCGGCCGACGATCACGCAGCTCTCCCTGGCTGCCAGCTCCCGAATCACTTCTGCCTGCTGCAGAAAGACCTTATCGGTAATCGGAAGGGTGAAATGCACATCCGAGGACAGTTCATTGAACAGGCCGCCGGGATCTCTCCCCTCGCTGTCTTCAAAAAAACTGGTATCAATAGTGCTGTTTTCCGCAGCAAGCGCAATGATCTCTCTGTCATAGAACGGAATTCCCAGTTCTTTTGCCGCCATTCGTCCGATCTCTCTTCCTCCGCTCCCGTGCTGGCGGCTGATGGCAATCACGGTATGGGGCTTTTCCTCCCTCTTTTCCTCAGATCCGTTCAGTTCTCCCGCCCATTCAAAGCCTTTTTTGGCTGCGATCACAGCAATGACCTCATTGATCACAGCTGCCGCCGCGATGGTTCCCTGTACAATTTTTGCACATTCCGGAGCCGGACCTGTCAGTACGGAAACGGCAATCCCTGTAAATACCAGAGAAACGCCGGAATGAGGCAGAAGCGTCAGACCGAGATATTTTTTCACGGTCTGCGGAGATCCTGTAACAGCAGCTCCGAAATATGCACCGAAATACTTTCCTGCAGCCCTTGCCAGAATATAAACGGCCGTAAACAGGCCGGCTCCCAGGATCAGATGATAATCCAGAGGCGCTCCGAGATTGAGGATCACAACGACCATGGCGACTCCGAGAACCGGGTTAAATCCATCCATGATCTGCTGAAGGCGTTTTTCCGGAACTCTGTTGGAAAATGCTGCAGAAAAAGCCATACCGATCAGCATGAAATTCAGAACCGGGCTGGGAAGCACATAACCGTTGAACAGAAAGCCCACTGCCGAAACAGCCAGGATCATCCCGCTCAGAAGAACCATGGTTGCCGTTCTTCCCCTCTCTTTTTTCAGTGCCGATCCGGCAGGAATACCTGCTCCGATTCCGATCAGCAGCGGCAGAAGAATGACCAGGACAATCATGGAAAGGGGCAGTTCTCCTGCAGAAAGGCTTCCTGCCACGGCTGCAATCACAGCAAAAAATACCATGCATCCTACAATATCATCCAGCGCCGCCATGGGAATCAGTGTCCGGGTCACAGGACCTGTGGTCTTGAACTCGCGGACAATGGACAGAGCCGGAGCCGGAGCAGTCGCCAGCGCGATTCCTCCGAAAATAAAGGCCAGATAGACGGGAATGCCGCAGAAAAAGAATACTGCAGAAAATACCAGGGAAACAACGAAAAAGGTCCCCAGAGACTGCGTCAGCGTAGTAATGATAATGGCTTTTCCCGATCGTCGGATCTTATTCCATACCAGTTCGGTACCGATCATCAGACCCACGCTGCATTCCAGGATATGAACAACTGTCTGGTACCAGGAGGCATCCAGAAGCTCCTGACTCATAAGAGAAACGCCATGAGGTCCCAGAATCATTCCGGTAATCAGCCATCCCAGGATAGACGGCAGCTTGATCTTTGCAATCAGCTTTCCCGCAAGAAAAGCGATCACAACAGTTACAAACATTCTGGCAAACAGAAAACTCATTTTTCCTCACCTGTCCTTTCCCCGAGGTTTCCGACCGTTTCCTTTTTTTCTGCAATCCCATAAAGCATAATGTCAAAGATTCCTGACAGTCTGCTCTCATGGGCCTGGATCAGTTCATGGTAATCCCCCCGCATGTCAGCCTTTTTCCGAAAATATCCGTTGAACATTTCCCAGACGGCAGAAAAATATTCCAGCGCCACATTGACGGTGATTCCTTCCCGGAGTGTGATGCACTGCAGAATTTCCTGGTAACGCCGGCTGAAATAGTCGTCAAATTCTCTGCGCAGCTCTGCCAGCTCTCCGGTCAGGTGCTTGGGCGGCTGCAGCACCGCATTGAAGAAAATATTGGCATAATCCGGGTGCTGTTCAAAAAATTCCTGACGAATCAGAAGGAATTTTTTCAGGCTTTCCTCTGCATCTCTGATCTCAAAACGCTGCTCCTGCAGGTAATCGGTCATCTGGTCATAGCAGATCTTCACGCACTGCAGATACAGATCATCCTTGTTTTTAAAGTTATGGTAAAGCAGCCCTTTTGAAATCTGTCCGGCTTCACAAATGCTGTTCACGGAAGCGGCATCGTAGCTCTTGCTGCCGAATTCACTGACGGCTGCTGCCAGGATCCGTTCTCTCGTTCTCTGTGTTTTTTCCTGCTGCTTCATATGGACCTCCTTATGTTTTAATATAGACTATGTGGTCTATTATAATAAAAACAGACCTATTGGTCAATATTATAGTTTTTATCCATAAAAATCCCTGCCGCAGGAAATGCGGCAGGGACTTTCTTGTTTTATTCCATGGTTTCTTTCTCCATTCTCTCCTCTCTTCTCTTTTTCATCATACGGGGAAGAGAAATCAGAAGAGGAATTCCGATGATCACACTCGCTATGGTTCCCAATGTGGAAAATCCTTTCTGTACGATCGTCAGCAGGCCGATTCCGGAAATCACATAGCAGCCCATGAGAAACACCAGAGAGATGATCAGCAGTTTCATCTGCCTGGACAGTTTCTCATTTTTCCAGATTTTGGCAAACCGGTTTGCTGTCGTATAGGAATAGGTGGGTCCGGTGGATACAACAGAAAACACCACAACGATCCAGTAAAGCACAGTAATGACAGGAGGCAGATATTTCTGGCAGATGCTGAGAATCGGCGTATCATTGATCATCTCCGGCAGGAACGGAAGAACAATGCAGGAGGTAATGAAAAAGGCTGAAATGGAAAGCAGTCCGATCAGCAGACCGCTTCCGACCGAGTCCCTCGTGTTTCTGATCCGCTCTGAAAAATTGCAGAGCGTAGAGCCGATCGTAAGACTCGCAAATCCGAAGGAAACCAGCAGTCTGATCTGCGATCCTATGGTTTTTCCGGTCCAGTCGGCGCCGATGGCGAAATTTCCGATTCTCTCCAAGAATACATCCCCCCGCACGGAGAGCACTGCCCCGAATATGACAAGCATGGACACAACAAGAGATATGGTCATGGCCGTATTGAACTTTCTCAGGAATGCAGCGCCGTAAATACTGAGGAAAGCAAACAGTCCGACTGCGATCAGTCTGCCCAGATAGGGATTGATCCCGATGGAACTGGTAAGAGAGCCGAACAGGTTGATCGTCGCTGCAACCACCACTACTCCTGCAACCGTCGTATAAATATCAAATACCCACATAACCGCCTTTTTCAGCACCGGATTGGCTCTGTCACCGTTCAGACCGTAAAGTTCCAGATAATAGGCAGAATAATTGTCTGTCTTGAATAATCTGGTAAATTCCAGAGCGTGGATCGCAAACGCACTTCTGAAGCAGAAGTAAATGGCAGTAAGGACCAGCAGCCAGCCTCCCCCGAACGGTGCAAAATACCCTACTGCATAGGTTCCGGCCGCCATACTGCCGCCTACCTGCGTTCCGAACATCAGCGCTGCAAGCCCGAACCAGATGGCAAATGTCTGTGCACCACTGCGTTTTTCTCTGTTTTCCATATTCTCTTCTCCTGTTCTATCAATGTATTTATGAGCAAAATCTCTGGCTCAGGTCAGAGAGCCAGTCTGTATACTGCAGCCAGCTCCTCTGTCCCGGTCACAGGGCGGAACCAGGTGTCGCTTCCTTTCAGACCTGCAAATTCCGCTTCCGCAATTTCCTCAATCTGTTTCTCTGTGATGTTCACCTCACCAAGACGGGTGGGAAGTCCCAGTTCTCTGCAGAAACACTCAAATGCCCGGATCCCGGCTTCTCCCGTTTTTCTGTCATCCCCCAGGTCCTCGATCTTCCAGACATTCCGGGCCCACTGGGCAAACCGGAATGCATTTTCATCTGTCAGTGCATATCGGAACCAGGCCAGAGAAATAATCGCAATGCCCGCTCCATGAACAATATCGTAATATGCACTTAAAATATGTTCAAGCACATGGATCGGACTGTTGAAGACAGGACGGCCGCAGGCACTCAGATGGGAAATGCTTAAGTCTGCCGCCCACATCAGTGTGGCTCTTGCATCGTAGTCGGATGGACATTCCATGACTCTGGGGCCGCTCTCCACACAGGCCCGCTGAATCGCTTCTGAAATCCCGTCCTGGATCGTTCCCGTATCCCTGCAGAAATAGCTCTCATATGTATGACTCATAATATCCACGACTCCGCACGCAGTGTGAAAACCGGGAACAGAAAAAGTATACACCGGATCGAGGATCGCGCACACCGGACGAATCTTTTCATTTCTCAGGCCGATCTTCTGTTTTGTATCCAGATTGCTCAGCACTGCGCTGAAGGATACTTCCGCTCCGGCTGCAGCCAGAGTGGGAATGGCAATGACCGGCATCACCGAGCCCACCGGCAGTTTCCCGGCATAGAAATCCCATACGTCTCCTTCGTGACAGGCGCCGAAACTGATCGCTTTTCCGCAGTCCAGTGTGCTTCCGCCGCCGGCTGCCACAATGCAGTCCGCTCCGAATTCCTTTAATTCCCTGATTCCTCTGTTCACAGTGGTATGTCTGGGATTTGGTTCCACTCCCGTAAATTCCCGGTATTCGATTCCCGCTTCCTCAAACACCCGGACCACTTCCTCATAAAGTCCGCTTTTTTTTACCGGAATTTCATCATAAACAAAAAATACCCTTTTCCCCCAGGCTGCCAGTTCCTCTCTCAGAGAGGCTCCCACAGCACCTTTTCCGAAATGGATCCTCGTTGCAAGATGAAAGTCAAAATTATACATTCTGTTTCCCCCTTCTTTCCGATCAATCTATGTTTTTCCTATCTTTTCTCCTCCGCATACTGTACCGCTGCCTGGCGGACCCATTCCAGCCTCCGGTCATCGATATGAGTGGAAACAGTACAGTCGTCCCCGATCATGATTCCTGTCTGACCGCATTCATCCAGAATATCGTAAACCCGCTTCGTGATTTCTTCCCGGCTTCCCCGGTCAATCAGTCCTGTCCGCTCAAATCCTCCGAACACCGGGGCTCCGTTCAGAATCTTCTTGCCTTCTCCAAGGCTGATCTTCTCCGCCTCTATCGCCCAGTTGTATCCTGCCACATCATAGTCTCTGTACAGCTCCAGTGTGCTGGGAAGCCCGATCGGTCCGCCGCAGATGTGGAGAAGCGTGATCCTGCTTCTTTTGTTGGCCTCGTCAATGATCTTCTTTTCGTGCGGCGCGATGAGCTGTCTGTGCATTTCCGGCGGAACAATCCCGCACTGATTATTCACGCTCAGGTAAATCCCATCCACGCCGCACTCTCCCAGCATCCGCTCATTCAGATAGCAGATAAACTCTCCCAGTCTTCCCAGGAACTCTCCCACTGCTTCCGGATCTTCTTTCATGAATCGTTTGAATCTGGCTTCATCGGATCCGTTTCCCAGCATACCGTTCGGTGAAAGACTGAACCGAAGAACGGTATAGGGCGAAAAGCTGGTTCCATAAACAGGTGCGTCCGAATCCCTGTAGATGTCCCGGACCCGCTTTGTCAGTTCTACGGTTTTCGTTACAAAAAGAGAATCCCTGGAAGGCGGGTCCACTTTGCGCAGATCCGCAGCCTTCTCCGCCTTTGAACAGTCGATGGGAACCAGCATCAGGGTTTCATTCATCACCTTTGCCACATCCGGATCAAAAATTTTTCTCGCTCTCCGATGTCCCTCAATATTGCGTTCAAACGCCTCTTCGTTGACCAGTCCCTGGTTCACATCTTCCATATCGCAGAAATGATGAAAAAGCGCCACAGGAACACGGTCAACCGGTTTGTTTGCAAGAAAAGCCTCAAATCTTTCCTTTTTTGTCATAGCTTCTCTCTCCTTTGTTTTTTTATTGTTTTTGCTGATAATATGTTAACATTTCCTCATTTTTTTGTATAATATAGAAAACGGGCAGGTTATGAAAAAAAGCTATAACCATCGCCCGGCGGAGGATCATCTATGAAAATAAGTACTCTGGAATATTTTGTTGCGCTTGCTGAATATCAGTCCATCAATAAAGCGGCCCAGTCTCTTTATATTGCCCAGCCCAGTCTGTCAAAAGCCTTAAGCAGGATGGAAGAGGAAATCGGAGTCCCCCTTTTTCTGAGGGAAGCCAAGGGAATCCGCCTTACGGAAGCAGGCGAAAAAATCCTGCCTGAAGCCAGACAGGTGCTGAAATACTATCAGGGCTGGAAGGATCTGGCGAACACTGACTCGCTTGAGGAAATAGAAATCTATACGCAGAGCGTATTCGCCCACTTTTTTCTGCCTAACATTCTTCTGGATTTCAAAAAAGCCTATCCCGGTGTGAAGGTGACCCTGAACCCGGTTCTGAAGCCGGGAGAATATATTTCCCGGGAAACCGGCAAGCCTGTTCTCTGCCTGGTGGTATGCAACAGTACTCTGCGGGAGCAGTTTACCGAAAAGCAGGGCAGTGCTCCTCTCCGGCTTATGGACGGAGAATATCAGTGTATCCTGAACCCATCCAGCCCTTTGGCCGGCTGCGAATCGGTCACGGTAAAAGATCTCCGGGACCTTTACTTTACAATGGCGCATTTTAAGGGAACCCTGAAGGATGACAGTTTTCTCTATCCCTTATTTCGCGAGCTGTTCAGTACCATTCCCGGTTCACACACCATGGAAGCGGAATCCCTGGCCAATGTGGTTTCTCTGATTGCCAGAAATCCTGAAGTGTTCACCATCTCCTACTTTCCTATTGTCTGCCTGGCAGAAGGCATGCAGGACAAGCTGTCCCATATTCCTCTGCAGGGCTGGGACCTGAGACAGGCCTCCTACCTTTTTTTCTCTCAGAGTGCCTGCCGGCAGCATCCTGCTCTTAAAGAACTGATCCATCTTATCAGAAGCGGTATGGCTGAACTGCAAAACAGACGGCTCTGATTTCTCAGAGCCGCCTGCCGGCTGATCATTTTTTTATAAAGATTTTTCGTGCCCGTTTCATATTTTCCCGGATGTCAACGCCAAACGGGCAGTTCGGCTCACATCTGCCGCACATCAGACAATCATCGGCCGTAGCGGAAAGGGCCCGGTAATGCTGCTCCACAGTCTCCGGAACCGTATCCTGATGCTCCGCCAGATCCAGAAACTTGGTTACGGCAGCGATGTCTATATGAGCCGGACAGGGCTGGCAGTGATTGCAGTACATACAGCGCCCTGTCATACGGATTCTGCTTCCTCCGCTGAAAATATGAGCATAGCTTCGTTCTTCCGGAGATGTCCGGTAATACTTCCCTGCTTCTTCCACTTCTTCCGGAGTATGGCAGCCGATGAGCACCACCTTTACTCCGTTCCGATCCAGGCAGTATTGAATGCACTGAGGCACTGTCAGTGCTGCACCGAACGGCGAAGTATCCGCTTGCAGAAGGGTGCCTGCTCCCAGCGCTTTCATGACCGTGATCGCCACCCCCGTCGTTTCGCAGGCGGAGTACAGCTTCTGACGTGTTTCATCCGCTGCAAGCCCGGCCTGCTCCATTCCCTTAAACTCCATCAGGTCGGAAATCTCCGTATCGGCAGCCTCCATGTCATAAGCCGGATTGATGCTGAACATCAGCACATCGATCCACCCGCTCTCCACCGCTTTCAGGGCAATGCCGGGATTATGAGAGCTCATGCCGATATGGCGGATGATTCCCTTTTCCTTCAGTTCCTTTGCATATTCCAGCACCGGTCCCTCGAAAACCGTCCGGAAATCCTCTTCACTGTCAATGTAATGGATCATCCCCACATCGATGTAATCCGTATGCAGCCGTTCCAGCAGATCCTGAAACGAGCGCTTTGTTTTTTCCAGGTCTCTGGTCCTGGTATACTGCCCGTCCTCGTATACCGTACAGAGGTGGCCCTGAATGATAAAACGGTCCCGCCGTCCCTGCAGCGCCGTCCCCAGATGATCCCTGGTAGGTGCCTGCGGCATAAAAACATCAATATAATTGATGCCGTTTCTTTCTGCCGCATCCACAATTGCCGTACTTTCTTCTTCCGTAAGTCCGTTGAACCATTCTCCGCCAAGTCCGATCTCACTGACCTTCAGTCCGGTTCTTCCCAGTATTCTGTATTCCATAGCTCCTTTTCCTCCTTGTTCAGCGCCCGGGACTGCCGCACTGACAGGGAAATTCATTCTTCCCATAGAAAATTCAGGTTGCAATACCGGCAGGGCAAGATATACTTATACTATATCCATCTTCCTTTTTTTCAGCAAGTACGCACATTATTTTCAGAAAGTGAAAAAATTTTCACCATTGGAGGACAACTCAGAATGAATAAAATCATGGTCACCTGTGAAATGGAAGTTACATTGAAAATGATCGGCGGGAAATGCAAGCCTCTGATCCTGGACAGTCTGATACAAAACGGAACGCAGAGATTCAGCGAACTGATGCGCCGGATCACACAGGTTTCCCAGCGAACCCTGACCAATCAGCTTCGGGAGCTGGAGCAGGACGGTCTGATCCTCCGTACGGCTTATCCGGAAGTTCCCCCCAGGGTGGAATACTCTGTTACTCCCAAAGGAAGATCCCTGGAACCTCTTCTCGAGCTGATGTGTCAATGGGGCGAACAGAATATTGACGACCGTTTTGTAATGACCAATCCCCAATGCGCCGACCGAACAGACGACGCTTTTCTTTCCCCGGAAACAGACCGGTAAACAATAGAACTCCAAACAAAGGCTGCCGCGGAGATTTTCTTCTCCGCGGCAGCCTTTTTCATTTTCAATCGGAATATTTACTTTACTGCTCCGATCAGCTCTTTTACGTCCTCCACGCCATACTTCTTCATGTAGGCTTCAATGCCGTCCACAATTTCCATGGTCGCATAGGGATTGAAGAAATTAGCTGTTCCTACGGAAACTGCCGTGGCTCCTGCCAGCAGGAACTCTATGGCATCTTCCGCCGTGGTCACTCCTCCCATACCGATAATGGGAAGCTTCACTGCATTGGCCGCCTGATAGACCATACGCACCGCTACCGGTTTCACCGCAGGCCCGGAAAATCCCCCGGTCTTATTGGCCAGAGCAAAGGTACGGCGATGAATATCGATCTTCATGCCTGTAAGCGTATTGATCAGGGACAGAGCATCCGCTCCGCCGGCCTCTGCTGCCTTCGCCATCACCGTAATATCCGTCACGTTGGGGCTGAGCTTCATGATCACCGGCTGCTTCGCATGCCGCTTTACCTCTCTGGTAATGGCCTCTACCGCTTTGGGATCCTGACCGAAAGCGATTCCTCCCTCTTTTACGTTCGGGCAGGAAATATTGATCTCCAGCAGATCTGCTGCCGTGTCTCCCAGACGCTCCACCACTTCCACATAATCTTCTGTGGTCTTCCCGCACACATTGACAATGATCCTGGTATCATACTGCTTCAGAAAGGGAATATCTCTCTCTATAAACACATCGATTCCCGGATTCTGAAGACCGATGGCATTTAACATTCCCCCGTAGACCTCTGCAATACGGGGTGTGGGATTTCCCGGCCACGGCACATTGGCCACTCCCTTGGTCACAACGGCTCCCAGGCGGTTTAAATCCACCATCTCCCCGTACTCCGCTCCGGATCCGAAGGTCCCGGATGCCGTCATCACCGGATTTTTCAGTTCCACACCGGCTATGGTCACTCTCGTATCCATCAGATCTCCACCTCCTCAGCCGCAAATACGGGACCGTCCTTGCAGATCCTTTTATTATGCACATGGGAATGATGATCCACTTCTTTGGACTGACATACGCAGGCTAAGCAGGCTCCGATGCCGCATGCCATTTTCTCTTCCAGAGAAATGTAGCATTCCAGATTTTTCTCTGCCGCATAGGCTTTGATGGCCCGAAGCATGGGAGTAGGGCCGCAGGCAAAGATCACGTCTCCTTCCACGCCATTCTCCCGGACCGCATCCAGTACATTTCCCTTTGTTCCTGCACTTCCGTCCTCCGTGGCAACATATACATTTCCATACGGTGCAAATTCCTCATTTAAGAACAGCTCATCCCGGTATCCCAGTACGGCTGTCCGTTCGCAATCCAGCTCCTTCATCAGCTCCAGCATGGGCGGAATTCCGATCCCGCCGCCCATGAGGATGGCTTTTTTCCCTTTCAGCGGAAATCCGTTTCCCAGAGGGCCCATCACCTGAACCCGTTCTCCCGCCCGGTAATGGGAAAACTCTTCCGTTCCGGCTCCTGCCACCCGGTACACAATGCGCAGTTCTCCCTTTTCCCGGTCAATCCCGCAGAGGCTGATCGGTCTGGGAAGAAGTCTGGACGGATCCTTCGTATAAACAGAAATAAACTGGCCCGCCTTTGCCTCTCCGGCAATCCGAGGCGCATACAGCACCATGCTGTATACTCCCTCTGCCAGTTTTTCCTGGCTTCTTACTTCTGCTTCTGTCTTTACCTGTGCCATGAAACGCTCCTTCCGATCACAGTACCCGGTTGATATCGGCTACCATATCCACTACTGCCTGTCTGGATGCCTCCCCGAAATGCTCCGGACCGAATTTGTCATAAGGTGCTTTCTTATACGCTGCGATGATTCCTCTGGAGGAATTTACGATTGCTCCCAGTCCGTCCTCATTAAAGCAGTGCTTCAGATCCTCTGCCGTACCGCCCTGTGCTCCATAGCCGGGAACAAGGAAATAGGTATGCGGCATGAGCTTTCTCAGGATTTTGCTCATCTCCGGATAGGTAGCTCCCACTACGGCTCCCACATCGCTGTAATCTCCGTCCATGCAGTCCTGGCCCCATTCCATCACCTTTTCCGCTACCAGCTCGTAAACCGGTTTTCCGTTTACCAGCTGATCCTGGAATTCTCCGCTGGAAGGATTGGATGTCTTTACCAGAACAAAAATTCCCTTGTCTTCTTTTTTGCACACATCCACAAAGGGTTTCACTCCGTCTGTTCCAAGATAGGGATTCACAGTCACCATATCCGTATGGAATCCGGACAGTGTTCTGCTTCCTACCTGAACCGTACCGATATGAGCGGTGGCATAAGCAGCGGAAGTGGAACCGATATCTCCTCTCTTGGCATCTCCGATCACGATCAGACCCTTCTCCTGGCAGTAGTCTACCGTTCTCTGATATACCTTCAGACCCTCGATCCCGAACTGCTCATACATGGCAATCTGGGGCTTTACCGCCGGAATCAGATCCCAGGTATGATCCACGATCTCCTTGTTGAACTGCCAGATGGCTTCTGCTGCTCCCTCCAGTGTTTCTCCGAACTCCTCAAATGCTTTCTTCACCACATGCTCCGGAATGTAGCTCAGCATGGGATCCAGTCCCACGCACACCGGAGCCTTTGTCTCCTGAATCTTTTTTACCAGACGGTTGATCATGGCGTCCTCCTCTTATTTATCATATTTTCCTTATCTGCTCCAGACCGCTTCTATCCGGCCTGGCTTATCCTTTTTATTCTATCATATCATGCCTGTCCTTTCAAGGCATTTGCGCCTCTCCTCTCTCCCTTCCGTACTCCCTTGCCAGATCCATAAAAGTCTTCATCCTTTCTGTCAGAAACTTGCTTTTATGCCAGATCAGATTCATATTCCGGCGGATGGGACGCTTCAGGGGAAGGCGTATGATCCGCCCTCTTTCCAGATCCTCTTTCACCAGCAGAAACGGGAGCACTGCCACTCCCAGCCCTTCCTCCACTCCGCGGACAATGGCCTGGCTGCTGGTACTCTCCCATCTGGGTTCGATCCGGATCTCCCGCAGGGCGAAATAAGCATCCACAATGTCCCTTCCCGCACTTCCCTTCTCCCTCATCAGCATAGGATACTGAGCCAGTTCTGCCAGGGTGATCTCCTCTTTTTCAGTCAGGGGATGTCCCACAGGGGCAATGGCGCACAGCTCATCGGCCATAAAAGGCTCTATTGCAATCCCTTCCAGCTGCGGACTGCTCTCTACCAGTCCAAGATCCACTTTATTTTCCTCAATGTCCCGCTCCACAGATCGGGAACTCCCTATGGTTGCTTTTACGGTCAGTTCCGGATATTTCTGCTGAAGCCGTTTCAGCAGCTCCGGAAGGATATGAGTCCCGATCGCAATGCTCGCTCCTACCCGCAGGGTTCCGATGGCATCCCAGTTGCGGATCCTTTTTTCCATTTCATCAAACAGGCCTTCCACATGAACCGCATACTCATACAGTTCCTTTCCGCAGTCTGTAGGATAGATCCTTCTTCCGATCCGTTCAAACAGACACACCCCATAATAATCCTCCAGTTCCCTCAGTGCCAGGCTCACTGACGGCTGGGCCAGGTGGAGCTCCCGGGAAGCTTTGGTCACACTCCCGTTCCGAAAAACCGATACAAAGATTCTCATATGACGAAGGGTCATTTCCTACCTCCTTGATATATAATAAATTCATTATATATTTGATATAATAATACTATTTTACATATAAAACAACCCTGCCTATAATGGACCCTGAAGGAGGAAACAATTATCATGGAAAGTAAAAAAAATGTACTGCTCAAACTTTTTATTTCAACTTTATATCTGAGTGCTTTTACCTTCGGAGGCGGCTATGTGATCGTCTCTCTTTTAAAGAAAAAATTCGTAGATCAGCTGCACTGGATCGACGAGGATGAAATGCTGGATCTGGTAGCAATCGCCCAGTCTTCTCCCGGAGCCATCGCTGTAAACGGAGCGATCGTAGTCGGCTATAAGCTGGCCGGCATTCCGGGAACCATTACGGCAATCACCGCTACCATCCTGCCCCCCTTCATCATCATCTCCATGATCTCTGTTCTGTACAGTGTGTTCCGGGACAATATCATCGTAAATCAGATGCTGGAAGGAATGCAGGCCGGGGTAGGCGCAGTAATCGCCTCCGTAGTATTTGAAATGGGGCGCGGCATCTGCCACGGCAAAAATCCCGCGTCCATCGCTATCATGGTCGGAGCTTTCATCGCCTGCATGGCCGGTGTCAGCGTTATCTATGTGGTCCTTGCCTGCGGAGCCATCGGTCTGGCACGTACCTGCCTGTTCAGAAAGGAGTCTCATTCATGATCTACTTACAGCTTTTTCTCAGTTTCATCCAGATCGGACTTTTCAGCTTCGGAGGCGGATACGCTGCCATGCCTCTGATTCAGGAACAGGTAACTGCCATCCATCCCTGGCTGTCCATGACGGAGTTCACAGACCTGATCACCATCTCTCAGATGACTCCGGGACCCATTGCTGTCAATTCCGCCACCTTCGTAGGAATCAAGATTGCGGGAATTCCGGGAGCCATCGCCGCCACCGTGGGCTGTATCCTGCCTTCCTGCATCATTGTGACTCTCATAGCCAGACTCTATCTGAAATATCGGAATATGTCCGTTCTCCAGGGCGTTCTTAACTCTCTGCGTCCGGCCGTCGTAGCCATGATCGCCGCTGCGGGCATTTCCATCCTGATCACCGCTTTCTGGGGAAGCGAATCGGTCATTTCCCTTTCCGGAACCAGCTGGATCATGGTCCTGATCTTTGCCGTTTCCGTCGTGCTGATCCAGAAAGTCGGAATGAATCCCATACTGGTCATGGTCCTGGCCGGAGTGATAAAAGCCGTTGTCTACATAGCCGGAAACGGATTCTGAAAATCCAGAACCAGTTTCTGCAGATATTCGGCGGTACCTTCCACTCCTCTCAGGCTGCTGTCCACAGTCAGTCCGTAGCTTTCCGGAGCGCCCCAGGTTTTGCCTGTATAGTGGAGATAGTAATCCGCCCTCTGGCGGTCCACCTTCTCCACTGCTTCGGCAGCATCTTCCCGGCTCATCCGGTTTCTCTCCATAATCCGCTCAATTCTTTTCGGAACGGGTGCCGTAATGAAAACGGAAAACAGTTCTTTTCTGTCTTTCAGTATGTAATCCGCACACCGGCCGATGATGACGCAGGAACCCTGGTCCGCCAGCTCCCGGATGATCTGGGACTGGGTCTGATAGAGCAGTTCCCCTACCGGTCTTCCCTTCAGGCCGGCGGATCCCTTGACCTTCATCAGCGTTGCCTGAACCGCACGCTCATTGTGGATTGCCAGAATTCCCTGATCCACGCCGCTCTTTTCCGCTGCCATTTCAATCAGGTTTCTGTCATAAAACGGAATGCCCAGATGCTCTGCCAGCATCTCTCCGATGGCTCTTCCGCCGCTTCCATACTGTCTTCCCACCGTAATGATCATTTTCTTCATTCAATCCCGCCCCTTTCTTAAATATCCACCGTTATTTTTCCTGCTTTCAGTATACTATTTTTCATTCTTAAAGGCAATTAACCATTCAGAACTGTTCTTTTTCCAGCAAAACATACGTCCGGTGCCGGAAAATATTTTTTCATATTCTGCAACTTTTCCGTTCTCCCGATTATCTATAGAATGAAATCGCTATCAAACAGATTTTTACGGGAGGTCAATAACATGAAAACAAACAGAAAAAATATGTCAGCCGTGATTTTAAGCGCACTTCTGTCCGCTTCCGCCCTGGCGGGGTGCTCCGGAGCTTCAGGTGTTCAGGAAACCACCCTGCAGGAAACCGCCGTGCAGGAAACCGCCGCTGAAGAAACCCATACCCCGGAAACTTCAGCTGAAGAAGCTGCGGCTCCGGAAAGCTCTGTTCAGGAAAAAGAATCGGAAAAGCAGACAGAAGAAGCTGCAGAGCCCCATGCAGAACCAGCAGCAAAATACGAAGATAATTTTGAAGTTGACGGGGCCGCAGCAAAAGAATTTGCAGAAAAGATCCAGAAAGCGACTGCCGACAAGGATCTGGAAGCCCTGGCCGAACTCACATCCTTCCCCGTCTATGTGGGACTTCCGGATGTGGGAGTGGTGGAAACCAAAGAAGATTTTCTCGCGATCGGTGCAGATACCCTGTTTACGGACGAGCTTACCGCTTCCGTTGCAGCGGCTGATATTGACAGCTTCCAGCCCAGCATGGCAGGATTCTCCATATCTGACGGCGGAAGCGCAAATATTAATTTCGGTGTAACCGACGGCGTTCTGGCTGTTAACGGAATCAACTATTAAACCCCAAATCAACGGAATCCCCTGCCGCAGAGTCCTGTTCTCAGGAACTCTGCGGTACTTTTTTGGAGCCGGAAACGGCCGGGCTGTCCGATCGCAAAAAGTTCCGTATGTTTTTGAAACTTTTGAGGCGGTCCGGCAGTCTATATGGTAGTGGGAATTGAAATAATCAGAATCAGGAGTAATCGCAGTGGTTTTCAGCAGCATTGATTTCATTTTTAAATTTTTTCCGGTCTTTTATCTGATCTATACCATCTGTCCGTTCCGCTGGAAAAACCTTTGGCTGTTTGCCGGAAGCATGTGTTTCTATTTTTATGGGGTGAAAGATCATCCCTTTCATCTGCTTCTTTTTCTTATGTCAATCGGAACAAATTTTATCATCGGACGGAAGATCACAGATCGTCCGGAACGAAGCCGGATATGGCTCGCGGTCGGAATCGGTTACAATTTTTTCTGGCTGATCCTGTTCAAGTATGCCGGATTTTTCTGTCTGAATCTGAACCATTTTCTGAAATGGTTTCATTTGCCTGCCAAAATCCCCGTTCTCACCCCGGTCCTGCCCATCGGAATCAGTTTCTATACGTTCCAGGCCGTATCCTATCTGGCAGATGTGTACAGGAAAAAAACGTCCTGCGAGAAATCACTGATCCGCTTCGGAATGTATCTCAGCATGTTTCCCCAACTGATCGCCGGTCCCATTGTTACATACAGCTCCGTAAAAAAGCAGATCGGGATGCGCAGGATCACCCCCTTGAAGGCAGAAGCCGGGCTCAGAGAGTTTACCATCGGATTGGGGCTGAAGGTTCTGCTCGCCAATCAGATCGGAGGCCTGTGGAACAAGGTGGAAGCAATCGGATTTGAAAGTATATCTCCCCAGCTGGCATGGCTGGGTCTGGCCGCTTTCAGTCTGCAGATTTACTTTGATTTTTACGGATATTCCCTGATGGCAAAAGGGCTGGGATACCTTCTCGGTTTTCAGTTCCCCTGCAACTTTTCCTACCCTTACATGTCCCTCTCCCTGACCGAATTCTGGAGGAGATGGCACATTACTCTGGGAAGCTGGTTTCGTGAATATGTTTATATTCCATTGGGCGGAAATCGAAAAGGCCGGCTGAACACCGTCCGGAATCTTTTTGTTGTATGGCTTTTGACCGGTTTCTGGCATGGAGCAAGCTGGAATTTTCTTTTGTGGGGCCTGGTTCTGTTTTTCCTGATCCTGCTGGAAAAATCCGGGCTGGGAAATTTTTTTACAGAGCATCCCGCTCTGGGCCATATTTATATGCTTTTCATCATTCCGCTCACCTGGCTGTTGTTTGCCGTTACTGATCTGTCTCAGATCGCCGTTTATCTGGGACGCCTGTTTCCGTTTGGCGGACCGGCCGGTTATTTTGCCGGAGATTATCTGAAATATGCCGGAATGTACGCCGGATCCCTGTGTGCCGGAATCATCTTTATCACCCCTATTCCGAGAAACCTGTACAGCCGATGGAAAGATTCTCCGGCAGCCGCACTGATCCTGCTGGGGATTTTCTGGGCATCCGTTTATTGCATGAAAGCAGGAATGGATGATCCGTTCCTCTATTTCCGGTTCTGAAATTTATGAAAAGAGGCAGAATATATGAAACATTGTTGGTACAGCCGTTTTCTGTTTGTCAGTCTTCTTCTGTACATCATCTGGATGGGAACAGCTGTTTTTGTAAAAAATGAGCCTCCTGCAGAAACACTGGCGGAAGCAGAACAGGCAGGAAAAATGCAGCCGGAAACATGGGTGCCTGAGCCTCCGGCTGCTGCTGAAACTGCCAGGGAAGAAGTGGTTCCGGAAACCGCATCGGAAGCGGAATCGGAAGAATCCGTCACACGGTTCCCGGAAAACTTTCAGGAGACCCTGTTCATCGGAGATTCCAGAACAGTAGGACTCTGGGAATACGGGCAGCTGGGAGAAGCCGATGTATTTGCAGACAGCGGAATGACCGTATTCACCCTCTGGGACAAGGAAAAGCAGTTTGACGGTCAGAAACTGACGTTAGAACAGCTTCTGTCGGAAAAGAATTATCAAATGATTCACTTCATGCTGGGAATCAACGAACTGGGATATCCCATGGACCGCATTGCGCAAGCATATCGGGAATCTGTTATAAAAATACAGTCCCTGCAGCCGCAGGCAAAAATCGTTCTCGGAGCAAACCTGCATGTCACCGCATCCAAGTCAGCAGCGAGCAGCATCTATAATAATGAGCGGATCAATGAGTTAAATGAAAGAATAAAGGCGATCGGGCGGGAATTATCCTGTTCCTATCTGGATATCAATGAGCGGTTTGATGACGGAACCGGAAATATGGCAGAAGAATATTCGGCAGACGGTTCCCATGTGCTGGGAAAGTATTATGCAGATTGGGTTCAGTGGATCTGTGAAACGCCATCCGCCGTTCCCCGATAACCGGTCCGGCCGCAGAAACTGCCAGGAATCATTTTTCGGGAAGAATTAGCACTCAACTATTGACAGTGCTAACAATTCGTGTTATAGTACATGCATAACAAAAAAAGACCTACAGCAGACATTCTTATGGACTGCTCATGATAAAAGGAGGATTTTTATTATGTTAATTCCCAGAACAAATTACGGCTTCGATTTCTTTGATGATTTCTTCAATGACAGCTTCTGGAGCGGCTCTCAGCCTGCTCAGACCAAAAAGGATACGGGACTGATGCGGACGGATATCCTGGATGCAGGCGCCTGCTATCTGGTGGACATTGAACTTCCCGGCTACCGGAAGGATGAGATCCAGGCGGAGCTGAAGGACGGCTATCTGACCATTTCCGCCGTACATGGGGAGGACGCTGAAAAAGACCGGACCTATGTCCGCAGAGAACGGTATCATGGTTCTATGAGAAGAACCTTTTATGTGGGTGAGGCTCTCAGACAGGAGGATATCAAAGCTGCTTTCGAAAACGGCGTGCTTCGTCTGACCGTTCCCAAAGAGGCTCCCAAGCCCGTGGAAGAAAAGCCCAAATACATCAACATTGAATAATAACGGCAGCGGGGCTGCAGGAATTTCCTGCAGCCCCGTTTTTCCATACAGCAGCCTGTCCGTTTCTTTCTGTCAGAGCATCTCTCCGTAGTTTTCCGCCGCTTTGATAAACGGTCCCATCTCTTCAGACAGTTCCTGCCTGATCTGAGTCAGATCCGCTTTCTGCAGACGCTTTCCGCGTACCACGATTTCTCCGTCTACCATTACCGTATCCACATTGGAGCTGTTGGCAGAATAGACAATGGCAGAATACGGATTGTAGCAGGGGAACATATTCACAGAAGACGTCTCCAGGATTACCAGATCTGCCTTTTTCCCCGCCTCTATGGATCCAAGATTCTTTTCTTCCTGAATGGCTCTTGCGCCTCCCATCGTGCCCATTTTCACAATATCGCAGGCCGGGAACAGGGTGCGGTCATGATATGCGGTTTTCTGGAAATTGGCAAACAGCTTAAACAGCGTAAACAGATCCAGGGTATTTCCGGAAGACGCTCCGTCCGTTCCCAGACCGGCAGCCACTCCCAGTTTTTCCATGGCAGGAACGGGAGCCACTCCCCGTCCGCCCTTTGTGTTGGAGCCGATGCAGTGGGCCACATTCACTCCGTACTGTGCAAAAAGCTCCATGTCCTTCCGTTCCATGTAGACACAGTGAGCTGCCAGCGTCCTCCGGTCCAGAAGTCCCATGTCTCTCATAAATTCCACCGGAGTCTGTCCGTACTCTTTCCGGAACTTTTCCATTTCATGCTCCATTTCACATACGTGAATGGTATAGAGCGTATCATATTTCTCCGCCATTTCAAAAGATTTCTTCAGCATTTCCGGACTGAGGCTGTAAGTCGCATGGGGAGCCACAATAGGCTTTACCAGGCGGCTGTTTTTCCATTCCTTTATAAAATTCTCCCCGTATTCCAGCCCTCCGTATGGTTCCGGACTGTCGCAGGTGGTCTGTCCGATCACCGTTTCTCCCAGGAATCCGCGGATTCCCAGATCCTCACAGGCTTTTGCCACCTCATCCTCAAAGTAGTACATGTCCACAAACGTGGTAACTCCTGCCAGAAGCATCTCTCCGATCCCGTATTTCGCTGCCCGGTAAACCAGCTTCCTGGTCATAGCATCATTTTCCAGAGGAAACAGGAATCTGCGCAGCCGATCTCCGCAGTCATCTCCCAGGGTCCGGAACGGCATCATGGATACATGGCAGTGAGTATTGATCATTCCCGGCATGAGAATTCCCCCGCCTCCGTCCAGGATCTCCCCGTCTCCCGTATCCCAGGATTCCGCTTCCCGGCTGTTTCCCACTCTGCTGATCCGGTCCCCCTCCACCAGCACACAGCCGTCCTCATACACTTGATTCTCCTCATTCATGGACAGAATTTTTACGTTTCTGATCAATGTTTTCATAGATGTAATCTCCCTTCTCCTGCGTATATGCCTAATTGTACCACATCTTCCCCTCAGGAGAAAACAAAAATCGCCCCGGCTTTCCGGACAGTTCCTGTTCAGCCGAAGCGTTTTCCTCCTGAGTCATTCTCAGGCAGCTCTTCTAGATAAGATTCCCGATAACCGGCACAACCACAACCGTCATCAGACCGGCCACTGCAATCGCCAGGCTGGACATGGCACCTTCCACTTCTCCCAGCTCCAGTGCTTTTGCCGTTCCGATGGCATGAGCCCCGTTTCCGAGAGCCAGTCCTCTGGCAATGGGTTCCTCCAGACGGAGCAGTTTGAAGAGCTTCTCACACATGATCACTCCCGATACTCCGGTTATGATGATGCTGACCACCGTAAGCGTAACGATTCCTCCCGCCTCTTCACTCACGCCCATTCCAATTGCCGTAGTAATGGATTTTGGAAGGAGCGTTACATAGTGAACATGCTCCAGGCGGAACAGAATGCAGAGCACGAAAATCGTCAGGGCATTGGCTGCCACGCCGGAAGCAATGCCGCAGAATACCGCCGCCTTGTTTCTCTTAAGCAGAGCCAGCTGCTTGTACAGCGGAATGGCCAGACATACGGTAGCCGGGGTAAGCAGGTAGCTGATGCACTGCGCCCCCTTCATGTATTCGTCATAACTGATCCCGGTCAGAAGAAGGACCGGAACAATGATCGCCGCCGCAATCAGCAGCGGATTGCAGACAGCCAGATTGGTCTTTTTCTTCAGCCACATTCCTGCCGCATAGGCCCCTATGCTGAGTACTGCTCCAAAATATGAGGAAACTGCCAGTGCATCTCTCATGATCGTTTCCCTCCGTTTCTTCTGATGATCCATTGAGCCACCAAACCGGTCACTCCCATTACCATTGCCATAGATACCACTGCAATCACCAGAAATGGCACCAGTACGCTTTTCAGCTCACCAAAGCTGTCCATAATTCCTACGCAGGCCGGTACAAACATGATCGGCATGGCATCCAGCATCCAGTTTCCCGTCGTCTCCAGCATCTCCAGCTTTACCAGTCCCGTCATCAGACAGATCAGCAGCAGAAAAAGGCCGTAAACCCCTGCCGGAACCGGAAAAGGAAGCAGCTGATTCAGAATTTCTCCTGCAGCAGACATCCCGAAAATGATCCCTGCTTCTTTCACATATTTCATCTTGCCGTCTCCTCTCAAAAAATATGGTTCCTATTCTACTCCCCCTCCGTTCAATCGGCAAGACTAAATACACACAAAATACAATCTGCCGGATGGAAGCCTGCCGGATTTTAGTTGAATTTTGAATGGTCCTGGCCTATAATTCACTTAAGCGGCCTTTGCTGGCCGCTTCATGACATACGAATCTTTTAAGGAGGTAACTGCCATGGCAAATATTCTGAAACGTTTCACGGATATCATGTCTGCAAACATCAACGCACTGCTGGATAAAGCAGAAGACCCGGAAAAGATGATAGATCAGTACATACGGGACATTGAGGATGATCTTGGAAAAGTCAAAGGAGAGACTGCTGCTGTTATGGCTGCCGAAAAAAAGGCCAGACGGGACCTGGATGAAAATTCCAGAGAAATGGAGACTCTCACCCGATATGCAGAAAAAGCTCTTCTGGCCGGAAATGAGCATGACGCCCGCATATTTCTGGAGAAGAAGGCAGTTCTGGCTGCACAGCAGCCTTCTCTGGAGCAGACCTATCAGGCTGCCGGGGAAAATGCTGCCAGAATGAAAGAAATGCACGATAAGCTGGAAAACGATCTTGCTCAGCTGCAGCAGCGGAAAGCTGCCGTCAGATCCAAGATGGCCCTGGCAAAAACACAGGAGCGTCTGAATCAGATCGGTTCCGGTCTCAGAGACTCCGGAGAAACCCTGTCCGCTTTCAGCAGAATGGAAGAAAAAGCAAATCGTATGCTGGATGAAGCGGAAGCCATGGCTGAACTGAACAGAAAAGAGGACACTGCAGAAGACCTGATGCGCAAATATGATGAGCCGTCTCAGAACAGCCGTCAGGTAGACGACGAACTGGCTGCTCTGAAAGCCAAAATGGGGCTGTAGGCCATGGCTGCTGTTTACCGCTGTCCAAGCTGCGGAAATATCATGGAATTTGACCCGGAAAGCCAGACTTTAAAATGCCCCAGCTGCGGAACTTCTCAGGAAATATCTGACTGTTCCGGCCGGATCCGGGAACACCTGCTTACTGCAGACGCCCGCAGAAAAATCCGGGCGGAGGAAAAGACCTCCCATACCGTGGAATGTCCGGGATGCGGGGCAAGAATCGAGGTAGATGCATCCAGCACTGCGGCTGAGTGCCCTTACTGCGGTTCCAAATATGTGCTGGCGTCCAAGCAGGAGGACACCATGGTTCCTGACGGCGTCCTTCCCTTTCAGTTTGATCGGGAAGCTGCCGTACAGAAATTCGGCCGGTGGGTTCAGGGACGTTTCTGGGCTCCGGGAAAGTTGAAGCACCTGTACCAGAGAGACCGTCTTCAGGGAATCTATCTGCCCTATTGGACCTTCGATGCCAGAAGCGAAGCTTCCTACACTGCAAGAGGGGGCAGGGATCACCGCGAAACCTACCGGGAAGGAGGAAAAACAAGAACCCGGATCTACACTGTATGGAGGCCGGTATCCGGTCATATCAGTTATTTTTTCGACGATCTGCTGATTCCTGCTTCCTCCAGCGTTGATCCCGGACTTCTGGACAGTGTGGATTCCTTCGATACTTCCTCTCTGGCGGTCTATTCTCCGGAATACCTCTCCGGCTACAGCGCGGAATGTTTTTCTCTCTCTCTGAATGACGCAGGAGATCAGGCGCGGATGGAAATGGAGCGTCGTCTCCGGCGGATGGCTGAAGACGAAGTTCTGAAGCGCTATGACCATGTGGACAGCATGCATATTTCTCCTGTTTTCTCAGAAGAAACATTCAAATATATCCTGGTCCCCGTCTACAGTACGGCTTACCAGTACGGAAACCGCATATACCATGTTCTGATCAACGGACAGACCGGCCGGATCAGCGGAGAATACCCGAAAAGTATCCTGAAGATCGGCTTTTGCATCCTTCTGGCTGTTCTTGCTGCGGTTCTGATTTTTTACTTTTTTTAATCTGCAATGAATGGAGGTTTTCGTATGAGTCTGTTCGGAAATCAGTTTTCCAATGTAATCGAATGGAACGAGTTCCGGGATGATGTTCTTTTCTGGAAATGGAGCAATCAGGAGATCAAAAAAGGCAGCCGCCTGATCATCCGTCCCGGTCAGGACGCCGTATTTCTGTATAACGGCACAGTAGAAGGAATTTTTCGTGAGGAGGGAAACTATGAGGTCGAATCAGACATTCTTCCCTTCCTCTCCACATTAAAGGGCTTTCAATTCGGCTTCAACAGCGGTCTGAGAGCCGAAGTTCTGTTTATCAACACCAAAGAGATCCTGGTAAAATGGGGCACCAAAAATCCGGTACTCATTCCCTGTTCCAGCCTTCCCGGAGGAATGCCCGTCCGGGCCTTCGGCACTTTCACCTGCAAAGTATGGGATGACAGCGTACTGATCGAAAAGATCGCCGGCATCCGCCGTCAGTTTACGGTCGATGACGTAAAAGAACGCATTCTCTCCTCTCTGGGACAGCTGCTGATGAAGTGGATTTCTGTCCAGGGGAAAGATCTGTTCAACCTTCAGATGAACGCTACAGAGATCGGATCGGGGATCCGGGAGGATCTGGATATGGAAATGCGCGCTGTAGGGATCTCCATTCCCTCCTTCACCGTTACCAGCTTCAGCTATCCCGATGAAGTCCAGAAAATGGCAGAGCAGGCAGCTGCTCAGAGCATGATCGGGGATGTGGGCCGTTTCCAGCAGGTTGCTCTCGGCCAGTCCCTGAACCAGGGCGGATCCGCTGCCTCAGGGATGGCCGGTATGGCCGCAGGAATGGCCATGGGGCAGCAGCTGGTCTCCCAGCCCCATTCTTCTGCCCCCGGTCCTATCCCCAACTTCTGTCCCAACTGCGGGGCAAAAACAAGCGGAACCAATTTCTGCGGAAACTGCGGCTACAAATTAATATAAAGACGCCGAGGAAAGGAGGAATCGTCTTTGGAACTGATTGCGGCATCGGCCCTTTCTGCCGAACAGAAATCTCTTGTATCCGGACTTTTTTCTGCCTGTCGGGAATGGGAAGGACTTACTCTGTCCTTTCCGTCTGATGACGGGGACTTTTTCGTACTCTGCATGGAAGGAGGCATCCTCGTCTCGGCTCTGGCTCTCTATCAGCTTGACTCCCATCTTTACGAATGTACGGCTGCCACTCATCCCGAACATCGCAGAAAAGGCTGTTTTTCCCAGGCTCTGGAGCTGGCGGAAAGCCGCTTCAGAAATTCCGACTTTTCCTTTGTCACTGACGGACACTGTCCTTCCGCCGCTTTTGTTCTGAAAAAGCTGAATGCCCGCTTCTGGTACAAGGAGCATATGATGCGTCTGGAGCTGTCCGGCTGGATCCCTCCCGTCCATGTGCTCCCCCCATCCTTTTCCGTGACAGTGGAGGACGGAGGAAGCTTTACCGCCTTTGTCCGCGGGAGAAAGATCGGAAGCTGCCGTGTCTCCCCTCTGGGAAGCGGAGTATACCTTTACGGGATGGAAATCCTTCCTTCTTTCCGGGGAAAAGGGTTCGGCAACGCTTTCTTTATCCAGGTGCTGAAACATCTGCAGAAAACTGCTGCCTCCGTGACCCTCCAGGTTGCCGGCAGCAACACTGCCGCTTTGAATCTTTATAAAAAAGCAGGGTTCCTGATTACGGAAACTCTGTCCTATTACCTTTACTGACCATTCCGCCCAGCTCTCCTGTTCAGGATAAAAGGACCGGCAGGCACAGAAATCATTCTGTGCTCTGCCGGTCCTTTCGGCTTGCTTAATCCCCCCGCACCCGAATTCCCTGGGATTCGATCTGCTGGCGGATTTCCAGCATTTTTTTATCTGTCTGAGCGATCACATCGGCGCACTGCTTCAGCTCCTCGCCAATCTCCGCTGCATTATCCAGTTCTTTTTTATATTTCAGCTGATGATCCAGACTGGCCCAGAAATCCATGGCAATCGTACGGATCTGAACCTCCACCCGCATAGGTTCCTTCCGGTCGGAGAAAAATACCGGTATTTCCACAATCATGTGATAGCTGCGGTAACCGTTGGGCTTTGGATTCTTAATGTAATCCTTTACCGCAATCACGCGGATATCATCCTGTCTCACCAGCATATCCGCTACCGCGTAGATATCATCCAGGAAAGAGCAGATAATACGGATTCCTGCCACATCGTCCAGATTGGCCACAACCGAATCCAGAGACACCTCCAATCCTCTTCTCTGAAGCTTCTCCACAATGCTGCTCGGCTTTTTCACTCTGGATTTGATCATCTCAATGGGGTTTCTGGAATTTCTCACCGACAGCTCGTCGTTTAAAACCTCCAGCTTCGTTTTTACCTCGCGAATGGCACAGGTATACATCATCATGATCTCCTGGAACTGGTGGGCCCTGTTGACAAATTCCTCGGGCACCTGTACCAGATCCGGTACACTGACAATGGACTGCTCCAGTTCGCTGTTGGGGGTCAAACTTACATTCATTCTCGCCTCACACCCTTTAAATTGCTTCTACGGCCTCCGCCGCCTGATCCAGATACGGCATCTCCAGGTATTCCACTCTTCCCGCGTCTACTGCCCTGGCAATTTCAGGATTGATCGGAAGCTTTGCCAATACCGGAAGTCCATATTCAGCGGCAACCTCCTCAATGCGGCTCTCTCCGAATACACTGATCTTTCTGCCGCAGTCCGGACACTCCACATAGCTCATGTTCTCCACTACGCCCAGGATCGGAATATTCATCTTTTTCGCCATGTTCACTGCTTTCGCCACGATCATGGATACCAGTTCCTGAGGAGAGGTAACAATTACGATCCCGTTTACAGGAAGAGACTGGAAAACCGTCAGCGGAACATCTCCCGTTCCCGGAGGCATATCCACAAACATATAATCCACATTCTCCCACAGGGTTTCCTGCCAGAACTGCTTTACCGCGCCGGCGATCACCGGGCCTCTCCAGATCACAGGATCTGTCTCGCTGTCCAGAAGCAGATTCGCACTCATAACCTCGATTCCTGTCGCTGTGGTAGCCGGCACCATCAGATTTCCGGGAGCCATACCTACTCCGTCATTTCCCAGACCGAACGCGGTAGGAATGGACGGACCTGTGATGTCAGCGTCCAGAATTGCCGTTTTATAACCTTTGTTTCTCATTTTTACTGCCAGCATAGAGGTGACCAGAGATTTTCCCACGCCGCCCTTTCCGCTTACAATACCGATTACTTTATTTACAGAACTTGCCTCATTAAGAGGTGCAATAAAACTGGT
>CALWRQ010000016.1 GCA_944383965.1 uncultured Lachnospiraceae bacterium
TGATACCCTTTTGCAACCTGTATAAAATTTTCAAAGTTCTTTCAATTTAGCCTTGACTTTTTATTTGCAGGCTTCGGAAGGCATCTTTGCACAGTTCCAGCTTCACCAGTTCATTCTTCAGCATGTGGATCACGTAACGTACATTGGAAGGAACCGGATCCCCCTCACCGGACCAGTCAAAATAGACCCGGTTCAGCCGCATCCCCCACACGCCCTCCCGGAACAGATGACGTATGTAATACAGAAAAAGTCCGAGAATGATCAGCGCATTCCCCTGCCACAGCTTGTACAGACTCTCCAGCTTCAGAAGATGGACAAAAAACAGGGTAATCAGCCAGTACCACAGGGGAAGGAGGGCAATGAGAGATACCAGTCTGCGCTGGCGGAACCGGGAGCTCTTCCTCTCTCTGAGCAGCGTTCTGATAATCGGCACCGTAGCAATAACCCCATACGCCAGGTTGTAAACAGCCACCACAGAATATGCCATGGGGTCTCGTTTCGGAATTTCCCTTGTCTGGCTCCACGGATAGATCATGCCGAAGCACACTGCCGGTACGAACAGAAGAATGCAGAACAGCCGGAACAGCCCGGGCCGCTTCCGGTCCAGATGACAGAAGCAGAGGCTGAAAATCACCACGCAGGGCATGGCAAGATAGTACAGTACCGCAGTCATAACCGAATTGACCAGCTCATCCAGCATATAGGCTTCCCGGAAAATCTCCAGCCGGATCCCGGAAAAAATTCCCCCATAATACAGATATTCCTTGAACACTCCCATGCTCAGCAGAAATCCGCAGATGCACGCCCACTGATTCACCCTGTTTTTCGGACTGGAAAGATAGATCATAAAATAGAGCATCCAGATCAGAACAGTAAAAAGAAGCAGAATTTCTGCCGGCAGTCCGGACTGTGCCATATCCATTCCCCCCTCCGGAAATCCTCCCGGCTTTCCCTCTTTCGGTACGGACCTCCCGCAGAACCAAGGCAGAGCAAGATCTGCACAGGCAGACTTTGCAAAGCATTATATTCAAGTATATCCTCCATCTTTCCGGCATGTCAATTCCTATTCCGAAAACGGAAAGTTTTTCCTACGTTTTTTGGGACGCTTAAGGTTTGGCCTGTCTGCCAGCATCAAAAAAGAGGGTTCCTCCGGTCCTTTCACGACCTTTGGAATCCCTCTTTCTGTCCGGCTTTCATCAGCCGTCATTATATCTGCTTCCCGCCCGAAGTCTGGAAGTGGCTCTGGCCAGAGCCGCCCGGGAAATATAATATTCCTCAATGCTCTGTTTCTGCCTCAGCTGTTCTTCCGCCCGTTCCTTTGCTTCCCTGGCCCGCTTCAGATCAATGTCTTCCGGACGCTCCACAGAATCCGCCAGCACGGTTACACGGTTATTGATGATCTGGGCAAAGCCGCCCCCCACGATCGCCCTGTGTTCCTCTCCGTCCGGAGTCTGAAATCTCATTTCACCGGGCACAATGGCAATCATCAGGTCGCTGTGATGGGGAAGGATGCAGATCTCTCCGTCTTTCATGGGCAGAACGATCTTCGTTCCTCTGCCTCCGTAGAAGTCCTTGTCACTGGCAACGATATGCAGACCGAATGTTTCCATAGGCTACGCCTCTTTCTTTGCTTTCTCGATCACTTCATCAATGGTTCCCACATTGAAGAACGCTGTCTCCGGATACTCATCCATTTCTCCGTCCAGAATCATCTTGAATCCCCGGATGGTCTCCTTTATCGGTACATACTTTCCGGGAATTCCTGTAAATACTTCCGCCACATGGAAGGGCTGGGACAGGAATCTCTGAATCTTTCTGGCCCTTGCCACCACCAGCTTATCCTCATCGGACAGCTCTTCCATGCCCAGAATGGCAATGATGTCCTGAAGCTCTTTGTATTTCTGCAGATATTCCTGAACCCGTCTGGCAGTCTGATAATGCTCTTCTCCCACCACATCCGGCTCCAGAATTCTGGAATTGGACTCCAGCGGATCTACCGCCGGATAGATTCCCTGTTCCACGATCTTTCTGGACAGTACGGTAGTGGCATCCAGATGGGCAAACGTAGTGGCCGGAGCCGGATCCGTCAGGTCATCTGCCGGAACATAGACTGCCTGGACGGAGGTAACAGAACCATCCTTAGTGGATGCGATCCGCTCCTGAAGCTCGCCCATCTCCGTAGCCAGAGTAGGCTGATAGCCCACTGCTGACGGCATTCTTCCCAGAAGAGCCGATACCTCGGAACCAGCCTGGGTGAAACGGAAAATATTGTCAATAAACAGCAGCACGTTCTGGTGCTCCCGGTCGCGGAAATATTCCGCCATGGTCAGGCCGGTCTCCGCTACCCTCATTCTCGCTCCCGGCGGTTCGTTCATCTGGCCGAATACCAGGGCTGTCTTGGACAGCACGCCGGATGCTTTCATTTCCGTCCACAGATCATTTCCCTCACGGGAACGTTCTCCCACTCCCGTAAAAATGGAATAACCGCCGTGCTCTGTGGCAATATTGCTGATCAGCTCCTGGATCAGCACGGTCTTTCCCACTCCGGCGCCTCCGAACAGTCCGATCTTTCCGCCCTTGGCATAGGGAGCCAGAAGGTCGATTACCTTGATTCCTGTCTCCAGGATCTCCACCACAGGACTCTGATCCTCAAAGGAAGGAGGATCCCTGTGGATCACCCAGTGCTCCTCATTCTCCAGGCTTTCTCCGCCGTCAATGGCCTCGCCCAGTACATTGAACAATCTTCCCAGCGTTTTTTCTCCTACCGGAACGGCAATTCCCTGCCCGGTAGCTGTTACTTCCATGTCACGGCAGAGTCCCTCACTGGCCGCCAGCATAATGCAGCGGACCGTATTGTTTCCCACATGCTGAGCCACCTCCATTACGGCGCGTTTTCCGCCGTTGTCAACAGTAAGGGCATCCTTGATATTGGGAAGGGATTCTCTGTCTTCAAACTCCACATCTACCACAGGTCCCATGACCTGTACGATCTTTCCTTTATTCATAGTCTACCGCCTCTTCTTTTTCTGCGCCTTCGCCCCGCTGATCACCTCGGTGATCTCCTGGGTAATGGCTGCCTGACGCACCCGGTTGTACTGGATGGACAGATTTTTCAGCATTTCATCCGCACTGGATGTGGCCGCCTCCATGGCCATCATACGGGAATTGTGCTCACTGGCATAGGATTCCACCAGGCAGCTGTAGATCATGCCGCTTAAATAATTGGGCACAATACTGTCGATCACCGCATGGGGGGATGGGGTGAACTGAATCTCCTCCTGGTGAACCAGAGCCAGATCCTTTGTGATCTGAGGATCACTGAAAGTTACTTTATTCAGCGGCAGAAGCTGTTCTACTTCCGCCTCCATAGTCACGGAGTTGACCATCTGAGTATAAATGATATACACCTCATCCAGCTCTCCCGTAAGGTACAGGTCGATCATTCTTTCCGAGATCACCCGGGCGCGGTGCATGGTCGGCTTCTGGACCGTATAGCGGAAATCAGTATCCACTTCCACCTTCTTTTTCGCAAAATACTGACGGCCCACTTCGCCGAGAACGAACAGCCGGCAGCTGCCCGGGGCCTCCATCCTCTCCTCGGCAGCCTTGAACACATTGTGATTATAAGCTCCGGCCAGTCCCTTGTCCCCCGATACCAGGATATAGCCCCGTTTTCTGTCCTCCGGCTTTACCTGGCCCCTGGTGTCAAAATACCGGTGCTCCATATCCGGCACATGGCGCAGAACCCTGGCAATGGCGGACCGGAGAGCGAAAAAATAAGGTTCCGTATCCGCCAGCACCTTTTTCGCACGCTTCAGCTTGGAAGATGAGATCATGTACATGGCGCTGGTGATCTTTCTTGTATCCTGTACGCTCCTGATACGGTTCTGAATTTCCTTCGCATTTGCCATATGATCACCTGCTCTTCTTTAAAAACTCTTTCGCCGCCTCAATGATCCTGTCTCCTGTCTCATCTGTGAGGACCTTCGTCTCCTCCAGTTCCTGCCCGATCTCCGGATACTTCTGATCAATATAATCAAGCATCTCCATCTGAACCTTCTTCAGTTCCCGTTCATCCACATCCACCAGCACTTTGTGGGTCGCTGTCCACAATGTGATCACCTGACGGTGCATGGAAAGGGGCTGGCTCTGAGGCTGTTTTAAAAGTTCCATCAGGCATTTGCCGTACCGCAGCTGTGCTTTGGTGGCCTCATCCAGATCAGAGCTGAACTGGGTAAATACCTCCATTTCCCGGAACTGAGCCAGATCCACTCTCAGACTTCCGCTGGCCTTCTTCATGGCCTTTGTCTGAGCCGCTCCTCCCACACGGGATACGGAAAGTCCCACATTGACTGCAGGGCGGTTTCCTGCAAAGAACAGGTCGCTTTCCAGAAAGATCTGACCGTCTGTAATGGAGATCACATTGGTGGGAATGTAGGCGGACACGTCACCTGCCTGCGTCTCAATAATGGGCAGAGCCGTAATGGATCCGCCTCCCAGCTCATCGCTCAGCCTGCTGGACCGCTCCAGCAGTCTGGAATGAAGATAGAATACATCTCCCGGGTAAGCTTCCCGGCCGGGAGAACGCTCCAGAAGCAGAGACAGCGCGCGGTATGCCACCGCATGTTTGGACAGATCATCATAAACAATCAGCACATCTCTGCCTTTGTGCATGAAATATTCCGCCAGCGCCGTAGCTGCATAGGGAATGATGTACTGCATGGGCGCGCTCTCGCTGGCCGTAGCGGAAAACACGGTGGTGTACTCCATGGCTCCGTGCTTTTCCAGAGTGGAAACCAGCTTGGCCACTGTAGAAGCCTTCTGTCCGATTGCTACATAAATGCAGAGCACTCCGTTTCCCTTCTGATTCAGAATGGCGTCCGTAGCGATGGCAGTTTTTCCTGTCTGCCGGTCTCCGATGATCAGCTCTCTCTGTCCCCGTCCGATGGGGAACATGGAGTCAATGGCCAGAATTCCCGTAGCCATAGGTTCGGACACCGATTTCCTTTCCACGATTCCGGGAGCTTCCTGTTCCACCGGGCGATAGCCTTCTTCCTGAATGTCTCCTTTTCCGTCAATAGGCGCTCCCAGGGCATTCAGCACCCTGCCGATAAAACCGTCTCCCACAGGAACTCCCGCTTTCTTTCTGGTCCTGTATACCTTGGATCCTTCCCGTATTTCCCGGTCATGGCCGAAAATGATCACACCGATCTCATTTCTGCGGATATCCTGCACCATTCCTTTGACGCCGCACTGAAAGGTCACGATCTCTCCGTACATGGCATGGTCGATTCCGTAGATCGTGGCAATCCCGTCGCCTACGCTGATCACCTCTCCCACATCCTGAGGAGAGACTTCCATATCAAACTGTTCGATCTCCTGACGGAGGATCGAAATAATTTCCTCTGAATTTACTGTGCTCATTTCTTTTTCACCTCCGGGTCAGTTTTTCTTCCAGACGTTCCAGCCGGCCTTTCAGGCTGCAGTCTGTCTCCTGGCCGGCTGCTTCAATCCGGAAGCCGCCGATCAGGCTTTTATCCTGTTTCATTTCCAATATTACCGTCTCTGCCTGGTAGCGCTCCTTCAGCAGATTCCTGATTCCTTCCTTCTGTCTCTCATCCGGCTCGGTCACATAAGTAAGCCGCGCTTCCAGGATCCCGTGCTTTTCGTTGTATATTTTCCGGTATGCCTGAAAAATATCATCCAGCATATCTCCGTTTCCATGTCTGCAGACCACTTTCAGGAAATTCCTGATCTCTTCCGGAAAGATCCTGTCCACGGCCCGTTCCTTTTCCTCCCTGGAAATCACCGGGCTGCAAAGTACTTTCCCGATCTGAGGAACCGCCCGGATCACTTCCTGCGCTTCCAGGATACTTCTCTCCGGCAGATGCAGGCTGCAGAGAACGGTTCCATAACACATTGCTGTCTCTGTCATCCTTCTTCTCCTGTCTTTTTCAGCAGGCTGTCATACATCCGGCCGTCTGCCTCCGGATCTCCTCCGGAAAGCAGTTTTTTTGCAGCCTGAATCGCCAGCAGGCCGATTTCTGCCTTTGCTCCGTCCAGAGCCTTGTCATGCTCCTGTTCTGCTTCCCGTCTGGCCTTCTCAAGCACTTGTCTGGCCTGGTCTCCTGCTTCCTGCATCATCCGCTCGCCCTCTGCCCTGGCACCGGCCCTGGCTTCCTCCAGAATCCTCTGCGCCTCATCGTCGGCATGGCTCAGAGCATCTTCATAGCGTTTCTTCAGTTCCTGGCTCTCCGCTTCATTTCTTCTGGCATTTTCCAGAGAACCTTCAATAAGGGCCTTTCTCTGATCCATAATGGAAGTCACCGGCCCGATGAGATACTTTTTCAGCAGCACATAAAGGATGATCAGGTTGATGATGGTCCACACAAGATTCATGTTTATGCTGAGCATCGTTTCCCCTCCTCCTCTCTGTGATGATTATAAAGTGAAGATAATAAGAAGAGCTACTACAAATCCGTAAATAGCTGTTGCCTCTGCCAGCGCGCACCCAAGAAGAAGGGCTTTGCTGATCTTGCTCTCTGCTTCCGGCTGTCTTGCGATAGCGTCCACTGCTTTATAGGTTGCCAGGCCGATTCCGACTCCTGCTCCGATACCTGTTAATGCTGCTACTGCTGCTCCGATTGCTACTGTTGACATAATGATGATCTCCTTTTCTTTTTTCTGATTTTGTTCCCTTTTTTACTCGATTGCTTCTTTAATAAAAAGCGATGTCAGAAAGACAAACACATAGGCCTGAATCAGGCCGTCAAAAATATCAAAATAACAGCTGAACGGCACCGGGACCGCTACCGGGCACACGATTTTGATCAGCTCCATGACCACATAAGCTCCCAGCACGTTTCCGAACAGTCGCATGCACAGGGATACGGGCCGTATGAAAATCTCAAGGATATTGATCGGAGTGATCAGGGGAATGGGCTCCGCAAAGCTTTTCAGCCATTTTTTCAGCCCTTTCTTGTGAAAGCCCGCATATTCGATCACTGCAATGCTGCAGATCGCCAGACCTGCCGTCACGTTAATATCCTTGGTCGGCGGGGTAAAGCCAAGCAGGCCGATCAGGTTGGCAATTCCTATGTAAACAGCCACCGTGATCAGATAGGGGATATATCCCGCCCCCTCTTCTCCCAGAAGGTCCTGAAAAAAATCCCGCAAGAACCCAATGCCTGTCTCCAGTACGAGCTGTTTCCTTCCCACATTTTCCACCCGCAGTCCGCGGACAAACACAATGGACGCGACAGTCAGAGCCGCCATGATGATCCAGGTGACCACCACTGATTCTCCCACCGGTATTCCTCCAAACACGGGAATTTCAAATGCTGTCTTGGAATTCAGCTCTTCCACTATTTTTTCCGCTATATCCGTATGGCATCCTTCCTCTCTCCCCTTCCGGGCATTGTTCACTTTTTTTCTCTTGTGACATCCTAAGTATAATCATTAAAAACATAATATCCAATATATAATTTTTATGATATAATAACATTCATGTTATGATTGTCTATTTTGACGGAAAGGGGAACTATGGAACTACTTCAATTTCGCTATTTTATCACAGCAGCCAAATATGAGAACATGACCAAAGCGGCAGATGAACTTCACATCGCCCAGCCTGCCCTTTCTCAGTCCATCAAACGCCTGGAAAATGAGCTTGGTGTGGAGCTGTTCGACCGCTCCAGGCACCGGATTACACTGAATGAACACGGTCGGCTTCTGCAGAAAAAGCTCCTGCCTATCCTTCATTCCATAGATGGTCTTCAGACAGAACTGCAGGAATCCCAGTACAGTTCCGATCATCTGATCCGGCTGAACCTGATGGCCGCTTCCTCCTATGTGACCAACTGCATCATCGCCTATAAAGCCGCCCACCCGGATGTCAGCTTTATTCTGTCCCAGAAAGATCCCGATGAGCTGATCGATATCCATGTTTCTTCTCTGATCGGCACAGTTCCCAGCTGCGATGACAACACGGTCATTCTGGAAGAAGAGTTTTTCATGGCGGTTCCCGCTTCCTCCCGGTTCGCCTCTCAGTCCTATATCCGTCTCTCCGACATGGCTCATGAAGATTTTATCAGTCTGGACAAATCCCGGCTGATCCGGGCCTTCTGCGATGCCTTCTGCCAGAGTGCCGGATTCACCCCTCACATTATTTTTGAGAGCGACAATCCGGAATCGGTTAAAAACCTGACTGTAGCCGGCCTGGGCATTGCTTTCTGGCCCATCAAATCCTGGGGAAGACTCTACACCAAATCCGCTGTTCTTCTGCCCATCCGCGATCCCGTCTGCAAGCGGTCCATCCTGTTTACCATCTACAGTCACGGAAAGAAAAATCCGGCTGTACGGGATTTTTACCGTTTTCTCTGTACTTACGCCCAGACAGGAGGAAGCGGCGGACAGATCTAGGATCCAATCCGAGTGCTTTTCCTCTTGTCATCTGGTTTTGAATACTATATAATAGAGACATGAGGTGACAACATGAAAACGAATGAAGAACGATTCAGCGAGATGCTGGAACATCTCGGCCGCCTGTCCCATATACAGACTTCTCAGATTCCGGAGATTCCCCTATATATGGACCAGGTGACCACCTTTATGGAGGAGCATCTGCGGGATTTCAAGCGGAACGATGCGGATAAGGTCCTCACCAAGACCATGATCAATAACTACGCGAAGAACAATCTTCTTCCGCCGCCGGACCGGAAAAAATACTCCAAGGATCATATGCTCCTGCTCATATTCATCTATTATTATAAGAATCTGCTTTCTATCACCGATATCGATACTCTGCTTTCTCCCATTACGGAGAAGCACTTCCGAACCGATTCTCCGGTGACCCTGGCAGATATTTATAATGAAATCTTCTCCCTTCGGGATGATCAGAAAGACCGGCTGATGGAAGATGTAAAGCAGAAATTTGTCTCTGCAGAGAACACTTTTGCCGATGCTCCGGAAGACGAGCGGGAATTTTTACGGCTTTTCTGTTTTATCAGTGAACTGGCTTTCGACGTCTATCTGAAAAAGCAGATGATTGAAACCATGATCGACCAGCTGCGGGAAGAAGCTGCTCCGGTCAAAGACAGGAAAAAGAAATAATCCGAACAGAATCAAAGAAGCTGATGCCTTTTCTCTGCATCAGCTTCTTTTTCCGTTCTACATTCCCGGCACGTTTCCGGCCGCCAGCTCGGCCGCATTTCCCGCCGCCGCCAGATCGGACTGATCCGGATGGCTCAGAGCCCGGTCAAAATTCTCCAGCCGTCCTTTCAGTGCCTTATCCTCCGGATTCTGCTCCAGCCCTGCCTGAAAGCGGTCTCTCACAGCCTGCGGCATCCGTCCCTGGCACATGAATGTACCGGCCACACAGTTGGACGGATCCAGATGTCCCTGCACACGCCCCAGGACCTTTTCAAAATAAGACGGACTGCCTCCGAAGCCGGCCGTCCCGAACAGAAACACCCTCTGGCCCTTCAGGCTCTCAAGGTAGGCAGCCACATCCTGGCTGCAGTCTCCCTTATCCGTCCAGAATCCCACGCAGATCAGATCCCCTTCTCTCTCTCCCTCTTCCGGGCGGACCGGTCCGATACACTCCATTCCCTTCTCCCGGAGTCTGTCTCTCACTGCTTCCGCCAGAGCATATGTATTTCCCGTTCTGCTGCTGCAAATAATTCTACAGATCATTTTTCTTCCTCCTTCTTTCTTCCGCGATTTTCTCCAGAAGCCTCAAAAGCTCCTGTTGTTCCTGTTCCGTCAGCGTTCCGGCTGCCATCCGATCCCAGTCTCCAAACAGCTTCCGGCTGGTCTCAAAGGCATTCCTTCCCTTTTCTGTCAGATTCAGGCAGACCGCCCTTTTGTCCTCGCTTCGCCTCTCCCGGACTGCAAAGCCGGAAGATACCAGCTTTTCCATGGACCGTGTCACATGGCCTCCGTCAAATTCCAGGGCCTCCGCCAGTTCCCCCGGACTGCATCCCGGATGATTTCCTATATACAGAATAAAATACAGAAGTCCCTTGGTCAGCCCCATCTGCTGCAGGCGCCTGTCACAGAACTGATCAAAATCCCTGTGCAGCGTCTTTATGTAAAATGAAATCGTCTTTTTCATAGCTCCTCCCGATTTTGCTGTTTTTCTCACTATACCCTATTTATTTGACAAAGTCAAGTATTTTGGGAAGAAAAATCCGGCTGCTGGCCGGTCTTTTCTTCTATCATGCGGAAAGGACTCTTTCCGGAACGCCTATTTCTCTGCCTCCGGCTCCTGCTCCCCCTCTTCCGCGATCCTGGCAAAAACCATATCATAGCCGTCATTTCCGTAGTTCAGGGAGCGATTTACCCGGCTGATCGTCGCTGTGGAAGCTCCCGTTCTGGATGCGATCTCCAGATAAGTCTTTTCCTCCCGCAGCATCTTGGCCACTTCATAGCGCTGGGACAGGGAAAGCAGCTCGTTCACCGTACAGACATCTTCAAAAAACATATAACATTCATCCATATTTTTCAAAGTCAGAATCGCCTGAAACAGGTGATCCACCGCTTCTGTCTTGATTTTCTTGTTCATTGGCTTTCTTTTCCCTTCAGTCTGTTTTATATTTCATCCGAAGATGATCCATATTCTTTCTGATTTTAACATACTAAAGCCATAAAGTCCACCCTAAATTGAGACAACTTTCTTAAGAAAAGATGAATTTTTCGATTACCCAAGCCACTCCGTCGTCATTATTGGATTTCGTGACAAAATCTGCCGCCTGTCGAACCGGAAGAACCGCATTCTCCATGGCCACTCCCAGACCGGCATACCGGATCATGGACAGATCGTTGTACCCGTCTCCGCAGGCAATCATCTGCTCCCTGGAAAGTCCCATGACCTCCAGCAGCCGTTCCAGAGACTGGGCCTTGTCGATTCCCCTGGGAAGGATCTCCAGAAAATACGGTTCAGACCGATATACGCTGAAGTTTTTACCTAAAGCCGCTTTCACCTTCGGCTCTACGGTAGCCAAATAATCTCCCTCCTCCAGCATGATGAATTTGGGAACTGCAAAATTCACATAATCCTCCATATGTTCCACCTGCCGGATCTCCATGGAATTGATCTTTCCTTCCAGGCCTGCATATTCGTTTTCCCGGTTGTTGGTAATGATCTCCTCTCCTTCATAGGTAAGGATATCCACCTGATTGTCTCTGGCCAGTTCAATGATCCTTCGGTTGCTTTCTGCAGGAAGAAGTCTGGAAAACACCGTTTTCTCCTCGGCGCAGCCGATGATCATGCCTCCGTTGTAGGAAAGAATGTAGCCCCCGTAATTCTTCAGTTCCAGTTCTTCTGCCAGATGACGGATCCCCTTGGTCGGGCGGCCGGATGCCAGTACTACCTTTTTCCCCATCTGCTGCATTTTCATCAGGGCCTCCTTTGTTCTCGGAGTAATGACCTTGTCCTTATTGGTGAGCGTGCCGTCCAGATCCAGCACGATTACTTCATATTCCATCCTGCTTCTCCTTTGTTTCCTCATGATTTTCCGGTATTTAGTGTACGATAGATCCGTGGAAAATGCAACGGGATATACAGGAAAAGAGCCGCAGATCTGCACCTGCGGCTCTTAAAACCCCCTCCTTTAACGTACCAGGCAGGGCTTTTTGGAATCAAATTTCCAGTTGGGAATCAGATACTGCATTGCCATGGCGTCATCCCTGTCGTGACTGGGAAGCTGTCTGTACAGCTTATTGGCTTCCATGACCTTATCCATGTCAATGGTAACTCCCATTCCGGGCTTATCCGGAACTTCCAGATATCCGTTGCGGATCTGGGGAGTATCCTTCAGCAGGTTCTGGCCGTCCTGCCAGATCCAGTGGGTATCCAGCGCCGTGGGATTTCCCGGGGCTGCTGCCGCCACATGAGCGAAAGCTGTCAGAGTAATGTCAAAATGGTTGTTGGAATGGCTTCCCCAGGTCAGGCCCCAGTCATTCAGGATCTGCGCCATCCGCACGCTTCCTCCGAAGCCCCAGAAATGAGGATCTGCCAGCACGATATCCACAGATTTCAGCGCTGCAGCATGATAGAACTGCCTCCAGTCCGTAGCGATCATATTGGTCGCTACGGGAAGCTTCACTGCATTTTTGAACTCTGCCATTACTTCTCTGCTGGAATAGCCTGCTTCCGGTCCGCAGGGATCTTCGATATATGTAAGGATTCCTTCCATGGGACGGCACAGGCTGATGGCCTCTTCCAGGCTCCACGCGCCGTTGGGATCAATGTTGATCCGGCCGTTGGGGAACGCCTTTTTCAGAGCGCGGACCGCTTCCATCTCTTCCGTTCCTTCCAGTACTCCGCCCTTCAGCTTGAAATTGCGGAATCCATATTTCTCATGAAGCACCTGAGCCTGCTCCACGATCTGATCAGGAGTCAGCATTTCCTTCCTGCGCATCCGGAACCAGGGATCGGTGCTGCTGCTCTCATCCAGATATGCCAGCTCCGGTGCCTTTTCCTTATCGCTTACGTAGAACAGGTATCCCAGCGTTTCCACTTTGTCCCTCTGCTTGCCGTCACCCAGCAGCTCGCACATGGGAAGATCCAGATACTGTCCCAGCAGATCCAGCAGGGCACACTCAATCGCCCATTCGGCCTTTACCACAAATTTCAGTTTGCTGATATCCAGACTCTGGATTCCTTCTCCGTCATCCTCTTTCGCCCGTCTGCTGGCTTTGTGGATCGTATCCAGGATCTTGCGGTAGGTTCCCACCTGCTTGCCGACCACCAGAGGGATGCAGCTCTCCAGAGCCTCACAGGTGTAGTCTCCCCCATGAATCTCTCCGATTCCCGTATGTCCCGCACTGTCCTTCAAAATCACCAGGTTTCTTGTAAAAAACGGTGCATGAGCTCCGCTCAGCGTCATCAGCATGCTGTCCCTTCCGGCCACAGGAATAACCTGCATTTCCGTTACTACCGGCGTTCCCTTTTCCATCATTACGATTCCTCCTTCTCAATACCTTCTGTTCCCAACAAATTTCAATCTTTCTTTATACCCTTCGGTTTGCTATAATTATCTTAATATAACTGTTTTTATTTTTCCAATTCGGAAATCTGATTGTGACAATCATTATTTTTAATTGCCTGATCTATGATCCCATTCTTCCAGAAAGGAGACTCTTTATGGATACCCGGTATCTGACCTATATCCTGGCCATTGCCAGGAAAAAAAATATGACGAAGGCGGCGGAGGAGCTTTATGTGTCCCAATCCTCCCTCAGCCAGTATCTGACCAAACTGGAGCAGGAGATCGGAACTCCTCTTTTTTTCCGTACCAAAGGAGAGCTGACCCTCACTCCCGCCGGAAAGCTGTACACAGAAGCGGCAGAAAAAGTGATTCATATCAAGACGCAGCTCTACAAGGATATTTCCAGTCTGGACAACAAAGGACACATTACCATCGGAGTGACTTCCCAATTCGGCCTGCGGGCTCTGACGGAGATCATTCCCAAATTCAAAGCTGCCTATCCGGACTACCGCATTGAGATCACCGAGCAGAGCCTGCCTTCCATTACAAAAATGCTGCTGGAGGAAAACCTGGATCTGGGGCTGATCGCCGCAAATGCCATTTCTCCCTTCCAGAAAGAAAATGTGGATCTGCTCCGGGAAGAGGAGGTGCTTTTTACCATTCCTGCTTCCCATCCCTATACAAAGAAAAATCCTTCCGGTTCCATCCCCCAGAAGGATCTGATTCCTGTGTTTCAGAACGAAAACTTCCTGCTGTCCCGAAAAGAGTCCTCTCTGCGGGTCATCTCGGACCAGCTGTTCAGACAGGCCGGCTTTGAGCCCAGCGCCATCTGTGAGACAAACAGTGTTACCGCTACACGGCGCATGGTAGCCAACGGCATCGGTGTCACATTCATCGGAGAATCCTGCATAAACACATCCGATCCGGTAGCCTATTATTCCCTGGATCCCAAGCTGTATCGTCTCAATCTCCTCGTGCGCCGAAAAAACTGGATCCTGAACCCGGCAGAAACCTATCTGTGCCAGCTGATCCGGTCCTGTTTTCCGGATGCGGAGCCGCAGGCTTCAAAGCAGTAGAAAATCCGGCCTGCATTTCAGGCCGGATTTCTTCTTTTTTCTGTCTGTTCTCTGTCCTCCGCCACCGCCTGCTCCATCTGCTCTAATAAAAGGGAATACTGAAGAAACCGTTCACTCCAGGCCTGCCTGTCTTCTTCCTTCCTTTTATAGCAGCTCCTGTGCTCCAGGCTTGCCCACAGATCCATGGCCATGGTACGCAGCTGAATCTCCACCGGATAGTATTCCATCCCGTCCACCCTGTAAATGGGAACCCCCACCACCAGATGATAGCTTTTATAACCGTTTTCCTTCGGACTGGTGATATAATCTTTTTCCTTTACAATTTCCAGATCTCCCTGTTTCTTCAGGGCCCTGGCCAGTTTGCGGATACCGGCCAGATCATAGCAGATGACCCGTACGCCTGCGATATCCCTGAGATAGTATCTGGCCTCATCCGCTGTCTTTTCTCTTCCCTTTTTCTCCAGTTTGCTCTCAATGCTGTCCTTGGTCTTGATTCTGGACTGCATATGGTGGATCGGTTCTTCCCCGTACCGTTTCCTATAATCCTCAGCCAGAATCTTCAGCCGGTTCTCCATATTGCCCAGACATTCCCGGTAAGGACCGATCAGTTCCTGATATTCTTTTTCCTCCACCTTCTGCCCTCACCTCCATCCCGTCGTTTTCTCCAGTGTAAGGGAAAATTGTGATAAATCTGTGTATACTTTCTTTTATTTTCATAATTTTTCCATTCCTTTCCGCCGAGAGCTTCTGCCGCGGATCCTCAGGGCCGGCTGGCCCCCTTCCGTTTGATCCCTGCAGGATCTGCACACCGCCTTCCCGTTCCCCACATACCATGTAGTATCATCGCTGAAAGGAGCATCCCATGAAAAAAAAGAAATTATCTTTGTCTCTTTCTCTCACTGCCGCTTCCCTGGCCTTCTGTCTGGCCGCAGTCTCTCTCTTTGCCTGCTCTTCCCGGGAAACGGGCCTGACTCCCGTAACTCTCAACGAAGTGGCCCATTCTGTCTTCTACGCCCCTCAGTACGCTGCCATCGAACTGGGATATTTTGAAGACGAAGGCATTGAGCTGACCCTGATCAACGGAGGCGGGGCAGACAAAGTCATGACTTCCCTGATATCGGGAGATGCCCAGATCGGGTTTATGGGCTCCGAAGCCGGAATCTACGTATATCAGCAGGGCCTGGAGGACTATGCGGTCAATTTTGCTCAGCTCACCCAGCGGGCAGGCAATTTTCTGGTAAGCAAAACCCCGTCTTCGTCCTTCTCCTGGACGGACCTGAAAGGAAAAACCGTGCTGGGCGGTCGGGCCGGCGGCCGCCCATACAGGATGGTACGATTTCTCTCCGGATTTTTATACTGTCGGTAAAATTATCCAAAAACTCTTCTGTTCAGTTCAGAAAACACGACATAATTACCGATTTTTGGGTATTTTTGTGAACCGGATTCTGATAAAATTTAAACTATCAGAATATGAACGGAGGGATTCATTATGAAAAAAAAGTTAGCACTGCTGTTGGCGTGCACCATGATGCTTGGTATGACCGCCTGTTCCGGCGGCGGCACTGCATCTACCACTGCTGCTCCCGCTGAAGCGGAAACCACTCAGGCTGCTTCAGAAGCGGAAGGAAGCGAGGCCGCGTCCGGTGATATGGAGGCCCTGATCGAAGCCGCAAAGGCGGAAGGGGAACTTACGGTTTACGGTTCCTGCGAAGAAGAGTATCTGTCTGCCGCCTGCCAGAATTTTGAGAAGCTCTACGGGATCAAAGTAAAATATCAGAGACTTTCCACCTCGGAAGTATACACCAAGGTATCCGAGGAAGGAGGAAAGCCCTCTGCTGATGTATGGTTCGGAGGAACCACCGATCCTTACAACGAGGCCGTTGCCGACGGTCTGCTGATGCCTTATGAAGCCATGAACGCAGTAAACCTGATCAGTGAGGATTACAAAGATCCTACCAACTGCTGGTACGGCATCTACAAAGGAATCCTGGGTTTCATGGTAAACACCGAAGAGCTCACCCGTCTGGGTCTGGAGGCTCCTCATACCTGGGACGATCTGACCAAAGAGGAATACAAGGGACTGATCATGATGTCCAACCCCAATACCGCCGGTACCGCTAAGCTGGTCATCAACACCATGGTTCAGATGAAGGGCCATGATGAAGCCATGGAATATTTCAAAGCGCTGGACAAGAATATTGCACAGTACACCAAATCCGGTTCCGGTCCTTCCAAGATGGTAGGCCCCGGCGAATGTGTGATCGCCATCGGTTTCCTGCATGACGGTATTTACCAGATCCTTCAGGGCTATGACAACATCGAGCTCATCGTTCCTGAGGACGGAACCTCCTTTGAGATCGGCGCCACCGCTATTTTCGAGGGCTGCGCTCATCCCAATGCTGCAAAGCTGTGGATCGAATACGCTCTGTCTCCTGACTGTGTCGACCACGCCAAGGAGAATGGCTCCTACCAGTTCCTGGTGATCAGCAATGCGACCCAGCCTGAGGAAGCTACCCAGTTCGGTCTGGATATGAACAATACCATTGACTACGATTTTGAGGATGCCAAGAACAACATCGCTCAGTATGTGGAAGACTTCTTCGCAGCTCTGGGAAGCTCTTCTGACAGTGCGGATTCCAGCCGTTTCCTGACGGAATAGGTTTCCGTCTTACGGAAACGGTCCGATGCCGGAGAAAAATAACCCCGGCGCCCCGCCCATGAAATGAAAAGGCGCTGCGAATATGCGTTTTCCGGCATTTCGCAGCGTCTTTCCTGTTAAAAAACAATGCACCAACAGAAAGGGGGCCTTTTTGTGGCCAGAAATCAAAGCGCCCGCCTGGAGCGCAAAAAATTCTTCTCAGACCCCATCCTGATCAGCATGATCGCAGTGCTGCTCATCTTCCTGGCTCTGTTCATCCTCTATCCTCTGCTCATGCTGCTGGTGGACAGCTTCTATTCAGAGGAAGGATTTACGCTGGATGTATTCAAACGGGTCTTAAGTCTGGAACGATTCCGGACTGCATTCAAAAACACGCTGGTCCTGGGTGTGATCACCGGACTTGCTTCTACTGCGATCGGTCTTCTGTTTGCTTACGTGGAAGTGTATGTAAAGCTGAAAACAAAGATTCTGGAAAAGCTGTTTGCAGTAGTTTCCATGCTGCCGGTGGTTTCTCCCCCCTTCGTGCTGTCCCTGTCCATGATCATGCTGTTCGGGCGAAGCGGAATCATCACCCGTTCCCTGCTGGGGATCTATGACTCCAACGTGTACGGCCTGAAGGGCATCGCCATTGTACAGACCCTGACCTTTTTCCCGGTCTGCTACCTGATGCTGAAAGGACTGCTGAAAAATATCGATCCTTCTCTGGAAGAAGCCACCAGAGATATGGGAGCCTCCCGCTGGAAAGTCTTTACCAGTGTGACCTTCCCCCTGCTGCTCCCCGGACTGGGAAATGCCTTCCTTGTAACCTTCATAGAGTCTGTAGCCGACTTCGCCAATCCCATGCTGATCGGCGGTTCCTATGACACGCTGGCCACCACCATTTATCTGCAGGTGACCGGAGCCTATGATTCCACAGGCGCTGCAGCCATGTCCGTTGTGCTGCTCTCTCTGACCATGGTGCTGTTCCTGATCCAGAAATATTATCTGGAAAAGAAGACAGCGGCTACCCTTACGGGAAAGGCTTCCAGAATGCGCATGCTGATCGAAGACAGGAGCGTGACCGTTCCTCTGACCATTATCTGTACCCTGGTTGCCGCCTACGTGATCCTTATGTACATCATGGTTCCTTTCGGAGCCCTGTTCACTCTCTGGGGCCGTGACTACAGCCTGAGTCTGAAATGGTTCCAGTATATGTTCAAGACCAGCGGTCTGAAAGCATTCAAGGATTCCTTCCTGCTTTCTCTGATCGCAGCTCCTCTCACCGCGTTCCTGTCCATGGTGATTTCCTACCTGGTTGTAAAAAAGCGGTTTAAGGGCAGAAGCTTTATTGAATTTGTGTCCATGCTGGCCATGGCAGTTCCGGGAACCGTTCTGGGTATCGGATACATCCGCGGCTACGCCAACGGATTATTCCGCACCGGAATTATGAGCGGCCTTTACGGAACCGGTCTGATCCTGATCATCGTATTTATTGTAAGAAGTCTTCCTACCGGAACCAGAAGCGGTATCTCCGCCCTGCGTCAGATCGACAAATCCATCGAGGAATCCGCTTATGACATGGGCGCCAACTCCGCCCGCGTATTCATGACCGTAACCCTGCCTCTGATCAAAGATTCCTTTTTCAGCGGCCTGGTCACCGCATTTGTACGGAGCATTACGGCAATTTCAGCCATCATCCTTCTGGTAACGCCGGACTTCCTGCTGATCACCTGCCAGATCAATGAGCAGGCGGAAAAGGGAAATTACGGTGTGGCCTGCGCCTATGCTACGGTCCTGATCCTCATTACATACGGAGCCGTGCTGATCATGAACCTGCTGATCGGCCGCTTCGGAACCAGCAGAAAAATACGGGATATCCAGTAAAACCCAAGATCCCGGTAAACTCCGGGCAGAGAGGAGATATGAAAAATGGAAAAACAGAAAAAAGGCGTGCGCCTGGAACATATTTCTAAAATCTACAACGATCCCAAGACAGGGAAAGAATTCTATGCAGTAAAGGACACCACCCTGAATATTGAACCCGGCACTTTCGTGACCCTGCTTGGACCTTCCGGCTGCGGAAAGACCACCACCCTCCGTATGATCGCAGGTTTTGAAAGTCCTGATGAAGGGGAAATCTACCTGGGAGAAGAACCGATCAACAGCCTGACTCCCAACAAAAGAGACACGGCCATGGTATTCCAGAGCTATGCCCTTCTTCCCCACTACAACGTATTTGACAATGTGGCTTACGGTCTTAAGATCCGCAAGCTGCCCAAGGATGAGATCCACGAGCGTGTGATGAACATGCTGAAGCTGGTGGAGATGGACGGAATGGAAACCCGTATGACGAACCAGCTTTCCGGCGGCCAGCAGCAGCGTGTCGCCCTGGCAAGAGCCCTGGTGATCGAGCCCAGCGTACTGCTGTTTGATGAGCCCTTAAGCAATCTGGATGCAAAGCTGAGAATCACCATGAGGACGGAAATCCGCAAGATCCAGCAGAAGGTGGGCATTACCGCCATTTACGTAACCCACGATCAGTCGGAGGCCATGAGTATTTCCGATAAGATCATCATCATGAGCAAAGGCCGCGTAGAGCAGATCGGAACTCCCAGAGAGATCTATTACCATCCCTCTTCAAAATTCGTAGCCGACTTTATCGGTGAAGCAAACTTCCTGGATGCCAGCGTAAAATCCGTTTCCGGCGATAAAGCACTGATCCAGATCACCGGCAAGGAACTGGAAGTGAATAACTTTGCCAATGCCAAAGCCGGTGATTCCGCTACTCTGGTGATCCGTCCCGAAGGCGCCAGTCTGGCAGAAAAAGGAGTTCTGGAAGTAACCGTGACCCTTTCCACTTTCATGGGCTCCTACCAGTATTATCAGGCCATGCTGGGGAATACGGAAATCCAGATTACCGATTACAATCCCATCAACCGCAGGATCTATGAAGCCGGCGAAAAGGCATATCTCGATTTTGATCCCAGAGGGGTTTACATTCTGTAGCCTTACTGGTAAAATTTCGAATAGTGCGGACCGTCTGTGATGCGGTCCGCTTTACAGAAGTTTAGGGGGAAATCCGGATGAATAAAATCAGGGGGCAGAAACGAATCCGTTTTTTGAGGCTGCTCTGCAGAGCGGCGCTTCTCACATCGGCAGCACTGATCGGTCTGGGCTGCGCGGGAGGGAAGGAACAGGTTTCCGGCGGGGAGCTGGTGATCTACTGCCCCCATCCTCAGGATTTTATTGATCCCATCGTGTCAGAATTTGAAGCCAGGACCGGAATTTCCGTACTGGTATGTTCCGGCGGTACCGCAGAGCTCCTGGAACAGGTGGCTGCAGGCGGCACCCCGCCCTGCGACATTTTCTGGGGCGGTTCTCTGTCCATCACGTCTCCCCGGAAGGAGCTGTTTGACCCTTATGTCAGCGTCAATGAACCGCAGATCCGGGAGGAATTTCAGAATCGTGAAGGAAATATGACCCGCTTTACCGATGTTCCCAGTGTGATTATGATCAACACCAACCTGATCGGAGATATCCCTGTGGAAGGCTATGAGGATCTGCTCCAGCCGGAGCTGAAAGGGCAGATCGCCATGTGTGATCCGGCCGCCTCTTCCTCCGCCTGGGAGCATCTGATCAATATGCTTTATGCCATGGGGGACGGAGATCCGGAGCAGGGCTGGGATTATGTGGAACGTTTCTGTGAAAATCTGGACGGAAAGCTCCTGGAACGTTCTTCTCAGGTCTATGAAGGCGTAGCCAGAGGACAGTATGCTGCAGGCCTGACCTTTGAAGAAGGCGGGGCCCGGTATGCCGCTTCAGGAAGCCCGGTCCGCCTGATTTATATGAAGGAAGGCGTGCTCTCCACACCGGATGTGGTCTGCATCGCAAAGAATTCAGCTCACAGGAAAGAGGCCCGGCAGTTTGTGGATTTCGTCACCGGGTATGACGCCCAGTCGGTGATTGCCGGACAGCTGAACCGCCGTTCCGTACGCACAGACGTGGATGAGCCGGAAGGGCTTCCTGACAAAAGCGGCCTTCCTGCGATTCAGGATGATCTGGAGCTGGTGACAGCGCGCAGGGAGCAGTGGCTGGAGCATTTTTCCAAACTATATGAAAAGGGGCTTTCATCAGAATGAAAAAAGAGCGGTATTTCAGAGAAGAACTGCAGCGGCTGTTTATCGGGCTTGCCATTGTGCCGGCGGTGTCTATTACCCTGATCTGCTGCTTTATTTTTATGGGGCTTCTTCTGAAAGGACGCTGGGAAGAAAATACGGCACAGGGAGACTACACAGCCAAACAGCTGGAACAGATTGTTACCACCTGCAGTCAGGAACTGGAGCGGCTGGAATCGCTGGAAGGCCTGTTTGACGGAGAACCGGATGCCGCCAAGCGGGCCCGCATTTTCGAAGAAATCTACCGTTCTACCTCCGGTCTTGAATACGAGGCCGATTTTTATATGCTGGATGCCAGCCGTCAGGTGATCCTGACGGACGGAGACGAAGCGCCTGATTTTCTCCGGATTGCCCCAGGCATATCCTGGGGAATTTTCGGAAGTATGGAAGCCAGCCCGGGGAAAACCGTATTCCGTCTTCAGAATGGTTACCGGCAGAAGGGAGCGGCTCTTGCCCTGGGCCGGGCCGTCTGTGCCGGAGGGCGGCTGCAGGGCTATCTGATCTTTCTTCTGAACGACAGTTCCCTGCAGCCCATACTGGAGCATTCTGCAGCTCAGACCGTAGTCACAGATCCATTCGGATGGGCCTTTTTCAGCAGCAGCTCCGCCTTTCTGACCGACAGCCATCAGCTGTCCCGGGAAATCCGGGAAGGAGATACCTGGCTGACCTGCAACCGCCAGTTCTATCTTCTGTCCGTCCGTTCTGCCTGTCAGGGAAATCTTCTGGTCTATGTCCTTTCAGATATTCACAATATTGTGATCTCCCTGGCTCTCAATACCGCTCTGGTCATTACCGCCCTGCTGATCATGACTCTGTGGGTCTTTGCCGCCACAAGAAAAGTAACCGAGAAAAAAACGGAAGATTTCTACCGGATCCTGGACGTCATGGATCAGGGAAAAAAGGGAAATCTGGACTGCCGGGTCCAGGTGGAGAGCAACAATGAATTCCGTACCATTGCCGATGCCTACAACGGAATGATCGGCAGTCTGAGTCAGCAGATGGAAAATAATCGCCGTATGGCTGAACTGGTTGCCATCTCTCAGAACCGGCAGCTGGAATCCCAGTTCAATCCCCATTTCCTCTATAATACCCTGGAAACCATCCGGTATATGTGCCGGATCGAGCCGGAAACAGCATCCCGGATGATCTTCTGTCTGTCCGGTCTCCTTCGCTACAGTCTGGACAGCAGCCGGACCGAGGTTCCCCTGAAAGAAGATCTGGAGCATCTGAACAATTATCTGACCATTCTGAAATACCGGTTCGGCACAAGATTGTGCTGCACCATGGATGTGGAGGAACGTACTCTGGACTGCATGACTCCCAAGCTGGTCCTGCAGCCCATGATTGAAAATGCCGTCCGGTACGGTTTCGGAGACCGGGAAACACTGTCCGTGGAACTGAAAGCCTATATTCACGAAGATCATCTGGTGATGATCTGCCGGGATGACGGAGCCGGAATGACTCAGGCCGCTCTGAGCGAGCTCAGCCAGCTTCTGGAGCAGAAGGAAAACAGAAGCCGCCATTCCGGACTTTACAATATCCACCGGAGGATCCAGCTGCTCTACGGGCATCCTTACGGGGTGGAAATACGAAGCACAGAGGGCCGCGGCACCACACTGATCATTACTCTTCCGGCCCGCAGAGAGGAGAACATATGCTGAGGATACTGATCGCCGAAGATGAAGATATTATCAGAAAGGGACTGGTCTATACCGTAGACTGGCTTTCCATGGACTGCGTCGTGGTCGCTGAAGCCTCCAACGGAAAGGAAGGTCTGGAAAAAATCCTTGAGTACCGGCCGGATGTGGTGATTGCCGACATCTGTATGCCTTACCTGGACGGCATCGAAATGATCCGCCAGGCATCGGAATCCGTAAAATTCGTCAGTCTGATTCTGACCAGCTATGCGGAGTTTGACTACGCCTGCAGGGCAATCGACGCCAGAGTAAGGGAATATCTGCTGAAACCGGTGGACGAGGAAAAGCTGGCCCGGATCATGGAGAAGATCTCCGCAGAGCTGGCCGCTGCCCGCCAGGCTGAGCACAGCCGCGAACAGGCCGAGCCGGAAGACGGAATCCTGAACCTGGAATACTACATGACTCTGGACCGGTCTGAAAAAGGCTATGTTTCCCAGGCTCTCAGCCGGATCCGCACCGGATACTCCGGGAAACTGAGCATCGAGTCCATCTCCGAAGAGCTGGGGGTCAGCGCCAGTTATTTAAGCCGGAAATTCAAAGAAGTCACCGGCCAGACTTTTCTGGATTTTCTCAACCGCTACCGGGTCCAGCAGGCAATCCTGCTGCTGGGAACGGGAAAATACCGCATCAATGAAATTTCCGACGCCACCGGCTTTTCTGACTACAAGCATTTCTGTTCCGTATTCAAAAAATACACCCTGAAATCTCCTACCAAGTTCATAAAAGGCATCTGAATCCGTTCTCTTTCCGGAAGCCGAACATAGAACAGGCTGCCTGTTTCATACACTGATATGAAGCAAGCAGCCTGAGGTGATTTCCCTGCACGGCGGAAAAGCAATTCATTGTCTGACCGTTCCGAATGGAACCGACCCTTCTGAGGCCTTACGCAGCAAAGAAGAGCTCAACCGGAACGGAACTCTTGTGATCACATTTGTGGAAGGTCCTGCTCCTGCAAAAATCGGGATCCGGGCCATACTCCGGAATCACTGTCTGTAAATTTTCTTCCCGGTTTTCACCTCGCTGGCGAAAGGAGGACTGCAGATGCAGGAATTCAGAACCGGTACGCCTCCGACTGTGGCAGGCTATGTACGTCTCTCAAGAGACGATAACAGGCGGAACTATTCCTCCATCGAAAATCAGAAAGCCATCATCCGGAAATTCGCAGAACAAAATCATATGACCCTGTATGAGATTTATGAAGATGACGGCTTCTCCGGCTATTCATTCGACCGTCCCGGATTCCGGGAACTGACGGCCCATCTGGAGTGCGTTGATGTGATTGCTGCCAAGGACCTTTCCCGGATTGGCCGCCACAACGCAAAAGTACTCCTCTTTCTGGAAGAAATGGAACAGCTGGGAAAGCGGATCATCCTTATTGACGATCATTACGATTCCCTCTATTCGGATGACGATATGATCGGTATCAAAACCTGGGATAATGAACGTCATGTCAAAACTACCAGCAGAAAGGTAAAACGGATCAAAAAAATGGAGCAGGAAAACGGCACTCTGAAATCGTCCCCTCCTTTCGGTTATATCCGTCATCCGCTGAACCGGCAGCTCATCCTGATTGATCCGGAAGCCGCCTCCATTCTGAATCTTGAAAAAGAACTGTATCTGGAAGGCAACGGAATGCGCAGGACCGCTCAGATCCTCAACGCCCGGGGAGTCCCCACTCCCACCATGCTTCAGAAGGAGCGGTACGAGGCCCTTGGCCTTCCCTATCAGCGTCAGATATCCTCTGCCTGGAGCAGCAGCATGGTCAGAGACACTCTTTTCAATGATTATCATAACGGTGTGCTGCGCACTCACAAACGGGAACGCACTTCCATCAACGGCCCGGACCGAAAGGTTCCCAGAAATCAGCAGTATGTCTTTCCGGACCATCATCCCAAAATATTTGACGATGCCACTTCCCGTCTTCTCCTGGAGGTAAAGGAAAGCCGGTGCCGATGCCGATACCGGGGGCAGAAAAAACATATCAACCTCTTTTCCGGCTGTCTCTACTGTGCGGACTGCGGCTGTAAGCTCACAGCCGTCAATCGGCCCGGACGGGCAAAATACTACATCTGCGGGACCTACAATAAAAAAGGAAAGCAGTTCTGTGATGCTTCCCACATGATCCGTGAAGACACTCTCATCCATGCCCTGCTCACGTACCTTGCTCTATGCAGGCAATCCCTTGCAGATGTCCTGGACAGACTGGAGCTCTCTGATCTGAAGCAGGACGTCTATTCCGTCCGGGACAGCATCCGAAGAACGGAAGCTGAGCTGGATCGGGTCCGGAGTGAGCTGAATACTCTGCTGGATCAGAAGATCCGGGAGCTCGCGGCCAGACCTTCCATGAAAGATCTGATCGAAGAATCTTTTTCTGCCCTGCAGGCAGACCGGATGGAACGGATCTGTGCTCTGCAGCAGAAGCTGGATACACTGTCCGGCACCTCTTCAGAATGCAGCTCTGCCTCTGATCCCGTTCTCTCCCGGACCCCTTCCCGTATTCTGGACAGCATTCTGGAGCAGAAGACCTTAGACCGGGCGGATATTGAAATCCTGGTTCAGAAAATCGTTGTAGACCGTCAGGGAAATGCGGATATCTATCTGAAATACAATCTGGACCCCCATGAAACGCCGGCCATTGGGACTGCAAAATCTTCCACAGGACCGGCAAAGTCCGCTCCCGGGCATACCCGCTCCGGCATGGATCGGTAAGAGACGTCTGCCGTAAAGCGGGGTTCATCGTGTGGGGGCGGGCCGGCGGTATGCCCCAGATGGTCTTTGAATACATTCTGAAGAAAAACGGAATTGATCCGGCCGCGGACCTTACCATTGACCAGAGTATTTCCTTCGGCCTCACCGCTGCCGCTTTTCCGGGAAGTCAGGCCGACTATACGGTGGAATTCGAACCCTTTGCCACCGCCCTGGAACAGCAGGGGCAGGGATTTGTCGTTGCCTCCCTGGGTGTGGATTCCGGCTATGTCCCCTATACGGCCTACTCTGCCCGGCGGTCCTATATAGAAGAAAATCCGGATATGATTCAAGGTTTTACCAATGCCATACAGAAAGGTCTGGAGTATGTCAGCTCCCATTCCGCAGAGGAAATCGCAGAGACCATCCATCCCCAATTTCCCGAAACGGACCTTTCTTCCCTGACCACAATCGTGGACCGGTATAAAAGTCAGGATACCTGGAAGGAAGACACCATTTTCGCAAAAGAAAGCTTTGACCTGCTCCAGAATATTCTGGAGGAAGCCGGAGAACTGGAGAAGCGGGTTCCCTACGAGGATCTGGTGACTACGGAGTTTTCCGAAAAAGCTGCCGATTAAACCGGAAATTCTTTCGGATCGCTACGGCAAAAAGAGCACGGACGCCTCCCAGCCCGTGCTCTTTTTGCTGTGCATTTTTATTTTGTATAATTATCGAAATAACCCTGAATATAGATGATCGGTGTACCCTTATCACCGCTTCCGCTGGTCAGATCTGCCAGAGAACCGATCAGATCCGTCAGCCTTCTGGGCGTTGTTCCCTGAGTCACCATGGTACCCACCAGGCTGGCTGCCTTTTCATCCTTTTCATGAATGTAGCTCTTGATCGCCTCTTTCAGTTCTTCTCCGGAAAGTTCTGCAAAATCGTTATCTGCCAGATATTTGAGCTTTACTTCATTGGGAGTTCCCTCCAGCCCCTTGGTATAGGCAGGAGAAACCACCGGATCCGCCAGCTCCCAGATCTTTCCTACGGGATCCTTGAATGCACCATCTCCGTAGATCATAACCTCCACATTTTTTCCCGTTCTCTCTTTCATCATGGAGTGGATCTTATCCACCATCTCCTGACAGTGAATGGGAAACAGCTTTACCGTATCTTCCGTGGCCTTGTTGGATCCCAGAAGGCCGTAGCGATCATTGTATCCGCTTCCGTCAATGCTGGCTGTCATAATATCGTCCAGGGAGCATACCTTTTTCGCTCCGTTCTCCAGAAGGATCCTCTTTGTACGCTTTCTGGTATGAATATCACAGTTCAGCACCATATCCGTATAGGACAGAATCGCTTTGGGATTATTTGCAAAAATGATCTCCACCTCTGCTCCTGCTTCACGGATCAGTTCTTTATAATATTCCACATAATCCACGCCGGTAAAATAATGCTTCCGGTATCCGAACAGTTCCCGGTACTTCTCCTCTGTAAGCACATCGCTCCAGGGGTTCACATTTTTTTCATCCATCAGATCCATATCCACCAGGTGATTTCCCACCTCGTCAGACGGATAACTGAGCATGAGCACGATCTTTCTGCAGCCCATGGCAATGCCCTTCAGGCAGATTGCAAAGCGGTTGCGGCTCAGAATCGGAAAGATCACTCCGACCGTGCTGTCACCGAATTTGGCCCGCACATCCTTTGCAATGGCCTCCACACTGGCATAATTTCCCTGCGCCCTTGCCACGACTGCCTCTGTTACCGCAAGCACGTCACGGTCTCTTATGTCAAAATGTTCTGATTCCGCCGCTGCCAGTACGGAATCCACCACAATCGCCGCCAGGTCATCTCCTTCACGGATAATGGGCGCCCTGACGCCTCTGGAAACGGTTCCAACCATTCTATCCATGGTATCTGTTCTCCTTTTCATCCAATAATCCCGGCAATTTCCCATTGCCGCCACGGATTAGTATACTATAAATCACCGCCGGATACAACCAGATTCCTCATATCTCTGCCTCTGCTCTTCCGGTCTTCAAGAACAGTTCCCATGCTGTCTTCAGACAATGCAGAAAACCGGCCCTGGCCACTTCCTGTGCTGTCACGACCGGGAGCTCTCCCAGTACCTTTCCCCCCAGGATGTACCGCAAGACTCCGGCCTGGGTCCCCTGCTTCACCGGGGCGGGAAGGGCTTCCTCCAGCACCAGTTCTTTTTCCACCCGGCTGAAATCCTCTCCGCTCATTCCCAAATAGGAAAATCCCCCGGAATATTCCAGTGAAACCCGGGATTCCGTTCCATTGAGCACCTCCATCTGCGGCAGCGGCAGCCCTTCTTTGTCCTCATACAGACGGCAGACTGCATATCCATAGTTCAGAAGTGCAGCCGCATCGGTAAATCTTGCCTTGTAATCCGGCGCAGCCATTACCACGGCGATCAGTCTGACCCCGTCTTTTTCCGCCGTTGCCGACAGGCAGTATTTCGCAGCGGAAGTGGATCCGGTCTTCAGACCGGTTACCTGAAAATTCACTGCCATCTTCAGAAGCCGGTTGGTGTTGGAAAGGCCGAATTCCTTTGATCCCTGCTTTGTCTCATGAGTGATGGTATCCATCCAGATGGTGGAGTACTTATGGATCTCCGGGTAGGTATTGATCAGCTCTCTGGACATAATGGCAATATCCCTGGCCGTCGTCCGGTGAGCCGGGTCTTCCGTCAGACCGCAGCAATCCGTAAAATGAGTTCCCGTCATCCCCAGACCGGCTGCTCTCTCATTCATCATTTCCACAAATGTTTCCTCGCTGCCCGCAATATACTCCGCCATTGCCACGGAGGCATCATTCCCCGATGCGATCACAATACATTTGATCAGAGTCTCCACCGTCTGTTTCTCTCCCTCTTCCAGAAAGACCTGGGATCCTCCCATGGATTTGGCGTGCGCGCTGGTGACCACCTGATCCTCCATGGATATTTTTCCCGATCTGATTGCATCAAAAATCAGAATCAGCGTCATGATCTTTGTGATGCTGGCCGGGCTCCTCTGTTCATCCGCTCCCTTTTCACAGATCACCTGTCCGGTAGAGGCTTCCATCAGAATGGCACTGGGGGCCGTTATCTCCGGACCGCCTGAAATCTGTCCCTGTGCTTCTGCCGCTGTCTCTGCAGTCAGAAGCTCTCCTCCGGTTTCCAGATCCGGCCGGGATGCATCCGCCGGAACGGCCGCTGCTGCCGTTAATGCCGCCGTAATAAAAAACGCCAGTATCCGCTTCATACTTTCTCCTGTCTTTTTTCTATATTACCAGTATATCTTCCGCCTTCCAAAAAATGTAAGAAAAAAACCCTTCTCTTCCTATGACATCCCATTCTGTTTATGTTATAATAGGAACACTTGGCAGGTCTTCTGCCGGACCGCTGTGATTCCCTTTTATGATTTGGAGAGATTTGCAAAATATGAGTAAAAGAGATTATCGAAAACGTTTTTTCCGCCGGAAGTTCCGGGAGGTCTCCCGTTTTCTTCCCATGACGGCCGTTATTTTTCTTTCAGCCTTCATCATTGGCGGAAGCATCTATCTTATAAATGATTTTTACAGCTATTATCTTGCCCCTGCCGTTTCCTCCGGTCCGGAAACCCCTCCGGAACATCTTTTCTTCTCAGATGAAGGGGCAGACCCGACGGAAGAGACCGCCGAGCCGCTCACAGGCGTGGATGCGGTGATCTATGATGCCGACCGGCTGGCAGCAGGCTATGATTATGATGCTGCCATTCAGCTTCTTTCCCAGAGCGAATATGCGGCAGATCCCAAAGCGGCGGAAGCCATTGCCGGATACGAAGCGACCAAGTCCACTCTGGTTCGGGCAGATATCTCCGAAGTTACCCATGTATTTTTTCATACTCTGATCATGGATACTTCCAAAGCCTTCGACGGTGATTCCCGTCAGGACGGCTACAATCAGATGATGACCACAAAAGACGAGTTCCTCCGGATTCTCCAATCCATGTATGAGCGGGGCTACGTACTGGTGCGCATTCACGATATGGCCCATGAGGAAATCGATGAAAACGGCAACGCCGTATTTGTGGAAGGAGATATTATGCTCCCGGAAGGGAAAAAGCCCTTCGTCATGTCCCAGGATGATGTGTGCTATTATGAGTATATGGAGGGAGACGGCTTTGCCAGCCGTCTGGTCATCGGAGAAGACGGAAAGCCCACCTGTGAAATGGATCTGGAGGATGGAACCACGGTCACCGGATCCTATGATCTGATCCCTCTTTTGGAGGATTTCATTCAGGAGCACCCGGACTTCTCCTATAAAGGAGCCCGGGCCATTATTGCCTTCACCGGCTACAACGGCGTTATGGGATACCGGACAGATGCTGCTTATGAGGGAGTCAACCCCAATCTGGAGCAGGATCGGGAAACCGTACGCCAGCTGGCTCAGTGCCTCCGGGACAACGGCTGGGAGCTGGCCAGCCACAGCTGGGGGCACCGCAATCTGGGCGCCATCACCTATGAGGAATTTGTGACCGATACGGACAAATGGGAAGACCAGGTGGAATCTCTGATCGGCCCTACGGATATCATCCTCTACCCCTTTGGAGCGGAAATCGGTGACTGGCACCCCTATACAATGGATAATGAACGGTTTGCCTATCTTCACGAAAAGGGGTTCCGCTATTTCTGCAACGTGGACTCCAGGCAGTACTGGGTGCAGCTGGGTGAAGACCATATGCGCCAGGGCCGGAGAAATCTGGACGGATACCGGATGTATTACGATCTTCCGGAATCCGGGCCTGTAAAAACCTATCTGGAAGATCTTATGGATGTGGAAGAGGTATTTGACCGGAGCCGTCCCGTACCGGTTCCTCCCATGTCCCAGTCATCCTGATTCTGACCGACAGACGAAAAAGGCAGGAGGTTTATCACAGAGATAGACCTCCCGCCTTTTCTTATATCTCCCGCGACAGACGCAGACGCAGCCTTTTCAGGCCCTTTTTCAGCTCCTGATCCTCCATCGCTGCTTCCAGTTCTTTCAGAACCTCCTTCATTTCTTCCCGGTCTCCCAAGAGTCTTTGAAACCGGTAGCCCCGGTCTCCTGCTCCGGCCCGGACCGCCTGGCGGCAGAGTTCCTCCGCCCTGGAACGGTTTTTTCTCACTCCTGCGCCTTCGAGATGCATCCGTGCCAGCCACAGCATTCCTGCCAGCCCGCCTTCCTCTGCTGCTTTTCTGTACCAGCGCACTGCTTCCTTCCCATTTTTTTCCGTTCCTTTTCCCAGGCGAAAGCACCTGGCCACTGCCTCATATCCGGCCCCGCCTGCACGGCGGTACAGCTCCAGCGCTTTTCCCGGATTTTTCCGCACTCCATCCCCCCGTTCGTAAAGTCTTCCCAGATTCAGGCAGGCCACCCCGTCTCCTTTGACCGCACCGATCCGGTACAGATTCAGCGCCTCCGTCCTATCCCGTTCCGTTCCTTTTCCACAGGCGCAGAGTTCTCCAAGATAACCGTAAACCGGAATCTCCTCATCCGCCTTCAGGGCAAGGCGATACAGGCGGACTGCTTCCTCCAGATTCCTTTCTGTTCCCAGTCCGAACTGATAAGCCCAGGCCAGATTTGCCATGGCTTCCCCGTCTCCCTGCCCTGCGGCTGCCCGGTGCCAGCGGACCGCCTCTTTCAGGTTTTTCTGTACACCTGTGCCTTCCTCCCAGTAAAGAGCCAGCTTCTCCTGCGCATAGACGCTTCCGGCCTCCGCAGCCCGTTTCATCAATCGGAATGCCTCTCTTTCATCCCTGCTGCCTCCCAGTCCCTTTTCCGTCAGTTCTGCCAGCAGGACGCAGGCGCCGATCCCGCCCAGCCCGACTGCACGACTCAGCCACTGTCTGGCCGTTCTGAGATTTTTCCGGCACCCCGTTCCCGTTATAAGGCACCTTCCCAGATTGGTCATTCCTTCCACATTTTCCTGTTCCGCTGACTGCCGAAAGCAGGCCGCTGCCTTTTTCTCATCCCGTTCTGTCCCCAGTCCGTTTTCCCAGCATATTCCCATATTATTCTGGCCTCTGGCATCTCCTGCTGCAGCTGCCCTGGAATAGTATTCAAAAGCTTTTTCCCGGTCCTGTTTCACTCCCATGCCCCTTTCGTACATATTTCCCAGGGCATTCTCGGCCCGGCTGTCTCCCAGCTGAGCCGCCATGGAAAAGTACCGGACAGCCTGTTCGAAATTCTGATCGATTCCCTCACCGCCCTGCCTGTACAGAATGGCCAGGTTCACCATGGACGACAGGTCTCCGCCATCTGCTGCTTTTTCGTACCACTTTGCCGCTTCCTTAAGATTTTTCTCTGCTCCACAGCCGTTTTCGTAAGCATAGGCCACAAAGAACTGACCGTCTCTGTCTCCCATTTCTGCAGACATCATAAACCACCAGAACGCCAGCTCCTGGTTCTGCTCCACTCCCTTGCCTTCCCAGTATGCCCGTCCCAGCTGATAGCAGCCGGTAGAATCCTCCTGGGCCGCTGCCGCACGGAACAGTTCCACTGCCCGCATCGCCAGATCCGGCTTTCCGTCCTGATAATAATAGTGACAGCCCAGTCTCCACTGAGCCGGTGCATAACCCTTTTCCGCAGCCTGTTCCAGCAGAACAAGCCCTTCTTTCTTTTCCCGCAGGCTTCCCTTCTGATTGACCATGGAATAGAAATTGATCATGGCGCGGCAGCTTCCTGCTGCAGCCGCACTGCGGTAAAGCTCCAGCGCTCTTTTTCTGTCCGGCTCCATACCGATTCCGGTTTCCCTGCAGTAAGCCAGATTGCACAGAGCTTCCCCATTTCCCTGAGCCGCTGATTTCTCATACCAGGCGGCAGCCAGTTTCTCATTCTTCTCCGTTCCGATTCCATATTCGTAGTAGCGTCCCAGTTCTCTCTGCCCGTTGGGATCACATTGCCAGGCAGCCGCCTCCATCAGCCGGAAGGCTTCCTTCTCATCTTCATTGACCCCTTCTCCCTCTTCATAGCAGCAGGCCAGGAGCACCTGAGCCCTGGGGAAACCGCATTCTGCCGCCTCAGACAGATATTCCACTGCCCGGTCCACATCTCTCGGAACACCGATCCCCTCCTGCCAGCAGACGCCCAGATTGCAGAGAGCCGGCACATATCCCATCTCTGCTGCCTGCTCATACAGCCAGACCGCCTGCCTGGGGTCCGGTTCCGTACCGATTCCGGCCTCCATACACCATCCCAAGTTGCAAATTCCCCAGGGATCTCCTTTCCACGCAGCCTTCCGGTAGCAGAGCAGAATCCTTTCCTCTTTCCCTCTGCGGCTCATCCAGTATCCTCCCAGCATGGACCAGTCACGGCCGGTAAGTTCTTCTTCTTTTATCTCCTTCATGGGAGCTCCGCACTCCCTGCAGGATACGGGTCGGCTCTTTTTCCCCGTTTCTGTCTCAACCACCGCCTGGCAGCCCGGATTTTCACATTTGTATACCATGGATCGCCCTCTCTTTCCGTGAAACATTATAACCCCTGGAAATTTCTTCTGTCAAATCGGAAGAAATTGTGTTAAACTGTGAAAAAAGGAGTTTGCGCTATGATCAATATTCTTGGTTTTAATTTTTATACAGCAGAAGAGAGAAGGGCTCAGGATGCCGCCTATGCCGCGCGGATGTTTCCCTTTGGAGATCCCCAGAAGCAGAAGATCTCCGGTATTCTGAAAGAGATCTGCCCTGCCGCAGATCAGAAGAACCTGCTGTTCTTCTATCTGGTCCTGAAGCAGGCCCTTCTGGAGGATTCCGGCCTTACCATGACCCAGATTCTGAAGAAATCCCGGATGAGAGGACTTCCTCCGAAAGTAACTCCGGAAATGGGGGAAGCCATTTTCCATCTCTGCCTTCTGGATCTGGACTGTGATGAGAGCCTTTCCTATCCGTCTGCTGCCGATCTGTTTTCCTGAGCAGACCGCCCATTATTTTTTCTGAACAAGGAGATGTGACTGACATGAGACAATGTATGGATTCCGCAAACCTTCACCGCAGGCTGAAAAAGATCATCGGCCAGGTGCAGGCCATCGACCGGATGATCGACGAGGATGTTCCCTGCGAAGACATCCTTTCCCAGATCAATGCTGCAAAATCTGCTCTTCACCGGGCCGGACAGGTGGTACTGGAAGGGCATATCAAACACTGTGTACGGGACGGCATCGAACACGGAGATGCCGATCAGACCATTGCCAGTTTTACAAAAGCTGTGGAGCGCTTTGCAAATATGAACTGATCCTGTACGGAAAGACTCCCGTCGTCTCCGGAACATGCCGGGGCGGCGGGAGTCTTTTTTGTTTTTCTGTCAGAACTGAACCACGTCTTTGATTTCCTGGTCAGGGGTGACGGACTCTGCGTAAAGCACCGGTCCTTCTCCTCCGTAATCTTTCCAGTATTCCAGGGCTACCTTGGCCCGCACTTTCACCCACTGACGGTTTTCCAGCAGTCTGGCTTCCCTGGCCTTGCAGATAAAGCCCAGAAACGCCATATCTGCCTCACAGCAGGTCATGGCCATCCGTCCGGGTACAAAATAGTTCTTGGGGAATTCCGGAGACTTCATAACCATCGCCGTAAATTCCACCACCCGGCCTGTATATCTCTCCGGGTTGTCCATGCAGTCAATATACCAGATTCCGTAATGCTCCGGGGCGATTCTGATCACATCCGCTTTCATATCGTAGGGAAGATCTTCCTCTGTAAGCTCCGGCTCCACTTCTCCTTCAGACGTTTCAAATACAATATCCGCCTGCCGTCCCATGGCTTTCAGAGTCCTTCTGTAGATCCCCAGCTGTTCCTCCGAAATGCCGTCGCAGCGGTTTACAATCACCAGCTCTGTATTTCTGAGCATGGCCCCGAACAGAGGCTTCATGTTCTTCAGGTACAGGTCTATGGTCGATCCGTCCACAATGGTGATCTGCTGATAGATCGTCCAGTCCTCAGGAATCCGCAGGTCATCCTGATTCCACATTCCGTTCCATTCAATAAGCACTCTTTCCGGATTGTACAGAAGTTCCAGCTCCGTCAGGCGTTCCGGCGTCATCTGGGAAATATCATCCATATAGACGACGGCCGTTCCCGTCTCTTTTAAAAGCTCTTCATCATACTCCGTATCTCCCTCTTCACAGACGATCAGCAGGGTCTTTCCCTCCGTCTGAAAGTAATCCTGACCCATGGTAAAGGTAAGAAACGCAGTCTTTCCTGCCTCCAGAAAACCATTGATCAGAAATACAGGCATAATATCATCCTCTATCATCGGTCCCATAATTCATCAACTCCTGGCAAACGCCTTTTCCAGATCCTCTTCCTTCAGGTTCGCTCCGATCACGCATACCTTGCCCGTATATGCCGGGTTCCCTGTACGGATCTCATACTCTTCCGGAACAAGGTCAAAGTAGAACCACTCTCCGTCAGCAGACGGCACCATGCCTTTTGCCCGGAGCACATCTCCGTAAGCTGCTCCATAGGCGAGCTCATCCAGCACCGCTTCCAGAGCTTCTCTTTCCATGG
>CALWRQ010000017.1 GCA_944383965.1 uncultured Lachnospiraceae bacterium
TTTCAAATACTTTTCATTGTCAAATCCAATTCGCATATCCTGCCTCCATCTATGGTAAATTAATAAGTGCTCATAAAGTAATAATATAACATAACAGCTGCGGGGAGAGCAATGGAAAAATGAGAAATTTGAAAATCTGAGAATTTATGTTATAATGGGAACATTACAGCCATATCAGAACGGTACGGGGGAGAGAAGCAGATGGAGATCAAAAAGAGGCTGCAGGAGCTGGCGGAGCCGGAGTATGCGGCTTTTCATGGAAGCCTGCTGCCTGGAGTGACAGATATTCTGGGAGTACGGATACCGGTTCTGCGGAAGCTGGCTAAGGAGATCCTGGCCTCCGACTGGAGGGGATTTCTGGACCGGGCGTCTGAGGGAACCTATGAAGAGAGACAGCTTCAGGGATTGGTACTGGCCGGAGCATGGCGGAAAATGGAACCGGAAGAGCTGTTTGCCAGAACGGCGGAATTTGTTCCTAAAATTGATAACTGGGCAGTCTGTGATGTGTTCTGCGGTTCTTATAAGGCGGCGGACGGAAAGCTGAGCAGCCAGGTATGGCAGTTTGTCAGACCGTATTTCCGGAGCAGCCGGGAGTATGAGCTGCGCTTTGCGGTAGTCATGGCGCTGTCTCACTACTGCAGAGAGGAATATGCGGGGGAGATTTTTTCTCTGCTGGATGGGATCAGCAGTGAGGATTACTATGTGCGGATGGCGGAGGCATGGGCCGTTTCTGTATTTTTTGTAAAGCTCCCGGAGCTTGCCTGGGAGTATCTGAAGGAGAACCGGCTGGATGACTGGACTTATAATAAAGCGCTGCAGAAGATCACGGAATCCCTCCGTGTGGACAGGGAAACGAAGAACAGAATCCGTGCCATGAAGCGGTGACATTGCAGCGGACAGAAAGGAAGAGGAAAAGATATGAAACCGATTATCAAAACGGCAGCTCAGGTGGAAAAGATCCGCCGGGCCGGAGAGATCAATACAATGGTGCTGGATGCAGTGGATGCCATGATCCGGGAAGGAATTTCCACAGAGGATATTAACCGTACCGTTCATCAGAAGACCCTGGAGCTGGGAGGAGTGCCGGCACCTCTGAATTTTGAGGGATTTCCCAAAAGTGTCTGTACGTCTGTCAATGATATCGTATGCCACGGAATTCCGTCGGAGGATGTGATTCTTGCAGACGGGGACATTATCAATGTGGATGTGACTACGATTGTAGATGGCTATTATGCAGATGCGTCCAGGATGTACTGCATCGGATCTGTCAGTCCGGAAGCGAGAAAGCTGGTGGATGTGACAAAGGAATGTCTGGAGCTGAGCCTGAAGGCGGTGCATCCGGGAGGATATCTGAATGAGATCGGGGCGATCATCCAGGAGCATGCGGAAAAAAACGGCTTTTCCGTAGTGCCGGATATCTGCGGACACGGAGTGGGACTGGATTTTCATGAATCTCCGCTGGTTTTTCATATTAAAAGGCGGGGGCGGGGACCGAAGCTGGAACCGGGAATGATCTTCACCATTGAACCTATGATCAACAGCGGGGAAAGCGACTGGTTTATTGATGAGGATGACGGCTGGACGGTATGGACAGAGGACGGAAGCCTGTCTGCCCAGTGGGAATATACGGTCCTGGTCACGGAAAACGGATATGAGATCCTGGCAAAATAGGAGATTCTGAATATTCAGAGGCGGAAGATCAGGCGGTACAGGATCAGAGTACGGAAAGGTGGAAACGATGAGGAAGTGGCTGTTATTGGGGATCTGCTTGCTGGCGCTCGCCGGCTGCAGGCGGTATGAGGCGCCGGAGGAGACTGTTTCTCCGTCGGAGGAGACAGCGGAGCTGGCACCGGCAGCTGCCGGGGGAGAGGAGCTGGCGGCTGAAAGCAGTCCGCAGGCGGAAACTGCTGCAGCAAAGGAAACGGACAGGGAACCGGTTCAGGTAAAGGGGATTTATCTCAGCGCCCCGGCTGCAGGAAACAGGGAGATGATGGATAAGATCCTTTCCAGAGTGGACGGATCGGAGCTGAATGCAGTTGTTATCGATCTGAAGGACGATAACGGGCGGGTGACCTGCCCGATGGATTCTCCCATTGTAACGGAAACGGAGGCAAGCAAATCTTATGTGGCGGATATGCGGGAACTGATCCGGGAACTGAAAGAGGAGCACGGACTTTACGTGATTGCCCGGGTCGTTGCGTTCCGGGATCCGTGGCTGGCAGAGAAGAAACCGGAATGGTGTCTGAAACTGTCTGACGGATCCGTATTCAGAGACCGCTCCGGTCTGGCGTGGATCAACCCCTATAAAAAAGAGGTCTGGGATTATCTGGTGGAAATCGGAACTCAGGCAGCCGATATGGGATTTGATGAGGTACAGTTTGATTACATCCGTTTCTGTACGGAAAAGGGAGTGGGGGATGTGGTATTCGATGAGGCGGATACCATGGGCCGCTCAAAAACGGATGTGATCACAGAGTTTACGGCTTATGCCTATGACAGGCTGTCTCCTCAGGGGATTTTTGTGTCAGCGGATGTGTTCGGAGCGATCATCGGAAGTGAGATCGATGCACAGTCTGTGGGACAGATTTACGGAGAGATGGCCGGACATCTGGATTACATCTGTCCCATGATCTATCCTTCCCATTACGGAGACGGGAATTTCGGCATTGACCATCCGGATACCGAGCCGTATGCAACCGTGCTGGCAGCGCTGCAGGGATCGGTGCGGGAACTGACAGCCTATGAACAGGAAGGCAGGAAACTGGCTGCAGTCCGTCCCTGGCTCCAGGATTTTACCGCATCGTATCTGAAAAATCACATTGAATACGGACCGGAGGAGATCCGTGCACAGATTCAGGCTACCTATGATGCCGGATATGACGAATGGATGCTTTGGTCTGCTGCCTGCAGCTACACCTGGGATGGGCTGAAGGGGCAGGAAGAAGCCAGGGAGGAACGGGAATCCATTGCCCAGGCCAGAGAGAGATCTGCGGAACGTGCAGCTTCTGCTCCGGGAGAGAACGGAACGGGAACTCCGGAGGAAAACAGCGATTTCTTTTCTGCAGGAGCCAGCTCCGGGCCGGCCCCGGAACTGGAAAGCATGCCGGAACTTCCGGATCACGTTTCCCCGGCCGGTTCCCCAGATCAGAGGAAGAAGGGGGATGCCCGACAGTGATCCCTCAGATGCAGATGGATTGACAGGAGGAGAAAAACATTGACAGAGTCCAGAAGAAAGCCTGCGCCGGGAGAATGTTACCGGCATTTCAAGAATAAACTGTATCAGATCATTGCGGTGGCGGAGCACACGGAAACGGGGGAGGAACTGGTGGTCTACCAGGCTCTGTACGGAGATTTCCGCGTATTTGCCAGACCGCTTTCCATGTTCCTCAGTCCGGTGGACAGAGAAAAATATCCGGATGCTTCGCAGGAATACAGATTTGAATGGGTGGACAAGTCATCTCTGGCGGAGACAGATGAGAAAACGGATTCTCCGGCAGAAGAACGGTGCGGCGGGGAAGAGGCCTGCGCAGATACACCGGCGGGAGACAACTTCATTCTTCGGTTTTTCGATGAAGAGAGCCTTGAGGGAAAATGGAAGCTTCTGGACCGGGAAGGAGAACTTCTCACGGAGGAGACCCTGGAGATTATCTGTGGGGGAATGGAGATTCCCTGCGGAGGCGGAGGCAGGGAGGAACTGCTTTACGGGCTGAAGCGCTGGCTGGAAACTCAGATGAAATATGACGGAAACCGGCTGAGGAGGTAGTCATGTTCAATATTGAGGAAGAACTGAAAAAACTTCCGGCTCAGCCGGGAGTGTATCTGATGCATGATGCCAGGGATGAGATCATCTATGTGGGAAAGGCTGTCAGTCTGAAGAACCGGGTGCGTCAGTATTTTCAGAGCAGCCGGAACAAAACGGCCAAGATCGAACAGATGGTATCCCGGATTGCCAGATTTGAGTATATCATCACGGACTCCGAACTGGAGGCTCTGGTTCTCGAATGCAATCTGATCAAGGAATACCGGCCCCGATACAATACCATGCTCAAGGATGACAAATCCTATCCTTATATAAAAGTGACAGTCGGAGAACCTTTTCCTCGGGTGCTTTTCTCCAGACAGATGAAAAAGGACAAGAGCCGGTATTTCGGACCCTATACCAGTGCGGGAGCCGTAAAGGATACCATTGATCTGATCCATAAGCTTTACAGGATCCGCACCTGCAGCCGGTCGCTTCCGAAAGATACAGGCAAGGAAAGGCCGTGTCTGAATTATCATATCAAGCAGTGCGATGCCCCGTGCCAGGGTTATATCAGCCAGGAAGCCTACAGAGAAAATGTGGAGCAGGCGGTGGAATTTCTGAACGGAAAATATGACAGGATCCTGAAGCGGCTGGAAAAAGATATGATGGACGCTTCGGATGCCATGGACTATGAGAAGGCCATTGAGTACAGAGATCTTCTGAACAGTGTGAAGAAAGTGGCCCAGAAGCAGAAGATCACCAGCAGTTCCATGGACGACCGGGATGTGATTGCCATGGCCCGGGACGGAGAGGATGCGGTAGTGCAGGTGTTCTTTATCCGGGAGGGCAAACTGATCGGAAGAGAGCACTTCCATCTGCGTACGGATGTGGAGGAAACGGTATCCCAGATTCTGACCTGTTTTGTGAAGCAGTTCTATTCCGGAGCGCCCTTTGTACCCAGAGAGCTGTGGGTTCAGGAGGAACTGGAGGAAGAAGAGACGATCGGCCAGTGGCTGTCGGTAAAGAAGGGCCATAAAGTTCACATAACCGTACCCAAAAAGGGGGAAAAGGAACGGCTGGTGGAGCTGGCCCAGAAAAATGCAGCTATGGTGCTGGAACAGGACAGAGAAAAGATCAAACGGGAAGAGCTTCGGACGATCGGAGCCATGAACCAGATCGGGGACTGGCTGGGACTGAACTGGGTACGGCGGATAGAGGCATATGATATCTCCAACATCAGCGGATTTGACTCGGTAGGATCCATGGTGGTCTACGAGGACGGCCGCCCGAAAAGGAATGATTATCGAAAGTTCAGGATCAAGTGGGTGAAGGGAGCCAACGATTATGCTTCCATGCGGGAGGTCCTCATGCGGCGTTTTACTCACGGCCTGGAGGAACATGAAAAGTTTCGGGAACAGGGAGTGGAAGCCGAGTACGGCAGCTTTACCCGCTTCCCCGATCTGATCATGATGGACGGAGGAAAAGGCCAGGTCAACGTAGCCCTGGAGGTTCTGGAGGAACTGGGGCTTCAGATTCCTGTATGCGGAATGGTGAAAGATGAGAATCACCGGACCAGAGGACTGTATTATCATAATGAAGAGATTCCCATTGACCGGCATTCAGAAGGGTTCCAGCTGATCACCAGGATCCAGGATGAAGCCCATCGCTTTGCCATTGAATACCACAGAAGCCTGAGGAGCAAAGGCCAGGTTCGCTCCGTGCTGGATGATATAGAAGGAATCGGAGCCACAAGGAGAAAGGCGCTGATGCGGCATTTCAAATCTGTGGAGGCAGTGAAGGAGGCAGACGTGGAGACGCTGAGTCAGGTTCCTGGCATGAACCGGCGTGCGGCGGAAAGCGTCTGGAATTTTTTCCACTGAATGTTTCCGTAATGACAACTGCAGGAATTTATGATAGGATAAGACACAGATAAGCGCGGATAAAGGAGGAGGCCATATGCAAGGAGTTACGATTACGGAATTGATACAGAAATTCCAGCTGAAAAATATCACCCCCGGGATCGATACGGACAATACCGTTCTTACCCATCCGGAGGTAAACCGTCCGGCCCTTCAGCTGGCGGGATTTTTTGACCATTTTGACAATGAACGGGTGCAGATCATCGGATATGTGGAGCAGGCTTATATTTCCACCATGGAGCATGAGATCAAGGTAAAGAGGTATGAGCAGCTGGTTTCCAGCAAGATTCCATGCATCCTGTACAGCAGGGGAATGATGCCTGATGAGGAAATGACTACCATCTGCAATTATTACGGCGTGCCCTGTCTGGTATCCGAGAAGGCGACTTCAGATCTGATGGCAGAAGTGATCCGCTGGCTGAAAGTGAAACTGGCTCCTATGATCAGCATTCACGGTGTGCTGGTGGATGTATTCGGAGAAGGCGTCCTGATCATGGGAGAGAGCGGAATCGGAAAAAGTGAGGCGGCTCTGGAGCTGATCAAGCGGGGACACCGTCTGGTAACAGACGATGTGGTGGAGATCCGGAAGGTCAGCGACGATACGCTTATCGGCTCTGCTCCGGATATTACCAAACATTTCATTGAGCTGAGAGGAATCGGTATCATTGATGTAAAGGCCCTGTTCGGCGTGGAGAGCGTGAAGGATACCCAGCAGATCGATATGGTCATCAAGCTGGAGGACTGGGATAAGGATAAAGAGTATGACCGGCTGGGTCTGGAGGATCAGTATACGGAATTTCTGGGGAACCGGGTGGTCTGCCATTCCATTCCCATCCGTCCGGGCCGGAATCTGGCGATCATTGTAGAGTCTGCTTCCGTTAACTACCGGCAGAAAAAGATGGGATATAATGCGGCGCAGGAGCTTTACCGCAGAGTACAGGCTAATTTTGCCCGTACGAACTGACGGAAAGGGCCAGAAGGAGAATTATGGAACGATTTTTGGAGGAACTGATCCGGGCCGTGGGAACAGAAAGGGTGAAGACCATGGAGCCTATGGGAAATCACGTTACCTTTCGAGCCGGAGGAAAAGCGGACTATTTTGTTACCCCTGCAGGGGAGGAAGAACTGGCGGGAGCGGTGAATGCCTGCGCCCGCCACGGCATTCCGTTTTATATTCTTGGAAACGGCAGCAACCTTCTGGTAGGAGATCTGGGATATCACGGTGCGGTGATCCGTATGGGAGAAGCCTGGGATTTCAGCCGTTTTGACGGAAACAGAGTCCGTGCGGGAGCGGGAATCCTGCTTTCCAGGCTGGCTGCGGAATCCTGGAAACGATCTCTTGCGGGAATGGAAGCGGCTGCAGGAATTCCCGGAAGCCTGGGAGGAGCTCTTGTGATGAACGCGGGAGCGTATGGCTTTGAGATGAAAGATATTGTTCGCGGAGTCAGGATCATGGACCGGGAAGGAACGGTCCGGGAGATCTCTGCAGAGGAACTGGAGCTGGGGTACCGGAGAAGCGCCATTCCGGAACAGGGATGGATCGTGCTGGAGGCGGAACTGGAGCTGCAGCCCGGAAACCGGGAGGAGATCCGGGCCAGGATGGATGATCTTGCAGCAAGAAGAAAGGAAAAACAGCCTCTGGAATATCCAAGTGCCGGAAGCACCTTTAAACGGCCGGAGGGGTATTTTGCAGGAAAACTGATCCAGGATGCGGGACTGCGAGGCTACCGGGTCGGAGATGCCCAGGTATCAGAAAAACACTGCGGGTTTGTGATCAACCGGGGCCACGCCACGCCGGGACAGATTCTGCAGCTGTGCCGCGATGTGCAGGAAAAGGTGAAAGAACAGTTCGGCGTTTCCATGGAGCTTGAGGTACGCCTGCTGGGAGAATTTGAGGATCCGGAGGAAGGAATGCGGTCATGAGACTGGTGATCATAACAGGAATGTCAGGGGCGGGAAAGACCGTGGCTTTGAAAATGTTTGAGGATCTTGGCTATTACTGCGTGGATAATATGCCGGTTCCCCTGATGGAAAAATTTGCCGATCTGCTGAGAGAAAACAAAGGGGAACCGGAACATGTGGCTATGGGAGTGGATATCCGCAGCGGGGATGAGTTTCCCCAGCTGCAGGAGATCCTGGACCGCTGGAAACAGCGGCAGATCCCCTGTGAGATTCTCTTTCTGGATGCAGCAGACGACGTACTGATTAAAAGGTACAAGGAGACAAGAAGAAGCCACCCTCTGGCCGGAAACGGCCGGCTGGACAGAGGAATCGCCAGAGAACGGGAAAAGGTGGCATTTCTGAAAAAGCAGGCGGATTATATTCTGGATACCAGTACCCTGCTGACAAGAGAGCTGCGGGAGGAGCTGGCCAGAATTTTTTCGGGCGGAAAAAAGTACGAGAATCTGTTTGTGACCATATTGTCCTTCGGATTCAAGTACGGGATCCCGGCGGACGCCGATCTGGTTTTCGATGTGCGCTTCCTTCCGAACCCTTATTATGAGGATGATCTGAAATATAAGACGGGAGAAACGGAAGAAGTCCAGAAATTTGTCATGCAGGGAGGAACCTGCGGGATTTTTCTGGAGAAACTTTATGATATGATGGAATTCCTGATCCCCAATTACATCAAGGAAGGAAAAAACCAGCTGGTGGTGGCGGTGGGCTGTACCGGGGGCAAGCACCGTTCCGTGACGGTGGCAAAGGCCCTTTACAGCCGCCTGGCACAGAAAAGTGAGCTGGGGCTGAAACTGGAGCACAGAGATATTGAAAAGGACAACAAACGGATAGGCTGAGGTGAGCGATGTCATTTTCTTCCAGAGTGAAAGAGGAGCTTTCCAGGCGGATCAGTCCCGCCAGACACTGCCAGATTGCGGAAATTGCGGCGATTATAAGCCTTTGCGGCCGGATTCAGATATCCGCTCAGGACCGGTACTGTATGAAAATCCATACGGAAAATCTGGCAGTTGCAAGAAAGTACTTTACATTATTGAAAAAAACATTTAATATAGTTACGGATGTTTCCATACGTTGTAATGGATACCTGAAGAAAAACCCCGTCTATACAGTGATTGTCAGAGAACATGAAGATGCTTACCGGGTTCTTCAGGCGACCAAGCTGCTGAACGGGGATGGAGAGATCGCGGAAGACATGTCGGTTATGAGAAATGTGGTGATTCAGCAGGCCTGCTGCCGCCGGGCATTTCTCAGAGGCGCATTTCTGGCAGCGGGTTCCATCAGCGATCCGGAGCGGTTTTATCATTTTGAGATTGTCTGCACTGCGGAAGCGAAGGCCAGGCAGCTGAAGGACATTATCGGAACCTTCGGACTGGATGCCAAGATCGTTATGCGCAAAAGGTATTATGTGGTATATATCAAAGAGGGCAGTCAGATTGTGGATATTCTCAATGTCATGGAAGCACCCGTATCTCTCATGGAACTGGAAAATATCCGGATTCTGAAAGAGATGAGAAACAGTGTCAACCGTCAGGTGAACTGTGAAACTGCCAACATCAACAAGACGGTGGCTGCTTCCGTAAAGCAGATAAGGGATATAGAGTATATCCGTGATACAATTGGCTTTGAGAGTCTTCCTGAGAATCTGGAGCAGATGGCCCAGGCAAGGCTGTTGAAGCCGGATGCAACACTAAAGGAGCTTGGGGAAGCTCTTGACCCGCCTGTGGGGAAGTCTGGCGTCAATCACAGACTCCGCCGCCTCAGTGAGATAGCGGAAAAACTGAGGGAGCAGGCTCCGGAAACGCAGGTTTCCATGGAATGAGGAGGATTATGTATGACGAAAAAGACGATCAAGATTGAACTCGCATCAGGACTTGAAGCGCGGCCGGTAGCTATGCTGGTGCAGATTGCAAGCCAGTTTGAAAGCAGCATCTATGTGGAGAATGACGGAGCCCGCTTTAATGCGAAAAGCATTATGGGAATGATGACCCTTGGTCTGGACAGCGGTGAGGAGATCACCATCAGTGCGGACGGCAAGGATGAAGAGATGGCGATCAGTGAGATCGAAAAATATCTCAGCACGAAATAGGGAAGTACCACCTGCTGAGACAAGGCCAGACCGGAACATGTTCGGAGACAGTTGAAACTGTCTCCTTTTTATTTCTTTCTGCTATGCGGATGGAGACACATCCCGGATGGTCATCTGATAGCCGATTCCCCTTATGGTTTTCAGATAGGTGGGATGATTGGGATCGTCCTCGATCTTCATGCGGAGACGGCGGATATGGACCATGATGGTATTGTCATCAATAATGCTGTCATTCCAGACGCTGGAATAGATCTGTTCTTTGGTGAGAATCCGGTTTACATTATTAAGGAAATATTTCATCAGCAGCGCTTCTTTGCTGGAAAGAGGAATCTCTTCCTCGTTTTTATAAAGCTTCATTTCATCACAGACATATCGGAACGGACCGGCGGAAAGTTCGGACCGGGCGGAGGGAGCAGACAGGGAGATCCGCCGCAGGCATGCCTTTACCTTGGCGCACAGTACCATAGTACTGAAGGGCTTGGTGATATAGTCGTCGGCACCGATGCCGAGAGCCAGCACTTTGTCGGTTTCTGCCTGCCGTCCGCTGAGAACAAACACGGGAGTGAGAATGCCGTGAGCCCGCAGGTAGCTGATGACCTGAAAGCCGTCCATATCTTCCATGATCAGATCCAGGATAATCAGTGAATAGGACTGACTTTCCGCCATGTGGACAGCTTCCAGTCCGCCTGATGCGGATTCCGTGGAAAAACCTTCACTGCTGAGGACGCGGCAGATAATGCGGCGGATGGCCGGATCGTCATCCACGACCAGGATAGTTTGGTGTTCTGCCATTTCAAGAACCTTCTTTCTGTGCAATTCAACTTTTTGACAACCTGTACCCAAGTATATCATGGAAAAGTGGGAAAATCAGTAACTTATCCAAACCTTACAAAAATTTAAGGTAATATGAGGCTTAGGTTAAGGTGAATAAAGTATAATCAAAAGCAGAATAAAAATTGTGCTTTCTGCACAAAAGAAAGAGAGGGAATCTTATGAAAAAGAACATGAAAAAGCTGGCGGCGCTGGCCTTATCTGCGGTTATGGCACTGTCTCTGGCAGCCTGCGGAGGGGGAACTGCTGCTGAAGAGACCGCTGCTGCAGACGGTGAGACCGTAGCAGCAAACCCGGACAACTGGAAGTGGGAAAGAAAAGTAACTCTGGTATGTCCGTGGGGCGTAGGCGGCGGTGCAGACGGAACCTTGAGACCGCTGCAGACCGTGCTGGAAGACCAGCTGGGACAGCCGGTAGAGATCGTGAACGTAGAGGGTGCCGGCGGAGCCAACGGTATCAACTATGCGTATAAGCAGCCGGCAGACGGTTATACCTATGTTCTTGGAACACAGTCCATCATCATGCTGGATCTGCAGAAGATCCTCCCCATGGACTTCGCAGAAGAGTTCCAGCCCGTATCCAAGCTGGTACACTCCATCCTGATCATCGGTTCTTCTGCAAAGGCCATGGAAGGAAAGTATACGAACTTTGACGAATTCGTAGAGTATGCAAAAGCCCATCCCCAGGAGCTGAGCTGCGGCATGCTGACCGCTACCGGAGCCGACTCCGTTGCAATGAAGCAGACTCTGGCAGGAGCACTGGGCTGCGATATCACGGAAGTGGAAGATTATGTGAAGATCGTCAGCTACTCCAGCGGATCTGAGCTGAGCTCCGCTATGGCAGGAGGACATATCCACATCAATATTACCGGCGCAGATGAGATCAAAGGCCTGATCGATTCCGGCGATATCGTTCCGCTGATCGCTCTGTCTGAAGAGAGAATGTCTTCTTATCCGGATATCGAGTGCACCGGTGAAAAGGGGATTGATTCCTATATCGGAACCTGGAGAGGTATTTTCTGCCGCAAGGGAACCCCTGCAGATGCAGTAGCAGCCATGGATAAGGCTTTAAAGGCAGCCTGGGAGACACCGGAATATCAGGAATTCTTAAAGAACGCTTCCTATCTGGATCGTACGGGATATGAGACCGGTGCAGATTTCCAGAAACTGATCGATGAAGAGTATGTAACATTTGAAGAGTATCTGAAAGGTGCAGGACTGATTCAGTAAGGGGATTCGGGTATGGTAATTGAATTAATCGTAAACATATTGCTGCTGGGATTCAGCTTTTACTGCTTCTGGTATGTAGGCGCTACGATGCCGGCCTCCGCAGTCAATGAGCTGGGAGCAGAGCAGTGGCCTCAGGGAATTCTGATCCTGATGATCATTGCTATCATTTACAACATTTTCAAGTTTTTCAAGAAGAACAAAAAAGAGGACATTGTCAGTGCATTTCATGCATTTCCGGCCGATGTGGCAGGCTTCTTTAAAAGCAAACTGTTTATCGGCATGGTACTGGTAGTGATCATGGCTCTCTGCTATGAGCCGGTCGGATTTATGGTGACCTGCTTTGTATTCCTGATGCTGTACGGCTTTCTGCTGGGACAGAGGAATGTGGGTCTGCTGGTTGTTACGTCACTGCTGATCACGATTATCCTTTATGTAGGATTTTCCGTATTCCTGGGAGTTATGCTTCCGCGCGGCCAGGTTTCCTTCCTGAGAAACTTCGCTCTGTTCGTGGAATCCCTGGTTCCGACATTTTAAGGGGGTGCAGGTATGGAATTATTGACCAGCGGATTAGCGGTGGTATTTCAGCCCACCATGTTTATTCTGATAGTTTTTGCCGTATTTCTGGGAACGCTGTTCGGCGCACTTCCGGGCGTATCTGCTACCATGGCAGTTACTCTTGGTATTCCGTTTACGTATAAGATGGATGCGGTAAGCGCGATTGCCTTCCTGGTAGCAATTTACTGTGCTTCCATTACCGGAGGCGGTATGACAGCAATCCTGTTCAAGATCCCGGGCGTTCCGTCCAGTGCGCCGACTACCTACGACGGCTATCCCATGGCCCAGAAAGGTGAGGCAGGTAAGGCACTGGGCATGCAGCTGGTATGTTCCGCTATCGGCGGTATGTTCGCAGCCGTATGTATGCTGGTACTCAGCCCGCAGCTGACACAGGCGGCCCTGAGCTTCGGTCCGTCCGAGCTGTTTGCCATCTCCTTCATGGGTCTGTCCATCCTGACCAGCCTGGAGACGGACAATATCTGCCGTACCATCATCTCCGGTCTGCTGGGCCTGCTGCTTGCCTGTATCGGACTGGATCCCCTGCTGGGAGTGCCCCGTCTGACCTTCGGTACCAGACTTCTTACTTCCGGTATTGAAATGATTCCGGTTATGATCGGATTCTTCGCCGTGACAGAAGTGCTGAAGCAGACGGCAAAGCCTTCCAAGCTGCAGGCCGTGGGCGGAAGCGGAAACATGTCCGCCAAGCTGCCGACTCTGAAGGAGTTCCTGTCCGTGAAATGGATTGTGGCAAGATGCTCCGTTCTGGGTACGATCATCGGAATCCTTCCCGGAGCAGGTGCCACCATTGCTTCTTTCCTCTGCTATTCCACAGAGCAGAAGCTGTCCAAGCATCCGGAGAAATTCGGTACCGGATGTTTTGACGGAATTGCAGCTCCTGAGACCGGAAACAACGCTGCTACCGGCGGCGCCATGGTTCCCCTGCTTTCTCTTGGTATCCCCGGAGGTAACGCTGCAGCGATCATGATGTCCGCTCTGGTACTGAAGGGTGTTACCATGGGTCCGCTGCTTCTGGTGGATCAGCCTCAGTTCCTGTCCGCTACCTTTGCTTCCATGTTTGTGTCCAACATCATCATGGTATTTGCAGCTATCGTGATTGCAAAGGTATTCGTACAGATCCTGAAGATCCCCTACAGCATTCTGGGACCGACCATTATTATGATGGCCACGATCGGTGCGTATGCAACCAAGAATACGGCAGTGGATGTCATCCTCATGGCGGTATCCGGACTGATCGGATTCCTGTTTGCAAAATGTAAGTTCAACAGTTCTGCAATGATCCTGGGCCTTGTGCTGGGCGTGATCTGCGAATCCAACCTGCGCCGCGCCGTTACTATTGCAGAAGGTGATACGCTGTTTGCGGCATTTGCAAACCTGGCAGCCCGTCCGGTAACCGGAATCGTGCTGATCGTCTGCGTAGTGGTTCTTGTATGGCCTGTTGTAAAGCCGATGATCGCAAAAAAGAAAGAAAACAAATAAACACATGATCCGCAAAGACGGATAGAACAGAAAGAGGATGCTGCAGAGTCAGGCGGTTGGAGCCTGCTGCGGCACCCTCTTTTGGAGTGGAGGGAACTATTTTATGGATAATCGCAGATTCAAGATCAAAATGTCGCTCAGGGCGGTCAAGCCCATATGCATCATTGCTGTACTGCTGGGAATCTTCTTTTTTGCTGCCGGGAAATGGGCCGCAGCGCTGTGTATGCTTCTCGGAGCCTATCTGCTGGAAAAATCCATGTACCGCTGTCCGGGATGCGGAAAGAAACTGGATATGAAATATCCGCTGTTTCCGGGATCCCGCTGCCCGTTCTGCGGCTTTGAGCTGCGGCCGGGGAAGCACTGACACAGGAAAAGAAGGCATAGGGAAAGGGTGAAGAGATGAGCTGGTTGGCGAAAAAACGCAGAGGGCTGATCATGATTCTGATCAGCGGACTGATCTTGCTGGTGACCTAGCTGATGACGGTCACCTATTCCGCATATACAAAACTGGTGCTGCAGGAGCGTCAGGAAAGCCTGCTGGTGGTATCACGCGCCGTTTCCAGAAACCTGCAGTCTTTTTTCACCGAGCAGTTCCAGAAAATGGATATCCTGACTCAGACTCCGGGCTTTCAGGATCAGTTTTCCGAGTATTACGAAAACGGAGATGCCACGGTGATGAAAGAGTACATTTTTTCTTATATGCTTTCCCACCATCAGGGGCTGGCCAGTGTTTATGTGCTGGACAGGGACGGAAACCCTATTTTCCATTATGATCAGTATCCGTTCATAGGAAGTTATGACGGTGCAAATCTGAACCTCAGTCAGTACAGAGATGCAAGAAAGAGCGGGATCGGAGAACTGCTGGGAATTTCAGGGGGAAAATACGGGGTAACACTGGTCAATAATGTTTACGGAGGACAGGGATATCTGGGAACGGTAGTGAGCATTATGGATATGAATGAAATCTACCGTCAGTATGTGCAGCCGCTCAGTCCGGAGGGGGACGGCTATATTATGGTAAAGGATGAGAACGGCACGGTGATCATGCATCCGGTAGACCGCATGCTCCGCTTCAACTACGAACGGGATCTGAAAGGAATCCGTTCTCTGCCCAAATATGAGGATCTGAGAAATATGCTGGATCTTCAGTACAGCCAGGAGGAAGGAAGCGCTATTTATATGGATTATACGGGAGGGATCGTACCTCCGGAGCAGCTGCTGACCTCCTTTACCAGAATGAATGTGAACGGAGTGTCCTGGTATGTGTCAGCCAATATGTCCTATCAGGAGGCCCTGTATATGGAAACAGACAGCCTGCGCCATTTTGCCGTGCTCAGCATTGCGATTTTCTTTCTTTTCCTGGCAGGAGGCCTGGTGATCTACGGCCAGCAGCGGGAAAGACAGAAGCTGAAAATGGAGACCAGGTATCTGCGGGACATGAACCGGACCCTGGAGGAACTTCATCAGAGTCAGGAACAGATCCGCCATTATCAGAAGCTGACGACCATCGGCATGCTGGCCGGAGGGATTGTGCATGAGTTCAACAATCTGCTCACTCCCATTATGGGATATTCGGAATTCCTCATGGAGCGTCTGGGAAAAGACAATGAATATTACGGCGATATTGAAGAAATTTATAAAGCCGGGGAGAGAGGAAAGGAGATCGTAAAGCAGATCCTCCCCTTCAGCCGGAAAGAGATGGAGACGTCGGTCTTCGCTCCTGTGAATATTGACGCAGTGGCGGAAGACGCGCTGAAGGCCATTGCGCTCCTGAAGCCTTCCGATGTGGAGATCAGGGAAAAGCTGGAAGCGGCTGGAGCCAATGTGTACGGAAGTGCCACCCAGATTCATCAGGTCCTGCTCAACCTTTTCTCCAACGGCTGCCAGGCCATGGAGGAGACGGGAGGGACACTGACCGTGGAAACCAAAAGAATCATACGGGATGAAATCCCGGGAGCGTACCGGGAGGTGGCAGATACGGATTATGTGGAAGTGATCATTTCCGATACCGGCTGCGGCATGGCACAGGAAACGCTCAGGCAGATCTTTGAACCGTTTTTTACCACAAAAGGAAAGGGAACGGGTCTGGGACTGTCTGTTGTGAAAAATATCATGGTCAATCACGGTGGCTTTGTGCTGGCAGACAGTGAGCCGGGCCGGGGAAGCCGGTTTCAGCTTTATTTTCCGGCTACGGAGCTGGCGGTGCCGGGAGCAGAGCGGGAACTGGAAAAAAGAAAACGCCCGGGAAAAGGATCTGTGCTTCTGGTGGATGATGACAGCCAGGTTGTGCGTTATCTGAGAAAAAGACTGACCCTGAGGGGATACCGGGTGGAGGCTTATACGGATGCCAAAACGGTGATGGAGCTGCTTGGACGCAGAAACGGATGCTGGCAGGTGATGATCGTGGACGACACCATGCCTCAGTACAGAGGAATTGCACTGGCCAGAAAGGCCAGACAGAGAGAAGGAATGGGAATCATTCTGATTACCGGTCTGGTAGGACAGGATACGCTGCTGATGAAGGAAGAGGGGATCATTGATGAAATCATGGTCAAGCCGATCCGGTTTAAAGAACTGCTGAATATGATTGAACGGGTGGCAGCGGGAAAAAAGGGGGAAAAACAATGAAAAGAAGATGGTCTGTCAGGGACAGGAGACGGCCCGGAATCCGGTGGGCAGTTCTTGCGCTGCTCTTTGCTGCAGCTGCCGCCGGCTGCGCTGGGAAGGCGGCGAAAGAAAAGCCCGCTTTCGGAGAGGAATACCCGAAAGAGGCGGTGGAGATGATTGCCCCGGCCGGCAGGGGAGGCGGATATGATCTGACTATGAGAACGGTGTCTCAGTGTCTGACCGGTTCGGGACAGGTTCCCGTTCCTCTTCCGGTGACCAATAAGCCGGGGGATGGAGGCAGTGTTGCACTGGAGTACCTGGCGGAGAACAAGGGATCGGATACGGTTCTTTCCGTATTTTCTCCTCCGGTCTGTCTGGTCAATCTGAACGGAACCACTTCTTACAGCTATAAGGAAAATACCACTCCCATAGCCAAGCTGCTGGTGGATTACGGATGCTTTGCAGTAAGAAGCGATTCGCCGTATGAAAGTCTGGATGAGGTGATGGATACGCTGAAGGAGGATCCCGCTTCGCTGACTATAGGAGGGACGTCCTCCATCTGGTCCATGGATCATGTGCAGTTTCTGGTGATGGCCAGAGCCGCCGGTGTGGAGCAGCTGGATCAGATCCCCTATGCAGGATTTGAAAACGGAGGAGCGGTGTCCCAGCTCATGGGAGGACGGATCGATGTACTTTCTGCCGGAATCAGTGATGTGGTAGGACTGATGGAGAGCGGAGATCTGCGCGTTCTGGCGGTTACTTCGGAGAAAAGGCTGGAAAACAAAGCCATGCAGTCGGTACCGACCTGCAGGGAATCCGGTATAGACGAGGTCTTTTTCAACTGGAGAGGGATTTTCGGTCCGGAGGATATGCCGGAGTATGCAGTTGAGTACTGGGAGGAAACTTTAAAGGCGATGACGGAAACAGACCGATGGAAGGAATACTGTAGTCAGTACGGATGGACCATGGATTATATGGGGCATGAGGAGTTTGAAGAGTTCCTGGACCGGACCAATGAGGAATACCGGGTGCTGCTGGAAGAAGTGATGGCAGGCGGAAAGAAATGACTTTTGCTGAGAGGGGAAGTGTGATAAGATGAAAGCATGACAGAAGAATGCTTGACGAGGAAGGAGAGGGACGATGGCATTTACACATCTGCACGTCCATACGGAATACAGTCTGCTGGACGGTTCCAGCAAAATCGAGGAACTGGTGGCCCGGGCAAAAGAACTGGGCATGGACAGCCTGGCAATCACGGACCACGGAGTCATGTACGGAGCGGTTGCCTTTTATAAAGCAGCGAAGGCGGCAGGAATCAAGCCGATCCTGGGAAGTGAGGTTTACGTGGCTCCCGTCTCCCGGTTCGACAGGGAAACGGGAGACGGAAGGGACAAATATTATCATCTGGTCCTTCTGGCGGAAAACGATACAGGATATCATAACCTGATGAAAATCGTATCCAAGGGCTTTGTGGACGGATTCTACTATAAACCCCGAGTAGATTATGAAGTACTGGAGAAATACCATGAGGGTGTGATCGCTCTCAGCGCCTGCCTGGCGGGCGAGGTTCCCAGATATCTGGAGAGAGGACTTTATGACAAGGCCAGGGAAGCGGCTCTTCGATATGAGGGGATTTTCGGAAAGGGAAATTTTTTCCTGGAGTTGCAGGACCATGGGATTCCGGCCCAGAAGACGGTAAACCAGGGCCTTCTCCGGCTCAGCAGAGAGCTGGGGATCGACCTGGTAGCCACCAATGATATTCACTATACCTATGATACGGATGTGGAAGCACATGACATCCTTCTGTGCATTCAGACGGGAAAAAAGGTGGCGGATGAAAACAGAATGAGATATGAGGGCGGCCAGTATTACTGCAAATCGGAGGAAGAAATGCGCCGCCTTTTTCCGTATGCTCAGGATGCAGTGGACAACACGCAGAAAATTGCGGACCGGTGCAATGTGGAGATCGAATTCGGAGTAACCAAGCTGCCTCTTTATCAGGTGCCGGAAGGGTATGACTCCTGGACCTACTTAAACCATCTCTGCGAGGAGGGAATGAAGGTCCGTTATCCGGACGATGACGGAACGCTGAAGAAGCGGCTGGATTATGAACTGGATGTGATCCACAGAATGGGATATGTGGATTATTTCCTGATCGTATGGGATTTTATCCATTTTGCAAAATCTCACGGCATCAGCGTAGGACCGGGAAGAGGATCGGCGGCGGGCAGCATCGTGTCCTACTGCCTGGAGATCACGGATATTGATCCGATCCGGTACAATCTGCTGTTTGAGAGATTCCTGAACCCGGAGCGGGTATCCATGCCGGATATCGATGTGGATTTCTGCTTTGAACGGAGGCAGGAAGTGATCGATTATGTGGTGGAAAAGTACGGCAAGGATCAGGTGGTGCAGATCGTTACATTCGGTACTTTTGCAGCCCGGGGCGTTGTACGGGATGTGGGAAGGGTGCTGGATCTGCCTTATGCGAAATGTGACGCCATTGCAAAAATGATTCCCAAGGATCTGGGAATCACGCTGGATAAAGCGCTCAGGAGCAGCCCGGATCTTCGCAATGCCTATGAGACGGATGATGAAGTCCGCTATCTGATCGATATGTCAAAAAGACTGGAAGGCCTGCCACGGCATACATCCATGCATGCCGCAGGCGTGGTGATCAGCCGCCTGAGTGTGGACGAATATGTGCCTCTGTCAAGAGGAGCAGACGGAACCATTACCACGCAGTTTACCATGACGGAGCTGGAAGAACTGGGATTGCTGAAAATGGATTTTCTGGGACTGAGAACACTTACGGTGATCCAGAATGCAGCAGAGCAGGCGGAGCAGAACCATCATATAAAACTGGACCTTCTGCATATTGACTACAACGATCCGGCGGTTATGGACATGATCGGAAGCGGGAAGGACGAGGGCGTGTTTCAGCTGGAGAGCGGCGGTATGAAAAGCTTTATGAAAGAGCTCAAGCCCCGGACTCTGGAAGACATTATCGCAGGAATTTCCCTGTACCGCCCGGGTCCCATGGATTTTATTCCCAAGTATCTGAAGGGAAAGAACGATCCGTCCTCCATTACTTATGACTGTCCGCAGATGGAGGAGATCCTGGAGCCCACTTACGGATGTATCGTTTACCAGGAGCAGGTCATGCAGATCGTTCGCGATCTGGCCGGCTACACCATGGGAAGAAGTGACCTGGTCCGGCGAGCCATGTCCAAGAAGAAGGCGTCGGTCATGGAGAAGGAGCGCAGGAACTTTGTCTACGGAAATGAGGAAGAGGGAGTCAAAGGCTGCATCGCCAATGGAATCGATGAAAAGACGGCCAACCATATCTACGATGAGATGACGGATTTCGCCAAATATGCGTTCAATAAATCCCATGCGGCCTGCTATGCGGTGGTTTCCTACCAGACCGCTTACCTGAAATACTACTATCCTCAGGAATTCATGGCGGCTCTGCTGACTTCGGTGCTGGACAACACGGCGAAGATATCGGAATATATTCTGACCTGCCGGCAGATGGGAATTTCCATCCTTCCCCCGGATATCAATGAAGGAATCAGCGGATTCTCTGTTTCCGGAGGAGCGATCCGATATGGCCTGTCCGCGATCAAGAGCATTGGCCGCAATGTGGTGGAGGCCATTGTGAGGGAGCGGAAAAACAATGGTCCGTTCCTGTCCCTGGATGATTTCATAGGGCGTATGAGCGGCAGGGAGATCAATAAAAAGACTGTGGAGAACTTCATCAAGGCCGGTGCTATGGACAGCCTGCCGGGCAACCGCAGACAGAAGCTTCTGGTTGTTCCGGAGATGATGGACCAGAAGAGCAGGGAGAGAAAAACAGCGATGGAAGGGCAGATGAGCCTGTTCGATTTCGCAGCGGAGGAAGATCGCAGCAGTTTTCAGATCACCCTGCCGGATATTTCCGAATTCCCGAGAGAAGAGATGCTGGCCCAGGAAAAGGAAGTGCTGGGAGTGTATGTGAGCGGTCATCCTCTGGAAGAATATGAAGAGGGATGGAGAAAAAATATCACTGCCATAACCACAGATTTTATTGTGGATGAGGAGACTGACGAGGCCAAGGTCAGCGACGGACAGTTTGTGACGGTGGGAGGCATGGTGAGCGATAAAACAGTAAAGATCACAAAGACCGGAAAGAATATGGCGTTTATCACGCTGGAGGATCTGGTTGGTTCCGTGGAAGTTCTGATCTTTCCGAAAGACTATGAAGCGAACAGGGAGCTTCTGACGGAGGATGCCAAACTGTTTATAAGGGGAAGAGTTTCCCTGGGCGATGAGCCGGCCGGAAAGCTGATCTGTGAGCGGATCATTCCCTTTTCCAGGATTCCAAGGGAACTGTGGCTTCAGTTCCCTGACAAGGAGACGTATCTGGCCCGGGAGAAGGAAATGATGGAAATTCTGAAGCCCAGCGAGGGAAACGATCAGGTGATCATCTACCTGAAAAAAGAGAAAGCCAGAAAGATTCTGCCTGCCGGATGGAATGTGTGTGCAGACAGGGAACTTTTGGGAAAATTATCTGAATTATATGGTGAAAAAAATGTCAAGCTTGTAGAAAAAACTATTGAAAAGATAGGGAAAATGAATTAGAATAGCACTGGTTGGTGTATATAATTCAGAACAATTTAAGAACAATGGAGGGAACGGCTATGGCAAAAGAGGTAAAAACGATTGGTGTATTAACGAGCGGCGGTGATGCACCGGGCATGAATGCAGCAATCCGCGCAGTAGTCAGAACCGCGATCAATAAAGGTTTAAAGGTAAAAGGAATCATGAGAGGCTATGCCGGCCTTCTGCAGGAAGAGATCGTTGACATGGACGGTCTGAGTGTGGCAGATACCATCAACAGAGGCGGCACGATCCTTTATACGGCCAGATGTCAGGAATTCACCACTGCTGAGGGACAGCAGAAGGGAGCGGAGATCTGCCGCAAGCATGGAATTGACGGCATTGTGGTAATCGGAGGAGACGGTTCCTTCAAAGGTGCCGGCAAGCTGTCTGCTCTGGGAATCAATACCATCGGACTTCCCGGTACGATTGACCTGGATATTGCATGCACAGATTATACCATTGGATTTGATACAGCAGTCAATACGGCTATGGAGGCCATTGACCGTGTAAGAGATACCTCCACGTCCCATGAGCGCTGCAGCATCATTGAGGTAATGGGCCGCAACGCAGGATATATCGCACTCTGGTGTGGAATTGCAAACGGAGCAGAGGATATCCTCCTTCCGGAAAAATATGACGGAGACGAGCAGAAGCTCATCAACCGGATCATCGAAAACAGGAAGAGAGGAAAGAGACATCATATCATTATCAATGCAGAAGGAATCGGCCACTCCGCATCCATGGCGAAGAGAATCGAGGCAGCTACCGGCATTGAGACCAGAGCGACAATCCTGGGCCACATGCAGAGAGGCGGTACGCCTACCTGTAAGGACAGAATGTATGCTTCCATTATGGGAGCCAAGGCAGTAGAGCTTCTGGTAGCAGGAAAGAGCAACCGGGTAGTTGCTTACAAGGGCGGCGAGTATGTGGATTTTGATATTCAGGAAGCACTGTCCATGACCAAGCAGATTCCGGAAGATCAGTATGAGATCAGCAGAATCTTAGTAAGATAAAAATTGCAGAGGGCGTTCCCCGGGAGGAAACCGGGGAACGCTTTTTTGTATAATCCTTGCATAATAGCCGGCAGAATGGTATAATATCCAGGCAAAGCAAGTGCCGTGTTAAAAAGGAGAACACCTTTTTCATAGGGCGGAGTACGGACAGAATCCGTTCCGCCCATTTGTGATTTTCATTTTTATTATATATTTCATAATTCAGGAGGATACCATATGACCAGAAGAGAACTGCGGGAGCATTGCTTCAAGATGCTGTTTTCTGCTAATTTTTACAGTACGGAAGAGGCGGAGCAGCAGCTGGACAGCTATTTTTGTGCGCCCGAGGAGGATGAAACGGATGCGGAAGGGAAGATCCAGGTCATTCATCAGGTGGATTTTGATGAGAAAGACCGGGAATACCTGCAGCATCGGGCGGAACAGATCATGGAGTGCATCCCTGAGCTGGATGAGCAGCTGAATCAGGTGGCAGAGGGATGGAAGACGCGCCGGATGGGAAAAGTAGAGCTGACGATTCTTCGGCTTGCTCTTTACGAAATGAAGAAGGATGAGTCCATTCCGGAAAAAGTGGCAATCAACGAAGCGGTGGAACTGGCAAAGAAATTCGGCGGCAGTGATTCGCCTGCTTTTGTAAACGGAATTCTGGCAAAGCTGGTGTAGGACCATGGCGGGAGTGTATTCCGTATCTCAGGTAAATGCTTATATAAAGAATATGTTTCTGCAGGACTTCGCTCTGAACAGGATCTCGGTCAGGGGCGAGGTCTCTAACTGCAAATACCACACATCAGGTCATATCTATTTCACGCTGAAAGACGGAGCAAGCGCCATTTCTGCGGTCATGTTTGCCGGGAACCGGAATGGCCTCAATTTCCGTCTTCAGGAAGGCCAGCGGGTGGTGGCCACCGGCTCTGTGGACGTATACGAGAGGGATGGCCGGTATCAGCTGTATGCAAAGCAGATCGCCCTGGACGGAGAGGGGGATCTGTTTCTGCGCTTTCAGAAACTGCGGGACGAGCTGGAGGAGATGGGAATGTTCGCCCAGGAATACAAGCAGCCCATTCCTTCCTATGCCAGAACAGTAGGTATCGTTACCGCCGATACGGGAGCGGCCATCCGGGACATTATGAACATCGCCAGACGGCGGAATCCCTATGTACAACTGATACTCTGCCCTGCCCAGGTGCAGGGAGAGCAGGCAAAATACAGCATTGTCCGGGGCATCAGGACTCTGGACGCTCTGGGGCTGGATGTGATCATTGTCGGCCGCGGAGGCGGTTCCATAGAAGATCTGTGGGCATTTAATGAAGAGATGGTGGCAAGAGCTATTTTTGACTGCAGCACTCCGATCATTTCAGCAGTGGGGCATGAGACGGATGTGACCATTGCGGATTATGTGGCAGATCTGCGGGCTCCTACGCCTTCGGCCGCCGCGGAACTGGCGGTCTTTGACTATTGGCAGTTCGAGGAGCAGCTGCGCTCCTCCCGGGAACGCCTGGAGCGAGCCATGGGACGATGTATGGAGAAAAAAAGGTTTCAGGTTCGGGAGCTGGAATACCGGCTCCGGCTGCGTCATCCGGAAAGACAGCTGAATGAGAAGAGACAGTTCCTGACCGACTGTGAGGACCGGCTCCGGCTGGTCATGGACAGGTGTATGGAGAAGAACCGGCACCGCCTGGCGCTCCTCTCCGGGAAGCTGTCCGGTCTGTCTCCGCTGGATCAGATCAGCAGAGGCTACGGATTTGTGACTGACGGAAGGGGAAAACGGCTGCGGTCTGTGGGGCAGGTCTGTGAGGGAGAAGAATTCCACGTATACCTGGCGGACGGCAGGCTTACCGCACGGGTGACGGAGCGGACATGGGAAGCCTGCGGAAAAGATGGGAAGGAAAAAGGAGAGAGAGATGTCACCTAGAAAGAAAGCGGATCCGGCAGCTGAGCGGGAACTTTCCATTGAGGAGATTTTTGTAAGGCTGGAAGAGGTCCTGAAGCAGATGGAGGACGGGGAGTGTTCCCTGGAAGAATCCTTCTGGTATTATGAAGAGGGAATGAAACTGGCAAAAGCATGTCATGATAAGATCGACCGGGTGGAAAAACAGATTCAGATACTCGGCGGGGAAGGAGAGGAAGAATGAGCGGAGAGGATCGGCTGGCAGCGGCAGCAGCGGAAGCGGAAGCCGTTGTGAAAAAGTACCTTCCTCCGGTGGAAGGGTTTCAGAAAACAGTTCTGGACGCTATGGATTACAGTGTGAATGCAGGAGGAAAACGGTTGAGACCGCTGCTCATGAGGGAGAGCTATCGCCTGTTCGGAGGAACGGGAGAGGAAATCGAGCCGTTTATGGCAGCGATGGAAATGATCCACACATCCTCTCTGATTCACGATGACCTGCCCTGTATGGACAATGATACGCTGAGGAGAGGAAAACCGACTGCCTGGGTGAAATACGGCTATGACATGGCGGTGCTGGCGGGAGACGGGCTGATGATCTATGCCTTCGAGACGGCAGCAAAGGCGCTGGCTCTGGGAGCGGATCCGGGAAGAACAGGACGGTGCATGGGAATTCTGGCGCAGAAAACAGGAATCTACGGTATGATCGGAGGCCAGACAGTGGATGTGGAGCTGACCAATCAGCCCATTCCCAGGGAAAAGCTGGATTTTATCTACCGCCTGAAAACCGGTGCCCTTCTGGAGGCTTCCCTGATGATCGGAGCGGTGATGGCCGGAGCGGAGGAACGGGAAGTAAAGATCATGGAAGAAATTGCGTCCATGGTGGGACTGGCGTTCCAGATCCAGGACGATATCCTGGACGTGACGGGAACGGAAGAACAGCTGGGCAAGCCGGTTCTGAGTGATGAGAAGAACAATAAGACTACCTATGTAACCCTGGAAGGGCTTGAGAAAGCGAGGGAAGATGTGAAAGAAATTTCTGCCCGCGCGGTGGAACTTCTGGGCTCGCTGAAGGGGAAAAATGAATTCCTGGAAGAGCTGATCAACATGCTGACCGACAGAAAAAAATAATTTCTGAGTCAGAGAAAAAGGTACATGAATATGATAATGGAACAGATACAGAATCCGGATGACATAAAAAAACTGAGCAGTGAAGAGCTGAAAATCCTGGCTGAGGAAATCCGGGAATTTTTGGTGGAAAAAATCAGTGTGACCGGCGGCCACCTGGCCTCCAATCTGGGGGTGGTGGAGCTGACCATTGCCATGTTCCTGAGCTTTGACCTGCCTGAGGATAAGATCATCTGGGATGTGGGCCATCAGGCCTATACGCATAAAATACTGAGCGGCAGAAGAGAGATGTTTGACGAACTGCGTCAGTACGGAGGCATCAGCGGATTTCCGAAAAGAAAGGAAAGCCCTTATGATGCATTTGATACGGGACACAGCTCCACTTCCATTTCGGCCGGTCTGGGAATGGCTCAGGGACGGGATATTCTGGGTCAGAACCACTATGTTGTTTCTGTGATCGGGGACGGTGCCCTCACGGGGGGAATGGCCTATGAGGCTCTGAATAACGCAGCCCGGATCAACAGAAATTTTATTATTGTACTGAATGACAACAATATGTCCATTTCCGAAAATGTAGGAGGAATGTCCCGGTATCTGAACGGGATCCGAACCGGGGAAGGCTATAATGATTTCAAACGTCTGGTAAACAACGGACTGGAAAAGCTGCCGGTGATCGGCAGACCTCTGATTGACAAGATCAGCCGCACGAAAAACGGGATCAAGCAGCTGATCATTCCGGGAATGCTTTTTGAAAATATGGGAATTACCTATCTGGGACCGGTGGACGGCCATGACATCCGGGCGCTGCGGAAGGTATTTCAGGATGCCAAAAAGCTGAATCACGCAGTCCTGGTCCATGTTCGCACCAAAAAGGGAAAAGGATACGCTCCGGCAGAGAAAAATCCGGCGATGTTCCACGGCATTTCTCCGTTTTATGTGGAAACAGGAAAGCTGAAGACGGAAAAAACCTATCCGGATTACACGGATATTTTTGCGAAAAAGATCTGTCAGCTGGCGGAACAGGACGAGAGAATCGTAGCAGTGACAGCCGCCATGCCGGGGGGAACGGGGCTGGCTCCTTTTGCCAAACGGTTTCCCCGGAGATTTTTTGATGTGGGGATTGCGGAGGAACATGCGGTGACATCGGCTGCAGGAATGGCTGCAGCCGGACTGCGCCCGGTGGTGGCTGTTTACTCCTCTTTCCTTCAGAGAGGGTATGACCAGATCGTCCATGACGTGTGCATTCAGAACCTTCCCGTGCTTTTCTGCATTGATCGCGCCGGTCTGGTGGGAAGTGACGGGGAAACTCATCAGGGAATCTTTGATTATTCCTATCTGACGTCAGTTCCCAATATGAGCGTTATGGCGCCTAAAAATCTGTGGGAACTGAGAGATATGCTGGACTTTGCCATGACTTATGACAGACCGCTGGCGATCCGCTATCCCAGAGGGCAGGCTTACCGGGGGCTGAAGGAGTTCCGGGCGCCGGTGGAATACGGAAAAGGAGAACTGATCTGGGAGGAAGAGGACTATGCTCTGCTGGCTGTGGGAAGCATGGTGAGCACGGCGGAGCATGTGAGAGAAAAATGGAAGGAAATGGGATATTCCTGTTCTCTGGCGAACGGACGGTTTGTAAAGCCGGTAGACTGGGAGCTGATCGACCGGCTGGCCGCAAAGCACAGCCGGATCGTAACTCTGGAAGAAAACGTGCTTCAGGGCGGATACGGACTGGCGGTGACAGGCTATATCCATGAGCATTATCCCCAGATCAGGGTTCTGAATATTGCCCTGCCTGATGCGTATGTGGAGCACGGGAATGTCTCCAAGCTGAGAGAGGGCCTGGGAATTGACAGCGATTCCGTGGTAAGAAGAATGAAAGAATTTTTTCTGAAGTGAGAGGAAGGAACAGATGAAAGAGCGGTTGGATGTTTTGATGGTAAGCCGCGGACTGGCAGAATCCAGAGAGAAGGCCAAGGCCGTGATCATGTCGGGGATCGTTTACGTAGACGGTCAGAAAGAGGACAAGGCCGGAAGTACTTTTGAAGAGACTGCCTCCATAGAGGTGCGCGGAAATACGCTGGCTTACGTGAGCCGGGGAGGCCTGAAGCTTGAGAAGGCAATGAACAGCTTCGGAGTGGAGCTTCAGGGGAAGATTTGCATGGATGTGGGGGCTTCCACCGGAGGCTTTACAGACTGCATGCTTCAGAACGGAGCGGTGAAGGTGTACTCTGTGGACGTGGGACACGGACAGCTGGCCTGGAAGCTGCGGAATGATGAGCGCGTGGTGTGCATGGAAAAGACCAATATACGATATGTGACGCCGGAGGACATCGGAGACCGGCCGGATTTTGTATCTATTGATGTGTCCTTTATTTCTCTCACCAAGGTGCTGGGTCCGGTGAAGGCGCTGATGAAAGAAAACGGGCAGGTGGTCTGCCTGATCAAGCCTCAGTTTGAAGCGGGCCGGGAGAAAGTGGGGAAAAAAGGAGTGGTGCGGGAAAAGAGCACCCATCTGGAAGTAATCCGGATGGTAATGGATTTTGCCCGCAGCATTGGCTTTGAGATCCTGAACCTGGATTTCTCGCCGATCAAGGGGCCGGAAGGCAATATTGAATATCTGCTGTATCTGCAGAATCACGGTCAGGAAGACCGGCCGGAGCCGGGAATTTCTGCGGCGGCTGTGCCGGAGCCGGAGGCGGTAGTGGACGAGGCTCACAGGAGCTTATAGGAGACAGATGAAAAAATTTTACGTAATAGCAAATGAGAGCAAGCCCCATACAAAAAAAGCGCTGGCCAGGATCCGGGATTATCTGACTCTGAAGGGGGCAGGCTGCCTGGCCAGCGGGAATGAGGACGGAGAGGAAGGCAGGAGAGCCTGGGGTGGATTCCGATATACGGATCCGGATACGGTGCCGGAAGATACGGACTGTGTGATTACCCTGGGAGGAGACGGAACACTGATCCAGGCGGCGAGAGATCTGGCTGGTCTGAACATTCCGCTCCTGGGGATCAACCTTGGGACGCTGGGATATCTGACGCAGGGAAGCGGCAAGGAGATACCGGAGATTCTGGATGCTCTTCTGAACGATCACTTTGTCCTGGAGCGCAGACTCATGCTGGATGGACAGATGAAAGCGAAAAACGGAAGCGTATTCCGGGATATTGCCCTGAATGAGATTGTGGTTACGCGGAAGGATTCCATGAAGGTGACCAAACTGTCGGTCAGTGTGAACGGCCGTTTTTTCAGCAGCTATACAGCAAACGGAGTCATCCTTTCCACGCCTACCGGATCCACAGCCTACAATCTTTCGGCAGGGGGGCCGATTTCCGCTCCCAACTGCCGGATCATGATTCTCACTCCCATCTGTTCCCATACGCTGAATATGCGCAGTATCCTGCTGAATGCGGATGATACGGTGAGGATTGAGATTCTGGACGGAGGAGAGGGAGAGCAGACCGCAGTGTTTGACGGAGACAGAGCGACAGATATGTCTCCCGGAGACGTGATTGAAATCAGCAGCTCAGCAGTGGAAACCACCATGGTAAAACTGAGCGAGATTTCATTTTTGGATAATCTGAGAGAAAAGATGGCCGGAATATAGACAAGGAGGAAAAGGATGAAGCTGGAAAGGCACAGTAAGATTGTGGAACTGATCGGAAAATATGAGATAGAGACCCAGGAAGAACTGGCGGAATATCTGAACAGGGAAGGATTTAATGTGACACAGGCGACGGTTTCCAGAGACATCAGGGAACTGAAGCTGTCCAAGATCCAGACGGAAAACGGAAAACAGCGTTATGTGGTGCTCCAGAATCAGGACTCTTTCAGCGATAAATATATCCGTATCCTCAGAGACAGCTTTATGTCCATGGATATGGCGCAGAATATTCTGGTGATCAAAACGGCAGAGGGGATGGCCATGGCTGCTGCCGCTGCCCTGGATGCCATACATTTCCACGAGATCGTGGGCTGCGTGGCCGGTGACAATACCATTTTCTGTGCGGTGAGAAGCGTGGATGATACCATTATTCTTATGGATAAACTGAAAAAGATCCTGGCGGGCTGAGAAAGGAAACGGTGAAGAAATGCTGTTAGAGCTGCATGTCCGGAATCTGGCTCTGATTGAAAGAGCGGATGTGGAATTCGGAGAGGGACTGAATATTCTCACCGGAGAGACCGGTTCGGGAAAATCCATATTTATGGGATCGGTCAATATGGCACTTGGGGGAAAGGTACCCAAGGACATGGTAAGAAAAGGAGCGGAGTATGCTTATATTGAACTGATTTTTTCCGTGGATGAGGAGAAAGGAAAGGTTCTCAGAGAACTGGGAGTCAGTCCTGACGGAGACGGGCTGCTGATTATTTCCAGAAAGATCATGCCTTCCCGTAGCGTGAGCCGCATCAATGACGAAACGGTGACCCTGGGACGGCTTCGGGAGATCACGGGCCTGCTTCTGGATATTCATGGGCAGCATGAGCATCAGTCCCTGCTGTACAGGTCCAAACACCTGGAGATTCTGGACTGCTTTGTCGGTGCGGATAAACTGAAGAAGGACCTGGCAGAAGAGTACAGAACATACTGTTCCATGGCGGAAGAGGCCGGAAAATTCTCTGCCGATGAGGAGACCAGACGGCGGGAGGCGGATTTCCTGCGGTTTGAAGTGGATGAGATCGAAGGAGCTGCTTTAAAGCCGGGAGAAGAAGAAGAACTTACAAAAAGCTACCGGCGCTTTATGGGCAGCCGTAGAATTGCGGAAGCACTGTCGGCGGCCTACGCAGCTGTGACGGCGGTGGACATCGGGGAAGCGAGAAAAGGAGTGGAGAAGGCGGCGGAATATGAGGAGGAGCTGGAAAAGCTGAAAGATCAGCTGTTTGACGCGGAGGCGATCCTCAATGATGCAGCTCACGGGATCTCTTCCTATCTGGACAGCATGATATTTGATGAGGAAGAGTTCCGCCGGGTGGAGGAAAGACTGGATCTGATCCATGGACTGGAGTCAAAATACGGTTCCGGAACGGAGCGGGTACTGGAGGCGCTGGAGGAGAGAAAAAGCCGGCTGGAAGAACTGGAAAATTACGACGGACTGCGGGTCCGGGCGGAGCAGGAACTGGAAAGGAGCCGGGAGAGACTGGAGAAACTGTGCATGACTCTGTCCCGGGTTCGAAAAGAGGCGGCTTCCGCACTGAGTGAAAAAATCAGGAAAAGCCTGCTGGATCTGAATTTTCTTGACGTGGAATTTGAAATCTCTTTTTCCAGACTGGACAGATACACGGCACATGGATTTGACGAAGTGGAATTCCTGATTTCCACCAATCCGGGAGAACCGGTGAAGCCGTTGGGAATGGTTGCTTCCGGAGGAGAACTGTCCAGGATCATGCTGGCGATCAAGACTGTACTGGCGGATACGGATGACGTTCCCACCCTGATTTTTGACGAGATCGATACGGGAATCAGCGGCCGTACGGCCCAGAAGGTGTCGGAAAAACTGGCTGTGATTTCCGGCAGCAGGCAGGTGATCTGCATTACCCATCTGCCGCAGATCGCCGCCATGGCGGATTTTCACTTTGAAATGGCAAAGGAGCCTAAGGACGCGAAAACGGTGACGACCATTCGAAGGCTGAACGGGGATCAGCAGATCGCCGAACTGGCCAGATTGCTGGGAGGAGCGGAGATCACCGGTGCGGTGCTGAGCAATGCAGGAGAGATGAAAGCACTGGCAGATGCCTCCAAGAGCAGAGTGCGAAAAGAGTATCTGCCGGAACATAGACAGAACAGATAGAAGAAAAGATGCCGGAGCTGCATGGAACATATGCAGCTCCGGCTTTTTTCAGGAGGAATGCGTATGAATCAATAAAAAGCTACAGGCCGTTCCTGTAAGGACAGGTGCTGTTCTGCCCGGCTTCCCTGGCAGCTGCAGAGGAAACATTCCGGAACGCAGAGCCTGGCAGTGCCGGATTCTGCAGATGTGGATTGGGAATGTTGCTCTCACCCACAGAGGAGAAGGAGGTCTGGGCAGGAGTAGTCTCCTGACGGGCGGCAGAAGCCGGAAGGGGCGTCCCCTCAGAGGGAACGGAAGGCGTGGGAGACTCCGGCTGACCGGCAGGCGTGTCAAAAGCCGGGTTAAATGCGTAGAAATTCCTGGAGTCAAGATGATCCTGAACATGACGGAGTGCTTCGCCGAAACGCTGGAAATGGATGATCTCCCGTTCACGAAGATAACGAATGGGGTCACAAACGTCAGGATCTTTCACCACCCGCAGAATATTGTCATAGGTTGTGCGGGCCTTCTGTTCTGCTGCGGTTCTGCAAAAACGGAATATTACTAGAAATTCCAGTGGATTTCCACAGGGACGGTTCGGGTCCCGGGAATCCGTCTGCCTACGGAAATGTAATCGATCATCACGGTTACGATCTCCCGGTCCAGCTGCTCCGGGTGAGTATATTGTCTTAACAGATCCTGCTGTACGGATTCAGAGGCCGGGATCTTTTTTTCCAGCTCCTGCAGGCGCCTTCTCCATACTTTTGCCGAAAGCTCCAGCTGCTCACGGCGGGAAAAAAAATCCTGCTGCAGCTGGGCAAAGTCACGTTCCGGCAGGATTCCGCGGGCCCGATCCATATAGAGCTGTCCCAGACCCCGGTCATATTCTGCCGTCTGTTTCTCACAGGAGGAAAGGGAGGAGAGAAGCGCTGTCTGCTCCTGCAGCAGAGGTTTGGAGAGATCCGTCTGCTGCCTGACTTCCGCCAGGTTCAGATACAGATCTGTCAGGCGGCTCAGCTCTTCTCTGACAAGCTGTTCCAGACGATTGACGGAGATGAATGCCCCGCTGCAGGCCGTATCAGACAGATGGCGGGTGGGGCACTGCAGATAGCGCCTGCCACGGCTGGAAGTAGACCGCATAATCCGGCCGCATCCGGCACAGCGGGCTTTTCCGGCAAACAGTCCGACGGTTCCGCTTTGGAAAGGTTTTGTTTTCTGCAGAATCAAGGCCTGGACCTGATCCCATAATTCCCGGTCAATAATCGGCTCATGAGTTCCCGGAACAACGATCCATTCACTTTTCGGACGGGGTCTGTTTTTCTTCGTCTTATAGGAAATGCTGCCGTATTTTCCCTGTACCATATTTCCGATATAGATCTCATTGGTGAGCATATGAGAGATGGCGGAATAGGACCATAAGGAGCTGGTCCGTCCTTCGGGCTGCCGGTACCGGAGTCCCTGGAGATGCTTGTATTCCGTTGGGTTGGGGATGCCCCGGCTGTTCAGAATACGGGCAATGGCCGTTTTTCCGTAACCTTTGGAAAAAAGGGAGAACACTTCCCGGACAATAGCGGCTGCTTCCGGATCAATGATCAGATGACCTTTCCGGTCAGGATCCTTCCGGTATCCGTAAAGCGCGAATGCGCCTGTATGGTAGCCGTTTTCACGCCGGTTTTTCAGAACGCTGCGGATGTTTTCAGACATGTCTTCCAGGTACCATTCATTGATAAGTCCGTTGATCTGACGGGCTTTTTTATTTCCTTTGTCTGCAGTGTCCGCGTTATCCACAATGCTGATAAAACGGATTCCCCACAGGGGAAACAGGCCGTGGATATATTTTTCCACCAGCTCCAGTTCCCGGGTAAAGCGGGACAGGGTCTTGCACAGAACAATATGGAAGCGTCCCAGCTGCGCATCTTGCAAGAGCCGGCAAAATTCCGGCCGGTTTCTGTCAGTTCCGGTATAATCGTCGTCGCTGTAAATGTCATATACATCCCACCCCTGCTCTTTCGCGTACTGCAGAAGCATGGCCTTCTGATTCTGGATACTGCCGCTGTCCTCACCGGCCCGGGATTTGTTCCGGTCTTCCTCTGACAGGCGGCAGTAGACGGCGGCCTTCATCGTCTTGCTCCGTCCTCTGCGGGGATTTTGTCTTCTTCTCTCCGGCGGATCAGCAGGATCCATTTCCGGGTGAGCTGGTCTGACAGAACAGATTCATCGGATGTCTGAAAAAAGTTTCTGCAGGCAGGTGAGAGAGTGCGATCCTTTACCATATGTTTTTCCTCTTTCAAAGGGTTTGATATATTATATGAAGACCGGAAGGCCGGCTATTCCGGAGAACCGGTCCGGAACAGCGGCAGAAAAACAGGAGCGTCTGCCATTAATTTTTCTTTCAGTGGACTAAGTTTTATGAATTTTACTGTGAAATTCTTTTGAGCTATAATAAAAAAGTGTTAAGAAATTGCAAAAAAAGCTGTCTGAAGCTGTCAGGTTCCAAGCAGAACGGGATGTACAGAAAATAGAAAAAAAGAGCAGAATTAGTATTTATAATTGTCACTATTAGAAATAATAATTGGATTTACGGCCTCTGAAATTATATAATATGTACTATGAAAGAGCCGATAAAAAAGGAAAGGAGGGAGAACGTAAAAAATTCCGCCGGAGAAAAAAATCAGGCGGGTCAGGCGGCTGTTCCAAAAGGAACCTGCAATTCAAACTAGAAAGAAAAGAGGGAATGGGTATGTTTTTTAAGAAGTATGGCGACATTGTAGTAGGCGTATTTTTTATGCTCCTCTCAGCTGTCGTGATGTTTATGGCAACGCAGCTTCCCAAGTCTGCGGTCATGGACATCGGACCGGACTTTATGCCGATGGTGATCGGCGCAGTGACGTTCCTGCTGGCGGCGTTGCTGACATTCTTAAACGTTAAAAACTTTAAAATGCACATGGAAGAAGCTGAAGCTGCTGCAGACAGTATCGAAGAGTGCAATTACAAACGGGTGCTTTCCAGCTTCGTGCTGACGGTTGTATATGTAATGATTCTGCAGCCCGTAGGCTTTATCATTTCAACGATCATCTATCTGCCGCTGCAGATGCTGATCCTTGCTCCTGAAGACAAGAGAAAGCCGCTTCCGCTGGTAATTCTGACAGTGATCTTTACTCTGGTGGTATTCTTCCTGTTCCGTTACGGATTCAAGATCGTACTGCCGGCTGGCATCTTTACGATTAACTTATAAAGAGGGAGGAAATAGATATGAGTGCACTGGCAAATTTAGGCAACGCGTTTGTTGCAGTTTGTACCCCCGGCTCCCTTCTTCTGATGGCAGC
>CALWRQ010000018.1 GCA_944383965.1 uncultured Lachnospiraceae bacterium
GTAAACGGTGTAATCAGCGCTACTCCAGCCCCTTCAAAAATTGCCATATTGATTCCTCCTTGTCAGTCCATTCTCCGCAGAATGCGGTCTTTATAGCCTCAAAAAGGGCCATCCTCTGCGGACAGCCCTTCTGAATTCATAACTGCATGATCCATGCGTTCATTCCAGTAGCTCTCCATCCATCAGGATGACAGTCACAGGGCTCTTAACCCGGTGCCCAGAAGTACGCCGGCAGGCAGCCCACTCCTTCGGCGCTTCCCCCTTTCCTTCGCCTTCCTCTGCCCCTGCGGCATCCGGCGGGTACTTTTAGGTTGCGCAACCTCTACCTTTTCTCTTTGCCTTATCGTATCACCATTGTCAGAAAATGTCAACCGGCATCTCCGGTGATGCATTCGTTTTCCATATGAGAAATGCAGTCCACAGATGCCTTCAGACCTTCCGGACATACCCGTCCGGTCAGGATCAGTTCCATCGCCTCCTCCTTCTCACTGATCATGGCCTTCAGCTTCTCCTCTTCCAGGATGCCGTACTCCATCAGATCCAGAATCTCATCCAGAATCAGCAGATCGCATTCTCCTGTACCGATCACTTTTCTGGCAAAATTCAGACCATTCTGAATATTCATCATCTCTTCCTGCTTTTCATCGGGAGAAAGATCCTTGAAGCCCATGGCCTGCTTTTCAAAGCGGAATACTTTCATCTCCGGTTCCAGCCTCTTTAAGATCTCCGATTCTGTTCTGGCCGTGCTTCCTTTCATAAACTGGATCACGATCACGGTTTTCCCCTGATTGAGCACCTGTATGGCACGTCCCAGAGCCGCCCCCGTCTTTCCTCTGCCGCTGCCGTAGATTACCTGAACTCTTCCTTTATCCATATTTTCACCTCATAAGCGTGTTTAAACTTCGCTTATCGTAACACATTTTCTAGCATATTGCAATAGATGAGGAATCCACGCATTCCAGCTTGCTTACAGACACTTCATAAGCCACCCGCTTTTCACATTCCGTATCGCTGAGTTTCTTTGTATACTCCCGGCTCTGTACCCGTCCCCAGATCCGAACGCGGACCCCCACCTGAAATCCGGAGGCGTACCGGGCGTTCCGTCCCCATGAAATGCAGGGTATGTAGTCAGATTTTCCGTATGGGCGGTTCACAGCCAGAAGCAGATCTGCGATTTCCCGTCCGAGAGGTGTTTTTCTGTAGACCGGTTCTTTGCAGATATATCCATCCAGAAAAATCTGATTGGTCTTGGTGTAATCCGTAAACTCATCCAGAAAATGGATTTCTCTCACAAATACAGACAGAACCAGGCGGTTCTTCGTTCCTTCATGACGGTTATAGGAACGGAACTGGCCGATCGCCTCTACCGTACAGCCTTTATAATCGCTGCTTATATCCAGCAGACGTTCGGAAATCATCAGAGGGATCACATCCACCTGCTCGCTCAGACGGTTCACCGCTATCTCCACCATATAAAAGCCTTCTCCGAATACTTCATGGCTGAAGGTAAAGCCTGATACGATCTCTCCGATCACGCTGACCTTGTTGTTTTCCATCATTTTTTCCGACATAGTATCTCTCCTTTTTCTTTCCCTTATTATTTGCCCGTAAGCTAGTATTATGTCTATGAAAAAAAATTCCCGTCCATGACGGGAATCGTTCCAAAAAAATTGACAGGATTCCGTTACGGACGGGATATCTTTACAGAAAGTATTCGTTTTTTCTGGGGTTCGACAGTTTCCTGGAAAAATCCTGCGCGAAATCCAGATAAGCGGGAACATTCATGTTTTTCGCTGCTTTCGGGCAGATCCGGATACACCGGAAACAGGAGATGCACCGATCGGGATCAATGGTCCGGCAGTCGGGAGCAATAGCGCCTTCCGGACATTCTTTCACGCAGATTCCGCAGAGATTGCAGTTCTGATCGGTAAGAGGATGAAAACTGCCGCCCTTTCCTCCCTCCTCCCCTTTTATGTAGGGACGGTTTCCGGGAACCGTTTCCAGGAAGCGGCCAGCCTCAAGCGCTTCTTTTACCTGTAAAGCAAAAGCTTCGTCTTCCTTCAGATCGGAGACATCCGGCCGCCCGACCTGAATGTGGCCGTAAGTGTGCTGTCCTACCAGGGCCGCCGCTCCTACAGGTTTGAAGCCAAGATCAAGAACCAGGTCAAAAAGCTCCAGCAGAGCATCGTCATAATGGCGGTTTCCGTAAGTTACCGTGATTACGCAGGGGGTGCCGTGGCCGCGGAAACGGCGGAATCGTTCCTTCGCACCGCGGTACAGTCTTCCGCCGTACACCGGAGCACCGAATACCACCAGATCTTCCGGACCGAACTCCTTTTCCTCAAAAGCGGCATCATATCTGGTCACATCCATGGAAACGGCTTTTCCATCCGGAGCCAGAACAGAGGCAATGGCTTCCGCACCTCTTTTCGATGTGTAGGTAGGTGAAAAATAAATCGCTGCTGTCATATCTAATCCCTCTTTTCTCAGTTTTTCTGTATTCTGCAACAATGATTATCCTACAAGGTCAAACAGAGAAAGCTGATTGCTTTCCGGCAGGTCACCCAGAAGGTTCAAATCCGCCATCAGGTCGCAGATGGTCTTGCTGACTTTTGTCCGGTTCCGGAAGTCTTCCTTGGAAAGGAACGGACCGTCGATCACCGCATCCACAATGGCTTCAGCCGCTTTCTCTCCCAGACCGTCAATGCTGGATAAGGAAGGCATGAGCTTTCCATCAATGACCTGAAAATGTCTGGCCTTTGCCCGGTAGATATCAATGGGAAGAAATTCATATCCGCGGGCATACATTTCCTGAACAATACGCATATCTCTCAGAGTGGCCTGCTCTTTCTGAGAAAGAGAATCGGACCGCTTCCTGTAATCATCCAGATAATATTCCAGACGGTCCCGCCCCTGGCACATCAGCTCATAGGAAAAACCGCTGGCCCGGATGGAGAAAAACGCAGCGTAATAGGCCAGAGGATAGAACACCTTGCAGTAGGCGATTCTCCAGGCCATCATGACGTATGCCGCCGCGTGAGCTTTCGGGAACATGTATTTGATCTTTTTGCAGGAGCCGATATACCAGTCGGGAACACCGTGAGCAGTCATTTCCTCCTCCCACTCCGGCTTCAGCCCTTTTCCTTTCCGGACGCTCTCCATAATGGTAAAGGAAAGTTCCTGGTCCAGTCCCATCTGGATCAGATAGATCATAATATCATCACGGGTACAGATGGCCGTCTGAATGGTTGCCTTTCCCTCCTGGATCAGAGTCTGGGCATTCCCCAGCCACACGTCCGTACCATGGGACAAGCCGGAAATACGCACCAGATCGGAAAAATATTTCGGCTGGGCGTCGATCAGCATCTGCATGGCAAAATCTGTGCCGAATTCCGGAATTCCCAGAGCACCCAGCTTGCAGCCGCCGATATCTTCCGGTTGGATTCCCAGAGCCTTTGTATTCTGAAAAAGACTCATGACTTCGGGAGAGTCCAGAGGAATATCCTTTACCGGATCCAATCCTGTAAGATCCTGAAGCATACGGATCATGGTAGGATCATCGTGTCCCAGAATATCCAGCTTCAGCAGGTTGTGGTCGATGGAGTGATAGTCAAAGTGCGTGGTAATGGTGGAGGTGGTCATATCGTTGGCCGGATGCTGCACCGGGGTAAAGGAATAGATCTCTTCGCCGAGAGGCAGTACGATAATGCCTCCGGGATGCTGCCCGGTTGTGCGGCGTACCCCCACGCAGCCCTGTACGATCCGGTTGATCTCACAGTTCCTTTTTCTCACGCCATGCTCTTCAAAGTAATTTTTCACATAGCCATAGGCGGTCTTATCCGCCAGGGTACCGATGGTTCCGGCTCGGAACGTCTGCCCTTTTCCGAAGATGACTTCGGTATAATCATGAGCCTTGCTCTGATATTCTCCGGAGAAATTCAGGTCAATATCCGGCTCCTTGTTTCCTTTGAAGCCAAGGAAGGTTTCGAAAGGAATATCAAACCCCTCCTTTTTCAGCGGCTTTCCGCAGACCGGACAGATCCGGTCCGGCATATCGCAGCCGGCCATGCCGCCGAATTTTTTCACTTCCTCCGAGTCAAAATCATAGTAATGGCAGTTTGGACAGATATAATGGGGACTTAAAGGGTTTACCTCCGTGATTCCCGCCATGGTAGCTACAAAGGAGGAACCTACGGAGCCCCGGGACCCCACCAGGTATCCGTCCTCATTGGACTTCCATACCAGCTTCTGTGCAATAATGTACATCACTGCGAAACCGTTGCTGATGATGGAATTCAGCTCCCGCTCCAGTCTTGCCACTACGATCTCCGGCAGCTCTTCTCCGTAGATCTCATGGGCACGGTCATAGCAGATCTTCCGAAGCGTTTTGTCCGAATCAGGGATTACCGGCGGGCACTTGTCCGGACGGACCGGGGAAATCTTTTCACAGCGGGAGGCGATCAGCCTGGTATTGGTAACAACTACCTCATATGCTTTGTTCGGGCCGAGATATTCAAATTCCTTCAGCATTTCCTCTGTTGTCCGCAGGTACAGGGGGGCCTGCTCATCGCTGTCCTTGAATCCCTGTCCGGCCATGATGATCCGGCGGTAGATTTCGTCTTCCGGATCCAGGAAATGCACATCGCAGGTGGCGCATACCGGCTTTCCGAATTTTTCTCCCAGATCTACGATCCGGCGGTTGATATCTTTTAAGTCATCCCAAGTCTTTACCGTGCTTTTCTCATCGCTCAGCATGAACGCATTGTTTCCCAGAGGCTGGATTTCCAGATAATCATAAAAGTTTACCAGTCTTGCCACAGCTGCGTCGGAAGCGCCCCGGAGCAGGGCCTGGTAAAGCTCTCCTGCTTCACATGCAGAACCGATAATAAGCCCCTTTCGGTATTTCTGCAGAAGGCTCTTGGGAATCCTGGGTCTTCTGGAAAAATATTCCAGATGAGAAAGCGATACCAGCCGGTACAGGTTTACCCTGCCTTCATCGCTGTCTGCCAGAATAATCACATGATAGGTGGGCATTTTCCGGATCATGTCCACGGACATCCGGCTCATGGAATTCAGGCCGTCCACATCGCAGATTCCTCTGTCCCGCAGCATTTTTACAAATGTGGTGAAGATCTCCGCTGTGGCCTGGGCATCATCTACCGCTCTATGATGATTTTCGAGAGAGACGCCCAGTGCTTTTGCTACGGTATCCAGCTTGTACCGATTCAGGTTTGGAAGGAGATGCTGAGCTATGGTCACCGTATCCAGCACAGTAGGCTCAAAGGTGATTCCCAGTCTGGCCGCATTGTGGGCAATGAAACTGACGTCAAACGCGGCATTATGCCCTACCAGAGCAGCGTTTCCGCAGAATTTCAGAAAAGCCGGAACCGCTTCTTCCGCTTTCGGAGCGGCAATGACCATGGAATCGTTAATCCCCGTAAGCTTTTCGATTTCAAAGGGAATGGGAACTTCCGGATTGACAAAGGAGCTGAACCGGTCCGTGATCTCTCCGTTGATCACTTTCACTGCCCCGATCTCGATGATCCTGTTCTTTTCCGGACTCAATCCGGTGGTTTCCAGGTCAAATACCACAAATTCCCCTTCAAAAGACTGCCCCCGGGGATGCTCCACCAGCTGCTTCAGGTCATCCACCAGATAACCTTCCACTCCGTAAAGCACCTTGAAGGAATCCCCCTTATCCAGAGCATGGTTGGCGTCGGGAAAGGCCTGGACGCAGCCGTGATCAGTCACCGCGATGGCGTCCATTCCCCATTTTTTCGCTCGTTTGATAATATCCTTTACTTCGGAAACGCCGTCCATATCGCTCATTTTCGTGTGACAGTGAAGCTCAACCCGTTTTTCCAGACTGTTGTCCATCCGTTTTCCTGTAAAATCCTCGCATTTTTTAATGCCGGCTACAGAACTGAGGGTCAGCTCACCGTCAAATTTATCTACGGTGATAATTCCTTTTACCCGAATGAAACTTCCTTCCTTCACAGCTTCCTTCAGATCGTCCAGAGCTTCGCCTTCCGCAAAGATCTTGACCGTCATGGTGTCCGTAAAGTCGGTCACATCGAACATGAACATCGTCTTTCCGCTGCGCAGTTCCCGGCTGTCCTTATGAATGATCTTTCCGCGGAGAATGGTCTCCCCGATGGCGCCGTCGATCTTATCGATTTCCGTAGCATCTCCTTCAAAGTCTTTTCCGTAAAGAACGTCCGGGTTCTCTGACCGGCGGTAGGCTTTCCGGAATCCGTCCCGGTTTCCGGCGGAAGCTGCCGATCCCCGCGAAGCTTTGCCGGAGATGGACAGCTTCTTTCCGGAATGCCGGTTTGAGAGTTCTCCTTTCTTCTCTCCTGCTCCGGCGGAACGGACCGCCTGCGCCGCCGGTTCCTCCCAGGGAGGTTCCTGATTCCCGTCGGGCAGCACATAGCTGTCGGCAGCCATGGACATGGTCATTTCCCACAGCTGCTCTGAACCGGAATCCGGCCCCGGAGCGGCAGAGACAGTGGATCCGGAGTTGAGGGCGGAGTGGGCCGTCATGGAGCTTCCCACAGCTGAACGCATGGTAATCTCCATCACCTCCCTGGAAAGCTGAAGCTGCTTCTGTTTCATCAGTTTATTTTCTTGTGGTTCCACATACTGAAAACAGATCTCCACAGGAAGTCCGCACCGTTCATGGAAGATCTTTTCCAGTACCCGCTTCAGCTCCGCTGATTTTTCCCGGTTCACCATGGTATCTTCTACCGTCATTCGGAGCAGGTCCTGCTGAGGAAAGGTACATTCAGCCTTTCTCAGAATCGTATATTCAATAATGCTGTAATTTTTCAGCTCCAGAAGCAGACTGTCCCGATATACATCCAGGAGCTTTTCCGGGGTATACTGACGGGAAAGGCGATATTTTTCCATGATTTTTACCGTCAGCTGCTTGCCCGGAAACAACTGATCCCGGATCCCCTTTTCCAGATCAAAGATCGTTTTCTTATGGATCAGCCGCGGACTGACAATATAAATACGAACAGAGCTCCGATCCCGGTTGGAGGTTACGCGCTCCACCTCCACCAGGTTCAGAAGCTCTTTCAGATCTTCCGCAATATGCAGATCCGGAAAAACGTCCAGAAATGTTTTTGCCATGTTACATCCTTCTCTCTGCGCGCATTTCCTCCAGTTCCTTCCTCAGGACACTCAGGAGTTCTCCTTCAGGAACTTTGCGTACCACTTCACCCTTTTTGATGAGCAGTCCTTCTCCGATTCCTCCTGCGATGCCGATATCGGCCTCTCTGGCCTCTCCCGGTCCATTGACCACACAGCCCATGACAGCCACTTTTATGCCGTCCAGGTCATCAAATTCTGTGGTCATGGCCTCTACCTGATTGGCAAGGCCGATCAGATCGATTCTGGTGCGGCCGCAGGTAGGACAGGAAACCACCTCGATGCCGCCCTTTTTCAGCCCCAGTGTTCTCAGAATCAATTTGGCGGACCGGATTTCCTCCACCGGATCTCCGGTCAGGGAAACGCGGATCGTATCTCCGATCCCTTCATGGAGAATGATTCCCAGTCCCACTGCCGATTTGATATTTCCGGACGAAACAGTTCCGGATTCCGTGATTCCCACATGAAGAGGATAATCGGTTCTGCCGGCAATGATCTCATGTGCTTTTACACACATCATCACATCAGAGGCCTTGATGCTGATCACCAGATTATCATATCCCATCTCTTCGATCATCCGAACATTCAGAAGAGCGCTTTCTACCAGGCCTTCTGCCGTAACTCCGCCGTATTTTGCCAGCAGCTCTTTTTCCAGAGAACCGCTGTTTACTCCTACCCGGATAGGAATATGCCGCTCTTTTGCCTTCTGAACTACTGCTCTTACACGCTCCGGACTTCCGATATTGCCCGGATTGATCCGGATCTTATCCGCCCCGTTCTCTATGGCGGCTATGGCCAGCCGGTAATCGAAATGAATGTCTGCTACCAGCGGGATATGAATCCTCCGCTTGATCTCTCCCAGCGCAGCAGCCGCTTCCATTGTGGGAACGGCTACCCGGATGATCTCACAGCCGGCCCTTTCCAGCTGCAGGATCTGGTTTACCGTCGCATCCGCATTTTCTGTCTTTGTGTTGCACATGGACTGGATCGCCACCGGGTTTCCTCCGCCGATGGTGACTCCGCCGATCTGCACAGTCTTTGTGCGCTCTCTCATATTTTCCTCCGTTTCTTCTGTCAGAAAAAGCTTCTGATATCGTTGAACAGTACAAATACCATCAGTACCATGAGCAGGAGAAGTCCGGCCATATGGATCATTCCTTCCTTTTCCTGATCAATTCCTTTTCCGCGGATGACCTCCAGAAGAAGAAATACCAGTCTTCCGCCATCCAGGGCAGGAAGGGGAAGAAGATTCATGATCCCCAGGCTGGCGCTCAGAATCAGACTCCAGTAGCAGAGAGTCAGAAGCATGACGGAAGTTCCGATCTCACGGCTTTCTTCCACATTTTCTCCGATCATAGCGACGATCCGCACCGGACCGGCTACCGCCTCATCCGCCTGAATCTGTCTGGTAAACAGCATTTTCAGACTGTCAAACGTCGATGTAATACAATACCGGATCTGATAGGCACTGTAATAGACCACTTCCCCCAGCGTTTCCGGTTTGACATACTGTCCGGAGAAAATAACTCCCATCAGATATCTTCCCTCTTCCTCCGAATACTGAGGAACCACTACCGTTTCCATCTCCTCATAAGAAGATCCGTCTTCAGAGGGCCTTTCGTACCGGACAGTCAGGGTCTCCCCGGGATTGGCCATCATATAGACCTGCACATCCTCATAGGCTGTGATCTTCCGGTTATTGACCCGGGTAATCACATCCCCGGGCTGAAGCCCTGCTTCTGCCGCCGGTGAGCCCTCGGTAACCTCGCTGATCCAGAATTTCTGATAGCCCATGTTCATTACGATAATCACCGCAAAGAAAAAGGCCAGAATAAAATTGAAGGCAGGGCCGGCAAATACTACCATGATTCTGGCCCATACCGATTTGTTGTTGAATGCCTTTGGATCACTGTCCGCTCCGTCCTCTCCCAGCATCATACAGGAGCCTCCGAAAGGAAGCAGTTTCCAGGAATAACGCGTCTCCCCCCACTGCCGGCTGAGCAGTCTCGGCCCCATTCCGATGGAAAACTCCACCACTCCGATTCCGTTTGCCTTAGCCAGCAGAAAATGCCCGAATTCATGCACCAGCACGATCAGTCCGAATACCAGGATTGCCGCAAGGATATTCAGCAAATTACCACCTGCTTTCTATATATTCATAGGTCTCCTGCTCCGCTTCCAGGATCTGCTCCACAGAAGGATCAGGAATAACGGTGTGACGGTCCATGGCCGCCCGGATCATATCCGTAATGGTAAGATACCCGATTTTTCTGTTTAAAAACATACGAACGGCAAGTTCATTTGCAGCATTGAATACCACCGGAAGAGATCCGCCTGTCTTTCCCGCACGGTAGGCCAGTGCCAGACCCGGGAAATTGTCCATGTCCGGCTTTTCAAAACGGATTTCCGTAAGCTTCCAGAAATCCAGGCGCTCTCCGGGAAGAGGCCGTCTTTCCGGATAATAAAGGGCATACTGAATAGGAAGACGCATATCGGGTGTTCCCAGCTGCGCCATAACGGCTCCGTCTTCGAATTCGACCATGGAATGAATGACACTCTGGGGCTGGACGACTACCTGGATCTGATCCATGTCTACTCCAAACAGCCATTTTGCTTCCATAACTTCCAGTCCTTTATTCACCATGGTAGAGGAATCAATGGTGATCTTCTGCCCCATGGTCCAGTTGGGATGCTTCAGCGCATCTTCCACCCGGATATTCTTCATTTCCTCTCTGGTGCGTCCCCGGAACGGACCACCGGATGCAGTGAGCAGAATTTTGGATATCCGGTTGTTCTTCTCTCCGTTGAGGCACTGGAAAATGGCACTGTGCTCACTGTCTACAGGAAGGAGGCGCACCCCCTTCTTTTCTGCCAGAGGGATAATGATATGGCCTGCAGTCACCAGCGTTTCCTTGTTGGCCAGAGCAATATCCTTTCCTGCTTCCATAGCCGCGATGGTCGGACGGATGCCGATCATGCCGACCACTGCCGTAACCGTAATGTCTGCAGAAGGTATGGCAGCCGCTTCAATCAGTCCTTCCATACCGGACACAACCTTCACATCCAGATCCGCAACTTTGATCTTCAGTTCCTTTGCTTTTTCTTCTGACCAGACAGCAGCCAGCTCCGGCCGGAATTTCCGGATCTGTTTTTCCAGAAGCTCTATATTGCTTCCGGCTGCCAGCGCTGCTACCTGAATATCCCGATTCTGTTCCACCACTTCCAGGGTCTGCGTCCCGATGGAGCCGGTGGAACCGAGGATTGAAATTCGCTTCATATGCTTCTCCTGTTCTTTTTTAAAGAATCCGCACCGCCAGGAAATTCACTGCAAAGAAGATGGCCGGGGCGGTAAAAATCATACTGTCAAAACGGTCCAGAATCCCTCCGTGTCCGGGAATCAGATGGCCGTAATCTTTTACATCGTGGTTTCTCTTTACGGCAGATGCAGCCAGATCTCCGATCTGGGAGATGACCGCAGCAATGGCGCAGGCCGCTGCACATACCGCCATGGGACTGTCCACTTTCATCATTTCCTCTCCGAAAACCGCTCCGTAGATCAGACCCAGGAGAGCGGCGCCTACTACGCCTCCCACTGCTCCCTCAATGGATTTTTTGGGGCTTAATACCGGAGCCATTTTGTGTTTTCCGAACAGCATTCCCACACAGTAAGCACAGGTATCGCATCCCCAGGAGCTTAAGAAGATCAGCCATACAAGAAATTTTCCATCCGGCATGACCCGTGTCTGATAAAGGTAGGAAAGCATGACCGGAACATAGAACAGACCGAAAACCGCTCCGGTTACCTGCTCCGTTTTATAAGCAGGGAACGTGACCACGTAAATGGTCATGCAGATCATCACAGCCAGAATTACCACCAGTTCCAGATACTGCTGGCCCTCAAACCAAAGCAGGCCGAAATAGGCAATCGCTGTAAGATAGCCTGCAATGCCCACTGCATTTTTTTCAATTCCCAGCACCCTGTAAAATTCAAACAGACCGATGAGGGAAATGATGCAGGTGACCGCAAACAGCAGCGGCCCTCCGGCAATCACCACCACCAGGGCAATGGCTACCAGCACAATTCCGCTTATAAGCCTCGTGGTAAACATATCATCCCTCCCTCCGGTTAAGTCGTCTTCACCCCGCCGAAGCGCCGGTCTCTTTTATTGTACGCTGCAATGGCTTTTTCCAATTCCTCTTTATTGAAATCCGGCCACAGACAGTCCGTTACGTAGATTTCCGTGTAGGCAAGCTGCCAGAGAAGATAATTGGACAGTCTCAGTTCGCCGCTGGTGCGGATAAGCAGATCCGGATCCGGTATGTCTGCCGTATCCAGATAGGATGCAAAGGTCTGTTCCGTGATCTCATCCTTATTCCGTATTCCTGCCTCCACATCGGCTGCAAGCTTCCGGGCTGCCCGGACGATCTCATCCCTGCCCCCATAGTTTACGGCAATCACAAAAGTCAGACCCGTATTGTCCCTGGTCTCCCGTTCCAGACGGTTGATCCCGTCCACAATATCCTTATCAAAACGGCTCCGTTCGCCGATCATTTTCACTCTCACATTATTTGCTTTGGCAATTTTGAGCAGACGTACCATATAAAAGCGGAACAGCTGCATAAGAGCTCCCACTTCTTCTACAGACCGCTTCCAGTTCTCTGTGGAAAAACCGTATACGGTCAGGTAGCGGATGCCCATACGGGCTGCGATCTCTACCGTTTTTTCCACGGTGACACAGCCTTCTTTATGTCCCATGGTCCTGGGAAGTCCCCGCTTTTTCGCCCATCGTCCGTTTCCGTCCAGAATCAGGGCTACATGCTCCGGAATCACCATCGTTTCCTTACTTTCCATATTTCCTCCCGTGTTCTTCCCCGCCGCAGACGGGAAACAGGGGCGGTCTTTTTCACCCGCCCCCTGACTGTTTTTTTATTTATACTGTCATGATCTCCTTGGTCTTGATCTCCACAGCCTTCTCCACCTCGCTGATCATCTTATCGGTCAGCTTCTGGATCTTCTCTTCTGCCTCTTTTAAATCATCTTCGGAAATCTCATCTGCTTTTTCCATCTTTTTGAATGCGTCATTGGCATCCCGGCGGATATTGCGGATCGCTACCTTGGTAGCCTCTCCTTTTTTCTTCACATCCTTCGCAAGATCTTTTCTGCGCTCTTCTGTAAGTTCCGGAAATACCAGACGGATCACTGTTCCGTCATTCGTGGGATTGATTCCCAGATCGGAGGTCAGGATCGCTTTTTCAATACTCTTCAACAGGCTTTTCTCCCAGGGCTGAATCACGATCATTCTGGCCTCAGGTACGGAAATATTTCCTACCTGCTGGATCGGGGTGGGGCTTCCGTAATAGTCCACCTTCAGCTTGTCCAGTACATGGGGATTGGCCCGTCCGGCACGGATGGATGCGTATTCGTTCTGGAGAGCATCCAGGGATTTGTTCATCTTGTTTTCATAAACCTGTAATTTTTCCTTGTCCATAAATCCTCCTAGTTATACGGTCACTACCGTGCCGTTTATTTTTCCTCTCATGGCATCTGCAATGCTGTTCTCTTCATTCAGGTCAAACACAGCCATGGGCATTCTGTGCTCCATGCACATGATGGACGCAGTCAGATCCACTACCGCCAGCTTCTTTTCGATCACTTCCTCAATGGAGATGGTATCATAGCGTTTTGCATTGGGATTCACCTTCGGATCACTGTCGTATACTCCGTCAATGGATTTTGCCAGCAGGATACAGTCTGCATCCATTTCCACTGCCCGGAGAACAATGCCCGTGTCCGTGGAAAAATAAGGATGTCCCGTTCCTCCCGCAAAGAACACGACCATTCCCTTTTTAAAACATGTATTGGCCTTGTCTTTGGAAAACAGCTCCGTCATGGAACCGCACAGAAATGGAGTAAAGATCTTCGTTTTCATGCCCTCCGCGCGGAAAATTTCAGACACATAAATGCAGTTCATCACCGTAGCCAGCATACCGATCTGATCCGCCTTGGTACGGTCGATGGCATTGCTGGTACGTCCTCTCCAGAAATTTCCTCCTCCGATCACGATGCCCACCTGAACACCCTGATCCACAGAAGTCTTTACCTGTCTGGCGACGCCTCTCACTGTTTCTTCATCAAAACCCGTTTTTTTCGGTCCGGCAAGTGCCTCACCGCTCAGTTTTAACAATACCCGATTCGTCTTCATGTTTATCCTCTCTGGTTGTCTTTCCCTTTTCGGGATTTTCTACTCTGAAAAGTATATCATATTCCGATACGTTTGAAAAGCGGTTTGCGTGAAAAACCGCAGCGCGGCACTTCCGCATATGTCCGCGCAGAAGCGGCCTGCCCCTGCTTCCTTTCGGCCCTTATAATTTGGAATATCCGTAAGGGTTGACCAGACCGTCCAGTTTCTTTCCTGCCTGGCAGATCGGGCAGTTCCTGTAGTCTGCAAAGCGATAATCCGGCAGGTCCCTGGTCCCGTAAACAGAGCAGACCGGGATTTTGTTGATCTGGTCTGCTGCACTGAACACCGCACAGATGCACTGTACCAGGCCGCCGTAATACTGGATTCCCTCCACGCCTTTGTTGACGGTCAGTCCGGTTGTCACATTTCCTGTGAGAAGGAGAACGTGCTTGCCTTCCAGCATGAAGTGATAGTTTTCCTTGAAAATGATCTGACTGTTGCTGTTGTATTCCGGCTTGATCACATAAATGGTTTTATGGGCGTTCATGGACAGCAGACCGCCTTTTTTCAGTTCCTCCGCGAGAAGCGTTCCGATAACCTCTGTTCCTTCCAGACACACGATGGTATCTACCACCACTCCGCAGAGATAGTTTCTTGCCAGCACGGCGGCTGCTTCTCCCGCCTCGCTCAGCCGGCTTTTGATCGTAGTCAGGTCGATATAGTAATTCGTATGGGTGTGATTGGTGGCAAAATGGCCGCCGGCCACTTTCAGCGGGACGTTTACTCCCGGCACCGTGATCTTCTGAAACTTCATCTCCATGAATCATAGCCCCCTTTCCTGCTTCCAGGAATTTTCTGTGATCGGTTACAGAACTATTATACTAAATTTCATTGCCCATCTCAAGAAAAACAGAAAGGGTTGCCCAAAAATAAATTGCGTTTTATACTTAAAACCATGCAGATAAAAAGGGAGGTCATCGATTATGGATCAGCATAAAAAAGCCCGGCTCCTGCTGACTGCTTCCATGGCGGTTTTCGGAACTCTGGGCCTGTTTACAAGAAATATCTCTGTCAATTCCGGCGAACTGGCCCTTTACCGGGCCGTTCTGGCTGCCGCTCTGATCGGAATTTTCCTGACGGTCAAAAAGCAGCCCATTCATTTCCGGGAATTCAGAAAGGAAATTCCTCTCCTTCTCCTGTCCGGGATTGCCATGGGCATCAACTGGATCCTGCTGTTTCAGGCATACCGCTATACCACCATTTCCGTAGCCACCCTGAGCTACTACTTCGCTCCGGTCCTGGTCACCGCCGCCTGTCCCGTTCTGTTCCGTGAAAAACTGACGGGGAAACAGCTTCTCTGCTTTTTCATGTCAACCGTCGGCCTGGTCCTGATCATCGGCACGGGGGACGCCGGTTCTTCTTCCGGGGAACTTACGGGAATTCTGTTCGGTCTGGGTGCTGCCTGCTTTTATGCCGCCGTCATCCTGCTGAATAAATGCATCCGTCAGGTGGCCGGCATTCATCGCACATTCCTCCAGCTGATTGCGGCGGCAGCAGTCCTATTCCCCTATGTGGCTCTGACCGGAGGATCTTCTCTCAGCCGGATGGACCTGACCGGATGGGCCTGCCTGCTGATTGTAGGCCTGCTTCATACCGGAGTCACCTACTGTATGTATTTCACAGCTCTGAGGGATCTGAGCGGACAGGAAACTGCCCTGTTGAGCTATATCGATCCGCTTGTGGCGGCGGCAGTATCTGTTTTTCTGCTGGGAGAGCCGATTACTTTCTGGCAGATTACGGGAGGAGCAATGATCCTTGGTTTTACTCTGATCAATGAATTGGGAGCCAACGGCTGAAAACAGCCGCAGGCTCCCTTTTCTGTCAATTATTGATTATTTTCTGTCCAGACTCCGTTGCGGTCAACCCGGTAGCCGTCAGGCGTCAGGCAATCTGTCACCATCTGACCGTTTTCGTCCAGGTAATACCACTTGCCCTCTGATTCCAGCCATCCTGTCTTCATGGCACCGCTTTCCTTCATATAATACCAGCGGGAACCGTCCAGGATCCATCCGGTTTTCATAGCGCCGGAATGGTTCATGTAGTACCAATTTCCGTCAACCCAGGTCCATCCGGTTTTCATATCCCCTGCGGGACCGCAGAAATACCACTTTCCATCCTGCAGGATCCATCCGGTTTTCATGAGACCGTCTTCCCCGAAATAGTACCACTTTCCGCCGACCATTCCCCACTGACCGGCTGCATAGGTTCCGTCTGTCTTTTTAAACCTCCAGAAACTGCCGTCCCAGGACCAGGTTCCGGTAATGGTGTTCTGGTTTGCCGCCAGATCCGATTCCGAAGAATGCTCTTTCCTGACGGAATCCGTGTTTTTGTCCTCCTCCGGTTCCTGAGGACGGGAAGGTTCTTCCGGGACAGGTGTTGTTTCCTCCGGCTCAGACGGTGTTTGTCCCGATCCGTCCGTTTCACTCTCAGAAAGAGTAAGAACAAAGCTTTCATTATTTCCGTAATCGGTGATCTGGTTCACCTGATGAAAGCTGTTTACTGTCTCTGCAGAGATCAGGGACAGCTCTGCCGTCCCTTCACCCTCTACCTGAATGGTTCCGAGAGTACTTTCCTCCCGGGAAAGCACTGTGCTTCGGCCGGATACATAAACGCTGAGGATTCCATCCTCAAAAAACGCTTCTCTCACTTCTCCTGTCTTCTCATCACCGGAAAAATCCATGGAGGCATCCCAGATCTCGTCACCGTCAATCCTGAATTTCAGGCAGAAGCCTGTCACATCCTCCAGATCATCTTCCGGCTGGATTCTGAGCGTCACATCCGCACGGTCTCCTTCCGATGTGGGATGGAAGGCTGCAAAACGGTCCTGCCTGCTCACCGCCGCCGTATAAAGGGGGCGGACTGCCAGAATTACTGCCAGGACGGCTCCTCCCAGGAGCCATCCTTTCTTCTTGTTCCATTTCTGTTTTTTCATCGGTTCATCCCCTCTTCTTCTGTCTGAAGACTGATTTTCTGCAGAGATTCACGGTCCGGAACGGAAAGCCATAGGGTGTCGCTGACCATACGGGCGCCTTCGTTTGTAAGGGCGTCATCCACCCGGTAAAGCTCTGCTCTTACCTTTTCCGGAAGATCCCGGTCCTCCCAGGTTCCCGGTTCCAGATAATATACCCAGAAGCCTTCGCTGGTGTCCAGAAGATCTCCCTCCGGAGCAGGAGCAAAGATTACCTGACTGGCTACCGCATCTCCCGTTTCTTTCTCTTCTCCGGTTACAATCATTCCGGTTCCGTCATAAAGAAGGACGGTGTTGTAAGCCGGACTTCCCTTATACGCCCCTGTAAAGATCAGGGATCCTGCAGGAATTTCCACCATTTCTCCTCCGATGGTTCCGGCTGTGTAATTTTCTTCCAGAATTCCTACTGCTCCCGTACGGGAGAATTCCACGTTATCTCCGGTCTGTCCCAGAAGGCTCAGCTCTGCCACAGAGATTTCCTTGCCTTTTTTTCCCACAGCCGTGAATCGTACATAGGCTGCTTCCACGGTTTCCAGGCCGTTCTGTTCGTCAATAAAATATACTTTTCCTGTCTCATCTGTGTGCTGGAGGTGCAGTTCCGTCCAGCTTCCGCTTTCTCCGGTCATGCTGATCTCCAGCCGGAAATCTCCGGTCTGCTCACTGCCGGACTCATACAGGAAACCGGTAAGAAGCTCGTTGCTGTTCAGGCTGATGGTAATCTGCGGATCAGCGCCGGAAGCTTTTCCTGTATACACGGTTCCGCTCTGATTGTCAATTACTTTATTGATCGCTTCCTTTGCAGGTTCGCAGGGCATATCTTCATTTCCTGTGGCTGCATCCTCAGAAGAAACCATATTGGTGGTAACGGTCCATCCGGACTTGGGTGCCACCCCGCCGTCGTGAGAAACTTTTACCGGTTCCAGCACCGTTTCTTCCGTAGGATACAGGAACTTGTCATATCCCACTGCAGAATAGGTAAATACGCGATTATTGATCGTTTCAATGGTATCCGTAAAAGTAACCGTTCCGTTTCCGTCCGTGATTTCCACAAAACCAACGGGCACTTTCTGTTCTTTTCCTTCCACCGTGTTGGTGCGGAAAATCTCATATCCCAGCATGGAGTCATCTCCGGCGTCATTGGAAAGGGTCAGAGTCACCTGATTCCTGCCCGGTGTATACTGGATTTCCGCATTCACGTTCACGCCAAGGGCCCGGGAAGGAGTCTGACTGTTTTCCATGGCATATGCTCTCGCTTCATCATTCACAAGCCAGATCGCCCGTTCCTCTTTTTCAAACCGTGCCGCATAGGCTTCTGTCACAGAATCCGGTTTCATACCCCAGCGGCGGAAGAATTCCAGAACGTTCCGGTTTGCTGCCGCACAGGCAAGCCTCATAAGCTTGTTGTCCTTATCTCCGCTGCTGAGATCCAGACCGGCTCCGGCTTCCGGAAGCCGGCTGAGATCCCCACGGATGTAGGTGTCGATCCGGGCAAATACCAGACTGCTGAACAGGTCCTCATAATTATCGTACAGTTTATAGTTGTATCCGTTTCTGTCATAAGCCAGGTGGAATTGCCAGTACATTCCCAGCTGGGTAAACACATCAGCCGCTGCTCCCTGAACGCCGGACGTTACCTTGTCATAGACATTTTCATAGCTGAAACGGACACTGTTTCTGGTGTCGTCTGCCTGAGACAGAATGGAGAAATAGTTGTTGGTCACTTCTGCTACGGCATAGAGTCCCTCATTGATCTCATGGCCGATCTCATGAGCAATTCCCCATCCGAAATAGGTATCTTTCCCGGTCCGCTTTCCGTTTTCATCGATTTCCACAGGACTGCCCTGAACCATGGGGGGAAGGGAATCCCATTCAATTCCGATGCTCTTGCCTCCGGCATGCATGAAAGCTCCGTCAAACTGTCTCTTATAACGGATATTCAGACGGCTGGAAGGAAGAAGATTTTTTCCTGCGGTGCCTTCCGCATCGGTCAGGCCCTTATGCTGATAGAACAGGAGAACCATATCTTCCATGGCTCTGGCGGAGTTCACCAGTTTTTCTGCTGCCTCGTCCGTATCTGTGCCTTTTCCGCCCAGTCCGTTCAGAACCTGGCTGGAAGCCAGAGAAAGCATCATATTGTCCATCACAATATCCGTGGCATTCAGAATGCAGTTTTCCGGTTCAAAGGAGTGCTCACTGTGAAGCTGCTGATGCTGTTCTTCCATATCCGCTACCGCTTTTTTCAGCTCTTCCACATAATCTTTTGCCAGCGCCAGACGTTCTTCCTCGGAGGATGCTTTCGTCAGGTCCAGAACCGGAATCTCGTTTCCGCCCAGGACACGGACGCCGTAGGTTTCCGCTCCTTTTGCACCGGTATATTCAATATAAAGGGAGCCTCCTGCTTCTTCCTTCATATCTGTAATCTTTCCCAGATCAACGATATTGGCTCCCACGGTCAGCGGGATGCCGTCCTGATACCAGTTGTAGGGATCTGCATGGTACTGACTGTAGACAAGCTTCAGATTGGTGGAATCTCCCGTTTTCTTTCCCGGACTTCCCACATAGATCACCAGCTGATCGCCGCTTCCTGCAGAGATCCCCAAAGGCTGCCAGGCGTTCAGTCCGCTCAGGAAGGAAATATGACTGTCTGCCGCCCTGGTTACATGATGATTGACTGTCATGATCTTATGAGGATCCTGGTCATTCAGAAGCCGCTCCGCATTATCCAGCTCCAGTGTGAGGTACTCCTTGTGGGGATGAAGTTCCCCGCTTCTGTCATCCGGAATGAGAAGCTGCTCTCTCAGCTCCAGGATGGATCCTTCATCCGTTTCCGGTTTCAGCTGCAGGTGCATATCATCCTGATAAAGTCCTCCGATCCTTGCCTCCAGATCGTCATATTCATAAAATTTCAGTTCCGCAATACTGATCCGTCTTGCCCATCCCGTCGTCAGATTGACCTGGATCCGCTTTGCCGTAAACGGTTCATTTGCCTGGAATTCATAGTAGGATTTTCCGTTTTCGCTGCTGACTTTTCGAAATCTTCCTTCAATCTTCCGGAAAGCTCCCCCGTCTTCCTCCCAGGCATATACAGACTGACCGGTGTAGCTGCTGGTCTGATCGTCATCGGGAACGATCACGATCGTATCCAGATATACCGGTTCCGTAAACACCACGACAGGGCTTTTTCCATATCCGCTGAAATTGGGGTAATTCACACCGGTGTCCCAGTCTCCTACGACCCATGCGGTAGAATAATCCCCGTCTACCATATCCGGAGTCAGTTCTTCGTTCATATTCATATTCAGAACCGACTGGATCTTTTCTGTTTTCACCTGTCCGTCCACCGGCCAGTTGATCAGCTTATAATTGGGCGTCACAGGAGGATCCAGGGTTCTTGTTGCCGACACATAGATTTCAGAGGGAGCTCCTGTTCCCAGCTCATTGGTTCCCGTAAGGTAAATCTCATACTCCGTTCGGTCTTCCAGATCTGTGAGCGTACAGGACGTACCTGCCAGAACCTCCACAGACTCATAGGCTGCTGCCGGATCCTCACTTTTGATCCGGTAATATACCGTGTAGGAATCCGTATCCTCCATGTTCTTCCAGGACACGCTCAGCTTTTTATACCCCGGAGTAATGGAAATTCCCTCCGGCGGTGCCGGGAGCTCATCCACCCGGGGAGTGGCTGTCACGGAAGAGGACCACTCGCTGCTCCAGCTGCTGCCGCTCACAGAACGCACCCGGACCATGTAAGGCGTACCGTTTTTCAGTTTTTCATTCTGAAAGCGGTCCACCGTTCTGGAGGTTTCCGTAAAGGGACCGAGGATTTCTTTCTTCCCGCCCTGTTCAATTTCCAGCTGGTATCCGGTCACGTTGGGAATCCGGTTCCAGTAAACCGTAAAGGATTTATTTTCCTCCACAATTGCATTTCGGTCGATAACGGGAGTGCTTACCTGCGGCTCCGGGATCCGGCTGGACATATCGTCAAAAAACTCCACCTTGGAAATCTCGGCCAGATTCAGGGATCCGCCCTCCTCTGCCGCCACAGTCTTGGTGATCCGGATGGTAACCTTTTTAACTGCCTTTTTTCCACCCAGATCCAGTACGATCGTTCCGTCATTTTCCTGAACTGCTGTGATTCCTCCCGACCTGGCACGCAGCCGGGAACGAAGGCCGGCCTTGGCAATCGTCACTGTCCGGGAAGACTCTTCTCCGTCGATCTCCACAATAATCTCTCCCCCGTCGATCCGATTGGAAGCTTCCGCGGGCTGTTGGATCACCATTCCATTGATGTTCATGGCCTGTCCTTCTCTGGCTTCCATGGACATGACAATGGGATTCGCTGCGCTGACTTCTCCCTCGCCGGAAGCACTCACTGCCACAGAAGTCCCGACGGCACCCTTCATCAGAAGTTCCAGGTCGCTGCTGTCAATTCCCTCCAGCTCCAGCTCTTCTGCGCGGATCAGCGCCAGGTATTCCACTGAGGAGGAAACCCTGCTGTTTTCGTAGAACAGGGTAAAATAATGAAGATCAAGAAGATCCGTCGTTCCATCCCCGTTCAGATCCCCCTCTTCGTCTCCGTCAGGAAGGGCCTGCAGGATCAGCTCTCTGTCCTCTCTGTTGATTGTTCCGTCTCCGTTCAAGTCTCCCAGCCGGATAATTCCGGGATGCCGCTCCTCTTCCGATCCCTGCTGATACTGATCCAGCAGCGTGACTTTTGCCATGCTGTCTTTTACTGTAACGGTCTGAGTAAAGCGTTCATAGCCTCTGGCACTGACTGTGAGCTCATATCTGCCCTGAGGAAGGTCATAGAATGTGTAAAATCCCTGATTTCCGGCCATGCTCCCTGCTCCTGTCTCAGAGGCGCTCGCATAGGAAAACGGTTCCAGGGAAAGGAACTCCGGACCGTAAAAGAACGATTCCCCCTCATCTCCGGACTGCTTTCCGGAAAGAACCAGTGTGAAAACAGGCTCCTCAGACAGGCCAAGGAGGGACTGGATCTCCACCTGCAGGGCCCCTGTAACCGGTTCTTCATCCGGAGCTTCCTCCAAAGGAGCTTTTTCTGAGCTTTCATCCGCAGGTTCCTCTGCATCGGTCAGCTCTCCCTCGCTGTCGTCAGCGGACTCGCTTTCCGGCTCTTCCTCTGTTTCCGGAGGAAGCAATTCATCTGTCTCCTCTTCGCCGTCAGGCCGGCCATCGTCTCCGTCAGCCCCCGGATTTCCGGGATCAGTTTCTTCCGGATGGTCTTCTCCGGAAGCAGGAGGAACCTCCACGGGATTGTCCTCCTGACCGGAAGAAGGTTCTTCCTCCGGCTCTGTTTCATTTTCTGAAGGCATCTCCTGATCCTGACTTTCGTCTCCTTCGGTGTTCCCGTCAGCATTCTCTTCCTTTTCAGAAGAACTGCTGCTTTCATTCCTGCTGTCTTCTCCGTCAGACGGGCTGCTTTCTGTCGAATCGCTGTCAGACGGGTTTTCATTTTCCGGCCCTTCTGCAACAGTCAGGCTCATTGCCATGTCATTGGCAGCAAAAGCCGTGCTTCCGAACACGTTTTGGGATGCGATGCACAGAGTCAAAAAATATGCTGCCGCTTTCGCTGTCGTCTTCATTCTCTTGTTTCTCCCTTCATTCTGTATTTTTGAACCGAAATCCGGTTCTTCTATAAATAAACTCCCGGAGGCGGGCAAAAAAAGTTCCGTTCCTGTGAGAAAGGAGCGGAATTGCCTTATAACGGCCTGCCGGTCGCTGTTTTTACAGATAAAACCCAAGGATGTATTATACAGAATATTGTCAGATTTTGCATCTTTTTTCTCGTTGTGTTTTCGACTATTTTTTGAAACAAGAGGAATTATTTGTTGTTAATTGTAACTAATTGTAACACTTGGACGAAATTTATTTCTCTTTGGGAGGGAAAAAACGGTGCATATCCACCCGCTCCAGCTCCAGAAGTCTTATTTTTTTGTCCACTCCTCCCGCATATCCTGTCAGGCAGCCGTCTGCTCCCACCACCCGGTGGCAGGGAATTATGATTCCTACCGGATTACGACCCACAGCGCCTCCGACTGCCTGAGGCGACATGCCGGTCCGTCCGCAGGCTTCTGCAATCCGCTTTCCGATTTCTCCATAGGTAATCGTATGACCGTATGGAACCGGGCGCAGAACGGACCAGACTCGTTTCTGAAAATCTGTGCCTGTGATATGAAGCGGCGGGAAGAAATCCGGTTCCGATCCGGAAAAATAAATATCCAGCCAGCGCATAGCCTGACGCAGAACCGGAGTCTCTTTTTCCAGAGCTTCCGGATCCAATCCTCTTCCGAAATATTTCTGGCCCTCAAACCACAGGCCTGTCAGTCCCATCGGATCAGCAGCCAGAAGGATCTCTCCCAGAGGCGACGGGTAACGCATCATGTACTGCATCTGTCTTTTCTCCTTTTTCCATTTTCCATATATTATAGCGGAAGCCGGCTGCAAAGTCCATTGAGCAAACCGGAATTTCCAGTTGCTTCCATAATGCTTTTGCACAAAAAAAGGAATTTCTTCCACGCTTTTCTGGTGCTTTCGGAAATTATGCAGCTTTACGCTTGACAGTTTTCCATTTTCCTACTAATATAGTCAAATATAGTTTCAAAAACAATAACTATTTCTGTTTTTGTTTTAAAATCAATAGAAGGAGGAATAGCTGTGACTACACAAAAGTCTGCTAAAAAACAGAAACTGCTGAAGGGAGGAAGCTGTTTCCTTGCCGCTGCCGTTCTTATGACATCCGTTCCGGAAACGGTTTTTGCAGGAACCCAGGCAGTTTCCGCACTTACGGATTCATCTGAAACCGTACCGGGCGCAGAAGCGAACAATCAGGACCAGTCATCCGGACAGAATACGGACAAAACGGAATCCGGAAGCCATCAGCAGGAGGTTTCCCAGGATTCTCAGAATAAAGAAGAAAATGAGGCCCCATCCTCTGCGGCCCCCTCGGAATCGGAAACAGACACTTCCGAAGAAGGGGATTCGGAAGCATCTCCGACACCGGAACTTCCGGAAGAAACGCTTCCGGAAGAAGAAAGCCCGTCCGATCCCTCCGCAGGAGAAGGTTCTCCGGAGGAATCTCTGCCGTCAGAAGAACCGGAGGAAGAACTTCCCGGCGGAAATACGGAAGAAGAACTTCCGGAAGAATCCCTTCCCGGCGCAGAAACGGATGAGGAGCTTCCCCAGGAATCTGCGCCGTCGGAATCTCCGTCTGAGGAGGTTCCGGAGGCAGAATCTCCGGCTGAAGAACTGCCTGAGGAAACTGTGCCGGAAACACTTCAGCTGGCAGAACGGGAGGTTCCGGACGGAATTCCCGTAGATGAAGCCCATTTCCCGGATGAAGCCTTTCGGAAATGGATCCGGTCTCAGCCTATGGGAAAAGATGAGATCCTGACGGATCAAGAGCTTAAAGACACCACAAATATCTACATGAAATATACAGACGTTCAGGATCTGAGCGGAATTGAATACTTCTCTTCCCTTACACGTCTGGTCTGCCAGAACAGCTATCTGGAATCTCTGGATCTGTCCGGAAATCCTGACCTGGTGCTTGTAGACGTAAGCAGCAACTGTCTCACGGATATTGATCTGTCTGCTCAGTCCCGTCTGGAAGAGCTGAATGTGTTTGACAACAAGCTGACTGAACTGGACCTGTCCGCTCTGCAGAAACTGACCCTGGTCAATGCAGGCTGGAATCAGCTGGAGACGATCGATCTGTCTCACAACTCTGCACTGCAGGCAGCTGCCCTCAATGACAATTTCCTTACCTCCATTACTCTCCCATCCAATGGAATGGTCCTCCCGATCAAATCCATTGAAGAGCAGTGGGTGAATGAAGAAGGCTATCGCCTGACAGTGGAATGGCATGATGAGGACGGAACTATTTTTAAGGACAAAATTCCTGCTTCCGGGCAGACGGTTTATTCACAGAAGACGCCGATCCAGTACAAAGTTGTTTATTACACAGACAACCGTTCCTATCAGAAACTGGAAGAACAGATTTATTCCTATACGGATACGGTTACTCTTCCCCAGGCGCCGGCAGGACAGAAAGGCTATACTTTTTCCGGATGGAAAACCTCTTCCGGAATCGTTTCCGAAGCAGGAGCATCTCTGGATGGGCCGCTCACTTCAAAGGACGGAGCAACGATTTCCTTTTTCGGTCAGTGGACCGGAAATCCATACCGGATTGTCTTCCATCCCAATGCGCCGGAAGGAACCAGCACAGATCAGCCGGAGACCATTCAGGAAATGATCTATGGAACTGCCGAAGCGCTGAACCGGAACCCGTTCCGCCTCATCCCGGACAGCCAGACAAAGGATGAATATGAATTTGTCGGCTGGTCTCTTACCCCCGGAACTTCCATCGTCAGATTTTTTGACGGAATGTCTGTTTCGGATCTGACGGCTGAAAACGGGGGAACCGTAGATCTTTATGCGCAATGGAGAGTCAAACCGGTGCTCCATCAGGTTACCTTTAATGAAAAAATGGGGAACTCTCAGTCCAGAACAACCGTACAGAATGTACTGGAAAATGAGCAGGCTCAGGAGATCCTTGTGGGAAGCAGAACCGGCTACCGTTTCAAGGGCTGGTATACGAAGGAAGATCTTTCCGAAGAATCCAAATATGATTTCAGCAGTACGGTAAACAGTGATCTGACACTTTACGGAGGCTGGTACACGCAGAATTACCGTGTAGATTTTATCTCCGACGGACAGCTCTATTCCACTTCCTCTGTTCAGATGGATCACCAGGCCGAGCTTCCGGCCGCTCCTGCAAAGGACGGGTTCCGATTTGCAGGATGGTATGAAAATGAAACCTATTCCGGTTTTCCGTTTGACAGCAGCCGGATTATTACAGAAGATACCACCCTTTACGCCAAGTGGATTCCCCTGGGACGGTACACAGTAAACTTTCATTCCAACGGCGGCAGCCTTACGGAAAGCCAGACAGTATCGGAAGGCGGCTATGCCGTTGAACCGGAAGCTCCTGTAAGAGAAGGATTCCTGTTCCGCGGATGGTTTGCTGATTCCGCTCTCACAATTCCGTTTGATTTTGGTGAAGCGGTTCATTATGACCGCAGTGCATACGCCAAATGGGAAAAAGATCATGACGGGGAGTCCGGGCAGGAGGAAGGAAGTTCCGACCAGCCGGAAAACGGACAGATTCCCGACTCAGGAAATTCTTCTGACAGCTCTTCCGGCGGTTCCTCCGTTTCCGGAGGAAGCAGCAGTTCCTCAGGAAGTGGATCTTCCTCTGGAGGAGGCGGTTCTTCTTCCGGCGGCGGAGGCGGTTCGGGAAAAGGACCGGGGCCTGCAGATACTCCGCTGACAGCGCCTTCTGTCATCTCTTCTCCTCTTCAGGGGAGCTGGATACAGACAGAGGCCGGCTGGACCTTCCAGAGCAGTGACTCTCCGTCTCCCGTCAATGCCTGGGCCATGATCGGGCAGACCTGGTACCTGTTTGATGAAAACGGGTACATGAGAACAGGATGGTATGAAAGCCAGGATGGGAAAACCTATTATCTGGATGGAAGCGGCGCCATGGTGACCGGCTGGGTTTTTGTAAATAACAGTCTGTACTACTTCTATCCTGACGGACAGATGGCAAAAAATACAACCGTAGACGGAATCAGCATTTCCGGCTCCGGACAGAGTCTGCAGTAAGCAGTATGAAAAAAAGACTGACAGGTCATGCCGAAACGGCAGAGCCTGTCAGTCTTTTTTATCGGGTCAGAACAGATCTTTCCAATGGCTTACCTTATTCTTCCAGACGTAGCTGTACTGATCCAGCAGATCTCTGACTTCCAGAGGTTTTCGACCGGTGAGGAGCTCCACATCATGAGTCACCACACCCATCTGTCCTTCAGAAATGCCTGCCTCATTGGTAATCATATCATTGCTGCAGAACGGGACAGGCGCCTGGGAAAAGTCCCCATCCGTTGTTTCCGGAATGTGAAGTGCTTCCAGATATTCCTTGAATTCTTTTTCATCCATAGGACGGTACACAAAAGGAATCCCGGACTTTTCTGCAATCATTCCGCAGATCTCTCTCTGGCTCAGGGGAATGGTGCTGGTAAGATCGTAGGCTCTGCCCGGTTCTCCCTTTCCGAGAAGCAGCGCTGCGCCGCATCTGGCACTGTCGTCTTTTGCGATGCTTGTGACTTTACCCTCTCCTGCTGTGGTTCCCCATACGTTGTGGCTCAGCATGGCAAGCATGACAGACGTGGTCAGATAATTTTCCATGTAAAGATTATTCCGCATGATATTATATTCGATTCCGCATTCTGCCAGCATTTTTTCCGTCGCTCTGTGGTCGGGAAGAACATACTGATTATAGCCCTCCCGGTCTGCCCCGAAAAAGGAGGTATAGGTGATGTGCCGGATACCTGCTCTCTTGCACGCCGCAATCACTTTTCTGTGCTGTTCCACTCTTTTCGGTCCGTTGATAATGCTGGAAATAAAGAACAGCCGGTCTGCCCCGCAAAACGCTTCAGCCATCTGATCTTCCCTGTCATAATTGGCTTCCCGCACTTCCACTCCCTTCTGCTCCCACTGAGCTTTTTTGCTTTCCGGAAGCCGCTTCAGGTCCGGGCAGGTAAAAATCAGGCTGCTTCCATCCACTTCCTTCAGCATATTTTCCGCCACTCTTCCAGCCAGTTTTCCGTCGGCTCCTGTTACTAAATATTTCATATACGCTCTCCTTTCAGTCGCTTGCGACTTATTGAAACAAAAAAATAACTATGTCATATTCCGGATCAGCCTGTCAATCATGCCGGAAAGAATCCCGATCTCTTTTTCGCTCATGCCGCTGAAAAGACGCTCCTGGATCCTGCCGGTTTTTTTCCTGATGGAATATACCAGAGACTCACTTCTGGATGTAAGAACAATTTTTTTGTACCGTCGGTCGCTCTCCAGCGGTTCGGTTGCCACCAGTCCTTTTTCTTCCAGACGGTTTAAAATACTGCTCATGGTAGGATGAGTCAGCCCCAGCCCATGTTCAATATCCTTCTGACACACTTCCTGATCGCAATTTCTGTGCAGATAGCCGATTACGGTTGCCTGGGTATAGGTGATGCCCAGCTCTGCCATTTCCTGATTCAGGACTCTCTCAATGGCTGTATTCAGGATCTTGAATTCCATGATATCCATAAGTTCTTCCTCCAAATTAAGTCGCTTACAACTTATTTTAGCTCATTCCCGGGGAAATGTCAACCGAAAGAGGCAGACATGCTCTGAAAACAGAGCTGTGTCTGCCCTAAACCGTTTACTTTCTTCTGCGGTAACCTGTCTGAAAATCCACCTGATTTCTCATCCGCTCCCGGTCTCCGTTCAGATAAGCTTCCAGATTTTCCCCGAAAATCCGGATGATCCTCTCAAATGTTTCCGGAAGGTGATACTGGCCGGAAATATGTGGGGTAATGAGCATCCGCGGAGCGTCCCATAAGGGGTGATCAGAAGGAAGAGGTTCCGGATCCGTCACATCCACCGCGCATCCGCCCAGATGACCTTCCTGCAGTACCCGGCACAGCGCATCCGTATCGATGGCATTGCCTCTTCCTGCATTGATCAGGAATGCACCGGGCTTCATCATGCGGAGCCGCTGTTCGTTCATGATATGTGCCGTCTGAGGCGTGTTCGGAAGGGAAAGAGCCACGAAATCAGCTCTCGGAAGAAGTTCCTCCAGCTGATCTGCCGTATGGAGCTCATCCAGATAATCCGGCTTCTCTCCTGCTGTTCTGCGCAGTCCGATGGTGTAGCTGCCCAGCGCCTTCATCCGTTTCGCATATTCGCTTCCAATATCTCCCAGTCCTACCACAAGTGTGACGGAACCGAAAACAGAGGTTACTTTTCCGTGATCCTCCCACTGGTGCTTCTGCTGACTGGCATAATACTGATAAAGTTTGTTCTGAAGATTAAAGGATACGGCCACCATATACTCGGACACGGCCAGTCCATAGGCACCTGTGGCATTGGTCAGGAGTGTTCCGGGCTTCAGAACTCCCGGACGGCAGTACTGGTCTGCACCCGCTGAATTCAGCTGGAGCCATTCCAGCTTTTCTGCATGGGAAAGCAGTCCGGCAGGTACATTTCCCAGAATGATCGGAACGTCCTTCAGATCCTCTGCCCTTACTTCTCCCGCCGGAATATAGCGAAATTCGCAGCCCTTCCCCTTTTCTGCAAGATACTGTTTATGCCGTTCCTGTGCCGGCACAGTTACCAATATGTGTTTCATATTCCATTCCTCCATTTGCTGAATCCTTCCCTTTTCAGGAAAACGTCTGTTCCTATTATAAGTTCTATTGGAAAAAATGTCTAATACATCTTTCTGAAAATATAATACGACTTCTTTTGTTTTCAAAAAACACCGAACAGGAGATGAAGCATTTCAGAAACTGTGCTATACTGAACAGGAAAGGAACCATGATCCGCCGCAATAAAGCCGGGCGGTCATGGGACGGACAAATGCTGTAAAAACGGAGGTGTGTTGTTATGCTGCATGAAGTGAAATTTCCGTCATTCAATGAACGGGACACAGTTTATGGCTGGATCTATGTTCCTGCTGCCCGGCCGAAAGCAGTTGTTCAGCTGATCCATGGTTTCGGAGAGCATTCCCGGAGATATCTTCATATGATTTCTGCATTTGTGGATGCCGGCTATATCGTAGCTGCCGATGATCATGTGGGACACGGAAAAACTGCTGTTGAAAATCATACCTGGGGAGATTGGGGAGACAAAGGCTGTCATACCATGATGGAGGACGAACACAGGCTGAAGGAGATCGTATGTGAAAAATATCCGGGATTGCCCTATTTCCTGTTCGGGCACAGTATGGGGTCCTTTATTGCGAGAGATTACGCAGCCAAATACGGAAACGATCTTGCCGGTGTGACCATCTGCGGCACAGCGGGTGTCTTCCGCGGTGCTGCAGAAGCAGTTTCCGCTCTCGAGAAAGCAGTAGCATCCGGTCACGGAGAAGAAAGCGATCCCCGCTTCACGGTTCAGCTCATGGGCTGGATGGGAGAACGCTGCGGCAGAATTACGCTGGGAAATGAGTGGATCTGCTCTGATCCCTATGTACAGACAGACCATGCAGAGGATCCTTTTGACGCATTTACCAAGCCGGTCCAGAACCGGTCGCTTCTCAGCTTTGCTCAGATGATGGAAGTGATCACCGGCCCTCAGTGGGCGGAACACGTTCCCAAAACACTTCCCTTCTATAATATAGGAGGCGATCAGGATCCGGTAGGAGAATATGGAAAAGGAATCTATGAAGTTTCCAACTGGCTGTACGATACGGGGCACAGGGTAAAAACCAGAGTTTATCCCGGATACCGCCATGAAATTCACAACTATCGGGAAATCCGCAATGAAGTAGAGCAGGGAATCATTGATTTTATGGACAGTCTGATAAAGTGATATCCTTATTTTCACGCCGGGGAAAATTCCCCGGTGTTTTTTCGTATACTTTTGCGCGGTAATGTGGTATTATAGAAGAACTGACGTCAAAAAAACGATCAAACAAAAGAAAAGGAATGAATGTATGCTGCAAACAATTGAAACCATCAACCGCGCGGTCAACAGCTTCGTCTGGGGAGTTCCCGCCATGGTCTGCATTATCGGAGTAGGCCTCTATCTCAGTTTCCGCACAGGATTTATTCAGATCCGCAAATTTGTATATGCCATGCAGACTACCATCGGACGGATGTTCCGTAAACGGGAAGCATCCGACGGTTCTCTGACTCCCTTTCAGGCTGTATGCACTGCCCTGGCCGCAACGGTAGGTACCGGTAATATCGCAGGAGTTGCCGGTGCCATCGCCATCGGCGGTCCGGGCTCCATATTCTGGATGTGGGTTTCCGCATTTCTGGGAATGTGCACCAAATTTTCCGAAGTTACTCTTGCTGTCTATTACCGTGAGCGGAATGTACAGGGAGATCTGGTGGGCGGACCGATGTACTACATCAAAAACGGCCTTGACAGAAAGTGGCACTGGCTGGCCGTTCTTTTTTCCGTATTCGGTGTACTGACAGTATTCGGAACGGGAAATGCCACCCAAATCAACACGATTACCACCGCCATCAATTCCGCACTGCTGAACTATCATATTATTTCTTCGGATGTGCTGCCGGTGAGCAATCTGGTACTGGGAATTCTGCTGACCATACTGATAGGAATGGTTCTTCTCGGCGGAATCAAGCGGATCGGAATGGTAACTGAAAAACTGGTGCCGTTCATGGCCCTGTTTTATATTATCCTTGCACTGGGAGTGGTATTCCTCAATGCCGGGCAGATCCCCTCCGTATTCGCTTCCATTTTTGCCGGGGCATTTCAGCCTTCCGCAGTAACCGGCGGCGTAGTGGGAAGTCTGTTCCTCAGTATGAAAAAGGGAGTATCCCGCGGAATCTTCTCCAATGAAGCCGGTCTGGGAACCGGTTCCATCGCCCACGCCTGCGCCGATACGAGAAAGCCTGTCAAGCAGGGATTTTTCGGAATTTTTGAAGTCTTTATGGATACGATCATCATCTGTACTCTGACAGCTCTTGTGATTCTGTGCAGCGGAGTTCCCGTTCCCTACGGAGCGGATGCGGGAGCAGAACTGACCATCCAGGGCTTCACTTCCACCTACGGAAACTGGGTGTCCATTTTTACGGCAGTAGCTCTCTGCTGCTTTGCCTTTTCCACTATCATCGGATGGGGATTATACGGCGCCCGCTGCATTGAGTTCCTGTTTTCAGACAAAGTGATACGGCCTTTCATGGTTGTCTATTCTCTGGTCGCCATTTTAGGAGCAACCATGGATCTTGGACTGCTCTGGAGCATTGCAGAAACCTTCAATGGGCTGATGGCCATTCCCAACCTGATTGCCTTATTCCTCCTTTCCGGAACAGTGGTAACGCTTGTAAAGGAATATTTTCTTACAGAAGGAGCAGACGGATCATAAGGAAACCAATCCTATATTTATGCTCCACTGATCAGGAACCGGTGTGTTCTGCTTCAGTCACACCGGCTCCTGCTTTATGTCTTCCGTGTTTCTCTTTTGCTTTACCGTTTCTGATTTTCCACAGACCAGATATGTTTTTCCCTTGCCCGATCTGCTGTATTTTGAGCCATAACTCCCACCAGCGCATGGGGCACGTATGGCTCCTCCAGATAGGCAATCTCCTCCTCTGTCAGGCAGAGCTCGACTGCTTTTGCCATTCCCTCCACATGGGAAAGTTTTGTAGCACCCACAACAGGGGCTGTCACTTTTGTAAGAAGCCATGCAAGAGAGATTTCAGTCATTGATACGTCGCGCTTTTCAGCCAGTTCTTCCACTCTTGCTATGACTGCGCTGTCTTCCTTGGCTGTACCGTTGTATTTCAGCTTCGCATAATCATCTTCCCGAAGCCTTTTTGAGGTTTCTCCCGGCTTTTTGGACAGTCTGCCGCCAGCCAGAGCACTGTACGGTGTCATAGCGATATGATCTTCCTTGCAGAGCTTTGCCATTTCCCGTTCTTCCTCGCGAAAAATCAGATTGTAATGTCCCTGTACGGATACAAATTTTGCAAAGCCCTCTTTCTCTGCCAGTGCATTGGCCTTTGCCAGCTGATACGCAAAGCAATTGGAAATACCGATATACCTGGCCTTTCCTGCTTTCACCACGTTGTTCAGCCCTTCCATAATATCGTACATCGGCGTCCCATAATCCCACATATGGTAAATGTAGAGATCTACATAATCCATTCCGAGATTTTTCAGGCTCCGGTTGAGCATGCCTTCTATATGCTTCTGTGCCGGAACGCCTTTTTCTATCTCTTCTGAGGTGCGGGGAAGAAATTTTGTAGCGATCACAACTTCATCCCGTTTTGAGTAAGCTCTCAGTGCCCTTCCCAGATACTGCTCACTCGTGCCGCTCTGATATCCGATGGCTGTGTCGAAAAAATTGATCCCGGATTCCAGAGCCTTCCGGATAATTTCCCGGGTCTGTTGCTCATCGATGGTCCACGTATGCTGACCGCTTTTCGCATTCCCAAATCCCATACATCCCATACAGATGCGCGATACATTTAATTCGGCCTTTCCTAATTTTGCATATCTCATTTCAAATCTGCCTCCTCTGTCATCCCGATACTGGCAGATCATTCTGCCGTCTCTTTTATCTTATACGTCCGTACCTGCCTTTTCCAATGCTTATATTTTATGATCACTGATGCCCTTTCTGCATAATCAGACCGTGCCGGTGATTCTTGCCGTCTTATGGCTGCCCCCAACTCTTGACAAAGAGCCAAAAAACCCCTGAAAAGCTGTTTTTCAGACTTTTCAGGGGTTTTCAGATTCTTTTCGTTTATGAGATTACATTCCCATCTGTTTTGCAACTTCCTCAGCGAAGTTCTCTTCCTTCTTCTCCAGGCCCTCACCGGTCTCGAAACGAACGAACTTCTTGATGGTGATGTTTGCGTTGTTAGCCTTGGCAACAGAAGCAACGTAAGCACCTACGCTCTGCTTTCCGTCCTCAGCCTTTACATATACCTGATCGAGCAGGCAGATCTCTTTGAGCTCTTTCTTGATACGGCCCATTACCATGCCGCTGATGATCTTATCGTTGGCATCCGGCTTCTCGTTCTTTGCAGCTACGGTCAGGATCTCTTTCTCCTTCTCGATGTAGTCCGCATCTACCTCAGCCTCGCTGGTGTAAAGAGGCTTTAATGCAGCAGCCTGCATAGCCACGTTTCTTGCCATCTCCTTGATCGCATCGTTTACTACGTCGGTCTCTACATCAACCAGAACACCGATCTTTCCGCCTGCATGGATATAGGAAGCAACAAAACCGTTCTGCTCTTCGATCTGCTGGAATCTTCTGATGTTCATATTCTCGCCGATGATGGAGATCTGAGAAGACAGAGCCTCCTTCACGGTCATGGACGGATCCTTCTGCCACTGCTCAGCCATAAAGCTGTCCATATCCTGAGCAGAGGTTACTAAAGCCTGAGCAGCCACATCTGCAACATAGCTTCTGAACTTCTCGTTCTTTGCAACGAAGTCGGTCTCTGCATTTACTTCTACTACTACTGCCTTCTTCTCATCAGCACTCAGATCTGTATAAACGATGCCTTCTGCTGCGATACGGCCAGCCTTCTTTGCTGCTCCAGCCAGTCCTTTTTCTCTTAAGAACTCAACTGCCTTGTCCATATCGCCTTCTGTTGCTGCAAGAGCCTTCTTGCAATCCATCATTCCGGCACCTGTCATTTCTCTTAACTCTTTTACCATTGCTGCGGTAACTGCTGCCATTTCTTTTTCCTC
>CALWRQ010000019.1 GCA_944383965.1 uncultured Lachnospiraceae bacterium
CTTTTTTCTTTTTATCAGCCTACCAGAGCCGTCACTCCGAAATAGGCGAGCACGATGATTCCCAGCACAATTCTGTAATATCCGAAAAACTTGAAATCATTATTTCTGATATATCCCATCAGGAATTTAATGGAATATACAGAAACCAGGAATGCGACCATCATTCCGAAAATCAGGTAAAAAACCTGAGGACCGGTAAAACTGTTCCCGTCCAGAAAATACTTTACGATCTTCAGGCCGCTTGCTCCGAACATCACCGGAATTCCCAGGAAAAAGGAGAACTCTGCAGCTGCGCTTCTGGAGCACCCCAGAACCATGGCTCCCAAAATGGTCGCTCCGGACCGGGAGGTTCCGGGAATCATGGCCAGCACCTGAAACAGTCCGATATAAAAGGCCAGCTGATAGGAAATCTGTCCGACCTTCTGGACCTCCATCACTTTTCCGTAGTTTCTGTTCTCCAGCATAATAAACAGCACGCCGTAAAGGATCAGCATGGCGGACACCACATAGGCATTGTCCATAAGCACCGCATCGATCCAGTCATTGAGCAGAAGCCCGAACACCATGGCCGGCAGACAGGCTACCACGATCTTTGACCAGAGCCGCAGGGTTGCACGCTTCTGCGCCGGCTTTTTCCTTCTGCTGAAGGGATTCAGACGGTGAAAATAGATCACCAGCACCGCCAGAATGGCACCCAGCTGGATCACCACATTGAACATGTTCACGAACGCTTCCGGCTGCTTGAACTGCACGATCTTGTCTACCAGGATCAGATGTCCCGTGCTGCTGATGGGAAGCCATTCCGTAAACCCTTCCACAATGCCCAGGACCAGCACCTTTAACGCTTCGATAAAACTCATATACTATCCCACTCCATTCTGTCTTCAAATGTTCTCGATCTGCCAGTCAATAGGCTCTATCCCGTTCTCCTCCAGAAATTGATTGGTCCTGCTGAACGGACGGCTGCCGAAAAATCCGCGGTACGCGGAAAGAGGACTGGGGTGAGGAGCCTCCAGAATCAGATGCTTCGGATTGTTCAGCATGGCCTTTTTCATCTGCGCCGGCCGCCCCCACAGGATAAAGACCATGGGCCGGTCCTGTTCATTCAGGATGCGGATCGCTGCATCCGTAAACTCTTCCCAGCCGATCCCCCGATGGGAATTGGCCTGATGCGCCCGGACGGTGAGCACCGTATTCAGCAGCATCACTCCCTGGTCCGCCCATTTCTTCAGATATCCATTATTGGGAATATAGCAGCCCAGGTCATCATGAAGTTCCTGATAGATATTCACCAGCGACGGAGGAATCTCCACATCCGGCTTTACGGAAAAGCAGAGTCCGTGCGCCTGCCCCACATTGTGATAAGGGTCCTGTCCAAGGATCACCGCCTTCACTCTGGAAAGGGGTGTAAACTCAAACGCATTGAAAATATCATTGGCATCCGGGAATATCTGTCTTGTTTCATATTCACTCTTTACCGTTTCATAGAGCTTTTTGTAATAAGGCTTCTTAAACTCAGCGCTCATCGGGCCGAGCCAGTCATTGCTGATAGCCCCCATATTCACTCCTCCTCGTTTCCTTTGTATTCTGTGATGCGGACATATTTCATCATTCTTAACATTTTATCACAGTTTTTCTACAAATTCCACGGAATTTTCTCTTACAGACAGGGCTTTTTCCCTGATTTCGTCTGAAATCTGAGGAAATTCTTTGCTTATTCGATACATATGCGCCTTGTTATTGAAAAATACAGTCTTTTCAAAAGGCCAGCGAACGACCTGCAGCTCCCTCATGCTCATCCCGGCTCCCAGCTCCAGCACCTCCAGACGGCGGTTCAGGGTACGGGCAAGCCAGGAGGTGTATTCCCTCCAGCTGATCAGATACCCTTCTTCAATATAATGTTCTGCGTCCACCGTATTGGGAATCAGATCTGCTCCGCAGTGAGGACATTTTCCGTCCGGAACCTCTCCCTCCTCCCAGATATCCTTGGTGCAGGCCTCTCTGCACTGGAACCAGTGAAGATTGCCGCAGGGAGCGGTGATTCTTTTTCCGTCCAGGCCGGATTGGAGGATCTCTCCGTCCACACTGACCGTTACAATAAAATAGTCCTTCCCATCCAGAAGACGTCCGAGAGCCTTATAGGCCCGCGCGGCCTCCGTCCGGTCCAGTGTTCCCCATTCTGCTCCCAGCCCTACCAGAACCTTTTCTGCGCCTCTGATCCGTTCTGCCAGTTCTTCCGTTATATTATTCTTTTCTTCCATATCTGCTCCATGCTCCTTTCCGCCTTTTCTTTCTGTCAGCACAATATCCTGATCCGGCTGCCTCCGGTCCGGTCTTTTGTCACTGCAATCTGTCTGTCAATCTTCTCCTTCAGCTCCGGCACATGGGAAATGATTCCCACCAGGCGGTTGCCGTCCGCCAGACCTGCAAGCGCTTTCACCGCCTGTCCCAGAGCTTCTTCATCCAGAGTCCCGAAGCCTTCATCCACAAACATGGTATCCATCCGGATCCCTCCGGCCACAGACTGGATCTCATCGGACAGGCCCAGGGCCAGCGACAGGGATGCCTGAAAGGATTCTCCTCCGGACAGGGTCTTTACACTTCTCTCCGATCCGTTGTAATGGTCGATCACATCCAGCTCCAGCCCGGTCTGGCTCTGATTATTTTCTGCCTGCTTCCGGCGTTTCAGTTCATACTGTCCCCCGCTCATCACCATAAAGCGGGTATTGGCTCTCTGAATGATCCGGTCAAAGTAAGCCGTCTGCACATAAGTCTCCAGCATGATCTTTTCTTTTCCGCTCACATTTCCTCCGGCAGTATTCCAGAGGGCTCGTACCATGGCCCACTGATGCTCCAGTTCCTCCAGCTTTCCGGAATGAGTTCGGATATTTTCCAGAGCAGACCTGTTTGCGCGGATTCTGGAAAAAAGGACCTTCTGCCGTCCTGTCATCCGTTCCCGCTCTGCTGCCAGAAACGCCCGTCTCGCCTCTGCTGCAGAGCGGTCAAAACCCGTCTGGCGCTCCAGCTGCTGCTTCATCTGGCCGATCCGTCCTTCCAGCTCCGCCTGTTCCTGAACCGCCCGGTTCCACCGGTCTGCGGCCAGCTCCTGCGCCTTTTTCATCCGGCTGATCTTCTCTGCCGTCTCCGCTGCCCGGCGGAGTGCCTGCTCTTTATCTCTGCAGCGCAGTCCGTCCTGCAGTGCTTTGAGCTGTACCATCATTTCCTCTTTCCTGCTTTCGGATGCTGCCGCAGCCCTGGCAATCTGTGCCAGCGCCTCTTCCCCTATGCGGCAGCTTTCTTCCGTCTCCGGAATTTTTTTTCTCAGCTCCTGCCTTCTGGCCGCCCGTCTTCTCTCCCTCTCCAGTCGTTCGTCCAGATCCTTCAGGGTCTCTTTCTCCGCCTTCCACAGCCTTTCCGCTGTTTCTCTGATCTCTCCGTCTTCCGGAATCTCCGGGAAGTCCTTTGCCCGGTTTCTGATCCTGGCCCGCAGGATGGAGATCTGGCCCTCCAGCGTTCCCTTCTTCCCTTTTGCTTCCTCCAGAGACGCTGTAAGCTGCTCTTCTCTTCCCTTCTGTTTCTTTTCTTCTTCCTCCTGTCTCTGACACAGGTTCTCTTTTTCCTCCTTCAGTCGGATCCTGTCCCCTGCGGCCTCCAGCGCTCTTCTGATCTCGTTCTGCCGTCTCCGGCTCTCCTCTTTCGCCGCCGCAAGGATCTTTTCCGCCTGCTCCGCATCTCCGTTTCCCGTAAGCTTTTCCAGGCGTGAGCGCACTGCTTCCGTCTTTGCCCGGACCTCTCCCAGACGCCTTCCTGCCCGGGCGCTGGCCTGTTCTCCGGCCTTTCTCGCTTCCTCCCATGCTTTTCCGGCCTTTTTCAGTTCCTGCTCCGACGGAGCTTCCTCCGTCCTCAAGGCAGGTGCCGGATGGGACAGCGAGCCGCAGACCGGACAGGGTTTCCCCTGTTCCAGCGTTTCTGCCAGAATTCCCGCCTGGCTGTCCAGAAAGGCCCGTTCCATTTGGTTATAGATCCTGCCCAGAGTCTCTGCCTTCTCCATAGCCTCCCTGTAGACTTTTCCTTCCTGCTCGTATTCCGTCTGCAGTTTCTTCCGCTCAGCCTGTTCCTGTTCCAGATCCTCAAGCTCCCGGAAGCGGTCTGATTCCCTGTTCAGAAAGCTTTTCAGCTCTGCCTGCTCCCGTTCCGCCCCCTCCAGAGCTTTCTGCTCCGTTTTCAGACGGGCCAGGATCTCCCCCGCACGCCGTCTCTCCTCCCTGCAGGTTTCCCGTTCCCGTTCCAGCCTGCTGCAGGATGCCTCTGCCTGCTCCCGTTCCCATTCTCCTATCCGGCAGTTTTTCTCATCTTCCAGCAGCTCCTCCAGAGCCTTCCTTTTTCCTTCTGCCAGGGTCCTCTCCCGGATCAGTCTCTCCTGCTGCTCCTGTCCCTCTTCCAGGAACTGCTGCTCCTGTTTCATTCTTTCCAGTTCCGCCCGTTTTCCTTCCTCTTCTCTCCGGATCCGTTCTCCTTCTTCCCCGGCACGGGCCAGGATCTGTTCCTCTTTTCGTATTTTCCTCTGCTGCTCCTCCAGCCGGTCATAAGAAGGAAGTTCTGCTTCCAGGGCTGCCTGTTCCCGTTCCAGCGCCTGCCTCTCTCCGGTCTTCTCTTCCTCCTTCTCCCGCTCCTGTCTGCGGACTTCCAGGATTTCCCGTCTCTGTTCCCATTCCTTCTCCAGCTCTGCCAGATTTGCGGCCAGCTGCTCCAGCTGGAGCGCCTGCCCCAGAATCCGGTCTGCCAGTTCCAGCTGCCGGCTGTTTTCATTCAGTTCCTGTTCCAGCGCCTGTTCTTCCTGCCTGTCACCGGCCAGAATCCTCTCAATCAGCTCCGTAACCTCTGCCGTGGGAAGCTCCCCGGCCGCAGCCCGGGCCGTCTCCAGAGCTGTCTCTTCCTCTCCCGGCCTGTCCGGCGCCATGATCCCGCTCATATACTGGATCACCCCTGCCTTTTCCCTGTCGCACAGGGTCTTCAGCCGCGAACTCTCCTCTCTGAGCTTTTCCTGAAGTTTCTGGTAACACCCGGTCCTGAAAATTTCCCGGAAAATTCCCTGACGTTCTTTTGTGTCTGCCAGAATCAGCTTCATAAAATCTCCCTGGGCAATCATGGCGATCTGGGAAAACTGATTCCTGTCCACTCCCAGGATCTCCTTCACTGCCCGGTTCACCTCTTTCAGCTTCGTCACTGTCCGGCCGTCCTGAAAAGTCAGCTCCGCCTCCGCTCTCTGAACCGTCATGCCGCCGCCACGCTTTGCAGGACGCTCATATTCCGGATTCCTCCTGACCGTATAGATCTTCTCCCCATAGGAAAAGGTCAGTTCCACCTCTGTAGGCACAGATGGGTCCGCATATTTGGAACGGAGCATGGACGGCTCCCTGTTTCCGCCGCTGGCTTCCCCGTAGAGAGCAAAGGCAATGGCGTCAAAAATCGTCGTTTTTCCCGCTCCCGTATCTCCGGTGATCAGATAAAGCCCCTTTTCTCCCAGCTCTGTCATGTCCAGCCGTTCCTCGCCCGCATAAGGGCCGAAAGCGGAAATCCTTAAACGTATCGGCTTCATGCTTCCTCCTCTCTGATTTCTTCCAGCAGCCGTTTTACCAGCTGTTCCTGCTCATCCGTCATATCCTGATTATTCTGCGCTCTGTAGAGTTCCCGGAACAGCTCCAGAGGCGTCTTTTGTTCCACCTGCTCCGCCGCCTGTACCAGCCCCGAACTTCTGGTCCGAAGGTTGTCATAATCCAGCCTCATAAGATTGGGATAGATGACTCTCAGCTTTCCTGCCGCGTCCCGGATATCTTCCTCATCCGTCAGTGTGATATGAACATAATCCTCCCGGTTCCTGTCTTCATAAAAGCTCCTCGCCGTCAGCTCCATATAAGAGCCCCTGATTTCCTTCATATCCCGTCTGGGAATCAGGGGAATGGTCCTCACAGTCAGATCTCCCTTTTTTCCCAGCTCCGCAACCGTCACGGACTTTTCCTGACCTGCCTCGGAAAAAGAATATTTCAGAGGCGTTCCGCAATATCTCACCCGTTCTGATCCGATATTCTGCGGACCGTGGATATGTCCCAGCGCCACATAGTCAAAGGGCTCAAAGACCGATGCATCCACGTTGTCCATTCCTCCCACAGAGATCTCCTCTGATTCGGACCGGGCCGCCCCTGTGACAAACTGGTGTGCCACCAGAATATTCCGCATTGTTCTGTCCGGCGCCATTTCCTCCACCGCCGTCCTGACCGCATCCGTATAGGAAAGAATCTCCCGTTCCGGGAAAAACCCCCGTACCGCAGACGGTTTTATAAACGGAAGCAGATACACCTGCACAGCCCCCCACCGGTCCTCCAGCCTTACGGAAGCCGTTCTTCCGTCATAGACCCGGGAAATATGAATCCCGCTTCTTTCCATGAGCCGGGATCCGAAGGAAAGCCGTTCCGGCGAGTCGTGGTTTCCGCTGATCAGAAACGTTTCCGTTCCGGTCTCGGAAAGGCTGGTCAGAAACCAGTCAAACAGCCGGACCGCTTCTGCGGAGGGGACCGCCTTGTCATAAATGTCCCCCGCCAGAAGGACTCCGTCGGGCTGCTCCTGCCGGATGATCCGGAGAATCTCCTCCAGGATATATTCCTGATCCTCTGTCATGGAAAATTCATTAACCCGTTTTCCCAGATGAAGATCTGATAAATGGATAAATTTCATTCTCTTCGTTCACCTTTCTGTTTTCTGCTCTGCCTGAAGCGTTCTGTCTCCTATCTTATCACAAATCTTCTTACGGGCGAATCCTTTCTTTGAAAAGTCTATTGCCATGGGCCCCCGCCATCTTCTATAATATAGAATGAGATGAGTGATATCACGCCCGAAACGGGCATACAGAAAGGATCATACACATGGAACAGGCAACAGTACACATAAAAAAAGGCGAAGCCCGCTCTTTCAAGGCAGGCGGACTGTGGATCTATGACAATGAGATTGCATCTGTTACCGGGGACTTCGAAAACGGAGATATGGTAACCGTGGAGGATTTTGACGGCTATTTCCTGGGATACGGTTTTATCAACACTCAGTCAAAAATCACCGTACGGATCATGTCCCGGAAAAAGGATACGGAAGTAAATGATGATTTTATTGAAATGCGGGTGCGCAATGCCTGGGAATACAGGAAAAATACCGTGGATACGGGAAGCTGCCGCCTGATCTTCGGAGAGGCGGATTTCCTTCCGGGTATTGTTGTAGACAAGTTTTCCGATGTGCTGGTGGTGGAATCCCTGGCTCTGGGAATCGAGCGCTGGAAACCGGTCATCCTGGAAAAGCTGAAACAGGTTCTGGCCGAAGACGGAATCCTGATCCGCGGAATCTACGAACGCAGCGATGCGAAGGTACGGCTCCAGGAGGGACTTCCCCGGTACAAAGGCTTCATCGGAGAACCTTTTGACACCAAAGTGCAGATCACGGAAAACGGCGTAAACTATATTGTAGACGTGGAAGACGGACAGAAAACCGGATTCTTCCTGGACCAGAAATACAACCGTCTGGCCATCCAGAAGCTCTGCCCCGGCCGGCGGGTGCTGGACTGCTTCACCCACACCGGCTCTTTCGCCCTGAACGCAGGCATTGCCGGTGCCTCATCCGTTCTCGGCGTGGATGCCTCCGAACTGGGCGTTGCCCAGGCCCGTGAAAACGCGGAGCTGAACGGCCTCTCCGATCGGGTCTCCTTCGTCTGTGCGGACGTCTTTGACCTGCTGCCCGAGCTGGAGGCCAAGGGAGAACAGTTCGACGTGGTCATCCTGGACCCGCCGGCATTTACCAAGTCCCGCGCTTCCATAAAAAATGCCGTCAAAGGCTATCGGGAAATCAATATGCGGGGCTTAAAGCTGGTAAAGGACGGAGGTTTTCTGGCCACCTGTTCCTGTTCCCACTTTATGGATCCGGAGCTTTTCGCAAAAACCATCCGGGAGGCGGCGGGCAGCTGCCACAAACGGCTGCGTCAGGTAGAATACCGTACCCAGGCGGCGGATCACCCCATTTTGTGGGCGGCAGATTCCTCCTATTATCTGAAATTCTACATTTTCCAGGTATGTGACGAAAAATAATTTTATTTTTTTCCGAAAAACTATTGCTTTTTTTCAAAATCTTGTTTATCTATTATATGTGACACTTATAAATAGCTCATGACTAAGAAGCGCAGATTAACCAGGCGATTTCCTTCTCCTGGCGCACTCCTGCCAGAGCACGAAAAAACGAAAGAGCGAGGTATGTGAAATGAAACCGATCAAAGAAGGTAAAGTCCGCGAGATCTACGACAACGGTGACAGTCTGATCATGGTTGCTACTGACCGCATCAGCTGCTTCGATGTGATTCTGAAGAATGTAGTGACCAAAAAAGGAACGGTTCTGACCCAGATGTCCAAATTCTGGTTTAATATGACAAAAGACATTGTTCCGAACCATATGATATCCACCGATGTGAAAGATATGCCGGAGTTTTTCCACAAACCGGAATTTGACGGAAACAGCATGATGTGCAGAAAGCTCCGTATGCTTCCCGTAGAATGCATTGTCCGCGGCTATATTACCGGAAGCGGCTGGGCCAGCTATAAGGAGAACGGTACGGTCTGCGGCATCCGCCTTCCCGAAGGTCTGAAAGAATCCGACAAGCTCCCGGAGCCGATCTATACTCCGTCTACCAAAGCTGAGATCGGAGATCATGATGAAAATATCTCCTACGAACAGAGCGTGGCCTATCTTGAAAAGCAGTTCCCCGGAAAGGGAGAGGAATATGCAGCAAAACTCCGCGACTGCACCATTGCTCTTTATAAAAAATGTGCCGACTACGCGTTAAGCCGCGGCATTATCATCGCCGATACCAAGTTTGAATTCGGACTGGATGAGAACGGAAACATTGTACTGGGAGACGAGATGCTCACTCCGGACAGTTCCCGTTTCTGGCCTGCCGATGAGTACGAGCCCGGACACGGTCAGCCCTCCTTTGACAAGCAGTTTGCCAGAGACTGGCTGAAGGCCAATCCGGACAACAACTGGACCCTTCCTGAGGATGTGGTTCAGAAGACCATTGACAAATACCTGCAGAGCTATGAGATGCTCACAGGAGAAACCCTGAAATAATCCCAAAAAAGGCGGAACCTGTTCCTGAACGCAGGAAAGTGTTCCGCCTTATTCATATCTTTCTTCTTACGGCCGCATGCTGTAATACACCTGTCCGTTCTGCCAGCCGCCCCGGCGGTACTGAGCCATCTCGCTCACCGTCACCATCTGATAGCCCCGGTTATAAAGCTCCGGGATGATCTGCAGGGCCGCATCACCGGACGCCTGGTACAGCTCATGCATCAGAATAATATCCCCGTCTTTCACATTGTCCAGAACCGCGCTCACAGTCTTGGATGCGTTTTTCGTCTTCCAGTCCAGTGTATCGATGCTCCAGAGTACAATGGGCTCCTGTACAGCAGCCAGCACGGTGGCATTTTTATTGCCGCCCGGAAGTCTTACGGTCACAGGCCTTACCCCGCAGACCGCCTGCACCGCATCCGCGCACCGGTCTACTTCCTGACGGATCTGGGCTGTGCTCAGGGTATTGAAATACTTATGAGAATAGCTGTGGTTTCCGATCTCATGGCCTTCCGCCACCATTCTCTGCAGCTCTGCCGCATGAGATGATGCCCGGTTCCCCACCACATAAAACGTAGCTTTTCCATTGTACTGAGCCAGACAATCCATGATCCGGTTTCCTACAGACGGCTGAGGACCGTCATCAAAGGTCAGCGCCACCATCGGGCGGGCCGGATCGATCACTCTGCCTGCCGCAGCCTCCTGTTCTCCGCCCTGCTCCCGGCTCTGGTCTCCGGCCGCTGCAGGATCCTGCTCTCCGCCTTCTTCTGCCGCTGCCGTTTCCTCCCCGGCCTGGCTCTGTTCCTGAGTTCCGGTCTGTTCCTGACTCTGGCCGTCGGTCGCCGCCTGAGCCTCTTCCACATCCTGCCACGGTCCGGCCGGAACCTCCAGCTGCTCCTCTTCCGCTCCCGGACGGACTCCCGTCTGTTCCGACACGTTTCCGCTCTCGTCCACCCATCTGGCTACCCCCGGCCCCAGATTTTCATTCTGCCAGTCATTTTGAATCGGATTCATTTCCGCCGCGGCTGCCGGCCAGGCCGCCAGAACGCTGACCACTGCCGCTGCCGCCAGTATCTCTTTCCACCGCTTCATTTTCCGAACCTCCTTGCCTTCTATGCTTCCAGTATACTGAAACTGTACATAAAAGCAAGGCTTGTTTTCCCTGTTTAAGGCTAATTTAAGCATTCTTAAGATTCCTGAACAAAAGAATCCGGCCTATGATCACCAATGGGTTGAAATGAACAATGAGAAGTTTATAATAGAGATGTGTATCTTTTCTCAGGATAAATTTCCGGAAAAATCATTGTACACAGGAGGGAAAAATGAAAAAGCGTAAAACAGCAGCCTTTATGACAGCGCTTGCGATCAGCCTGTGCGTTCCTCAGACATTTATGGACAGTCCGTATGCAATAGTGGCAGAAGCTCACAGCGGACGTACAGACAGCAATGGCGGACATCGGGACAACAAAAACAGGAGCGGACTCGGCAGCTATCATTACCACTGCGGCGGGCACCCGGCTCATTTACATCCCCATGGAGTATGTCCCTACAGCAGCACAGCCAGTTCAGCAGCTGATTCATCTGCGCAGCAGTCCTCAGCCGGCACATCCCGTGCCCCTGCAGTGCCGGATAACATTTCTTTCGTATTTGATCCGGAGTACTATGCGGACCATAATGAAGACCTGTACGAGGCTTTCGGCCATGACAAAGATCAGCTTCTGAATCACTTTCTGACATACGGTATGAAGGAAGGGCGCACAGCATCAGAATCATTCAATGTTACGGTTTACAAAGAAAATAATCCGGATCTGGTAAATGCATACGGTGATGATATGACTGCTTACTACAGTCACTATATGGACTGCGGACACAACGAAGGAAGAATCTGTCATTAATTCTGCAAATGCCTGATTTTGGACCGTAAAGCAAACGTGCTGCTGAGTCATCCTGTTTCTCATGTCTCAGCAGCACGTTTATCCATACGGCACAGTACACTATGCCCATTCTCTCAAATCTATTTTTTCAGCTCCATACCCACTTTCAGCATGCGGAACGTCCGGTCTGCAGCGCTCTTATAAAGCTCCACTGCCCGATCCAGAGCCTCTCCGATCTCCATGGCACCGTTAATCGTAGGAATAATACTCTCCACTCCGAAGTCAAAGATCTTTTCCGCTCCGTCTCCCATGCCGCCTACAATGGCCACTGCCGGGATCCCTTTCTTCCTGCAGCGCATACCGATTCCGCTGGGTACCTTACCGAATGCGGACTGCCAGTCAATCCGTCCCTCGCCTGTAATGACCAGATCTACCCCGTCCAGAAGACGGTCAAACTCAATCAGATCCAGTACAGTCTCAATGCCGGACTTCATATTGGCATGAAGGAACACCTTAAAGGCCGCTCCCAGTCCGCCTGCGGCTCCGGCTCCTTCAAAATGGTCCGCATCCACGCCCAGCTTCTCCAGAATCACCTGAGCGTAATGCTTCATATCCTGTTCCATCTGATCCAGGATCTCCGGCGTACCGCCCTTCTGCTTTCCGAAGGTATAGGTCGCTCCCGTCGGTCCGGTAAGGGGATTGTTCACATCACACATTACGGTAAATTCCGTATCCTTTACTGCCGGATGAAGGCCGCTCAGATCAATGTCCGCCACCTTCCCCAGGTCAGCGCCGAAGCCTTTCAGTACCTTTCCGTCCTGATCCAGGAATTTTACTCCCAGAGCCGTCATGGCGCCCATGCCGCCGTCATTGGTAGCGCTGCCTCCGATGGCAATGGATATTTTTCTGTATCCGCTGTCCAGGGCATCCCGGATCAGCTCTCCCGTACCGTAGGTAGTGGTGTTCAGAGGATTTCTCTTCTCCACAGGAACCATGGGGAGACCGGATGCGGCAGCCATCTCAATAATGGCAGAATCCCCGTTAAACTCCCCGTAGGAGCTTACGGTCTCTTCCATCAGCGGTCCATGGACCGTTACCTTTTTAATGTTTCCCTTGGTCACTGCAATGACCGCATCTACCGTTCCCTCTCCTCCGTCAGCTACGGGGACGCCGAAGGTCTCACAGCCGGGGAAAATGCTCTGTGCCGACTCGGTGAGCAGGCTGATGATGTTCTCTGAGGACAGGGTCCCCTTGAATGAATCCGAAGCGAATAAAAATTTCATAGAAATCCTCCCTTTTCATACTGTATCGCCCAGCAGGCCTTTGGTGCCAGTATAGCACGTCCTGCCGCCCATGTACAGACGAACCGGCAGCCTTCCAGAATGGGGTAAGCCGCCGGTCCGTCAGATGTATCATATTATTTATTCATTAGGCCTTTTAAATCAGTCCTGCTTTCTGCATCTCCGTCTTGATCTTGTCAAGCACAGGACCTTCCGGAGTCGGCAGATTGGGAGTATAGGGAACCCCTACGTTCCTTCCTCTTAAGTTTGCCATATCCTTTGCCGCCACCGGGAAGCTTGCGCCGTCCATGGACAGTCTCACCGGATTCAGCTTGAACTGAGCCTCCAGGGAACCCTGCAGGTCTCCTGCTACGAATTTGTTGTAAACGTCCGTAATCAGTTCCGGCATGAAGTTTGCAGCCGTGCACACTCCGCCCACTGCTCCATGGCACATGGAAGCGTAAAGCAGGGTATCTTTTCCGCCGAATACCTTAAATCCCACGTCTCTCGTCCGTCTGATAAACTCAGCCGTCTGAGTGATGTCGCCGCTGGTATCCTTCATACCTACGATATTTGGAACCTCATGAGCCAGACGCTCTACCAGATTTCCGGACATGGTATATCCTACCCGTCCCGGGTTGTTGTAGAGCAGCATGGGAGTCTCCGGAACGCTCTCGGCAATGGTCTTGAAATGCCGGAACAGCTCCGTCTCCGTAGGCTTTAAGAACATGGGCTGAAGAACGGAGATTCCGGCAGCGCCTGCCTCCACAGCCATCTTCGCCAGCCTGCAGCATTTCTTGGTGCTGATGGCACCGATTCCGAAATACACCGGAACTCTTCCTGCTGCCTGGTCCAGCATGATCTTTAAACCGCGCTCCATCTCGTCTTCCTCGACTACATAGAACTCGCCGTTGCTGCCGAAGGCCAGAATGCCCTGTACACCGCCCTCAATCACATAATCTACCTGATCTCTTAATTTTGCTTCATCGATCTTCTCATCAGCATCGATGGGAGTGAGGATCGGAACGACTACGCCCTTGATAAACTCTGTATTCATGATCAATACTCTCCCCTGTTGCGCTTTACTCTGTGCGCTGAATCATTTCTTGTCCGGCTCAACTACTACGTTGCCGATCTTCTCATAGTACTTCACCAGGCTGGAGTGATCCTCTTTGTCATATCCGTCTGCCTTTAAGCACTGCATCATTTCCATCAGCTGACCGGTTAACGGAACGGGAGCGGAAATTGCGTGAGCAGCGTTCAGAGCGTTGTTCAGATCCTTGATGTGCAGCTCGATACGGAAGCCGGGCTTGAAGTTTCTGGACAGCATCATGGGAGCCTTTGCATCCATAACGGTAGATCCTGCCAGACCGCCTCTGATTGCCTGATATACCAGCTCCGGATCAGTTCCGGCCTTCTTTGCGAAGGAAAGAGCCTCGCCTACTGCAGCGATGTTGCAGGCTACTACAATTTGGTTCGCCAGCTTTGCAACGTTTCCGGATCCGAGCTCACCAACGTATACTACGGAACCTGCCATTACCATCAGCAGATCATAGTACTTGTCAAACAGCTCCTTCTTGCCGCCTACCATTACGGAAAGAGTTCCGTCGATAGCCTTCGGCTCTCCGCCGGATACAGGTGCGTCCATCATCTCGATGCCCTTGGCAGCCAGTTCTGCACCGATCTTCTTGCTCTCAACGGGGTCGATGGAGCTCATGTCGATGACAACCGTGCCTTCCTTCGCACCTTCGCAAACGCCGCCCTCGCCCAGAAGAGCTGCTCTTACGTGAGGAGAGTTGGGAACCATGGTGATGATCACATCACACTTCTCAGCCACTTCCTTGCCGCTCTCTGCAGCCTCAGCGCCGCAGGAAACCAGATCTGCTACTGCTTCTTTATTGAAATCGAAAACTACCAGCTGATGGCCGGCTTTGACTAAGTTCTTGCTCATCGGTCTGCCCATGATACCTAATCCGATAAATCCTACTTTCATTTCAATTACCTCGCTTTTCTTATTTTTCAGGGTTTCCGCCTGATCGGGAATCCCTTTTCTCTCAGTTACGTCCTCATTATAGCGGGGAAACTTGTGGATTTCTATGGACATTTTCCATGAAAACAGCGATGTTTTTTGTGGAACACGGACAGTTTTCTGTTTTTTGAAATATTTCTATTTCATTTTGAATTGTTTTATTTCATCTATTTTGAAATCTTCTGTTCCAGACCGTATTTTTTCATCCATCTCCACAGAGTTGCCTTGCTGATTCCCAGAGCTTCTGCTGCCTGCTCCCTGTTTCCCCTGTATGTTTCCAGAGCCATTTCCACTGCCAGCTTCTGGCGGTCCGGCCTGCCGCCCTTCACCGCGTCTCCCAGCCGCACCTCTCCGTCCATCTGCGGGTACAGTTCCGCCAGCAGTTCCCGCACCATCGCCTCGTCGATTGAGCGTTTTCCTGCCGTAAGGATCAGCCTCTCCATGAAATTCTCCACCTGAGTCAGATTCCCGGGCCAGGAGTAGGCTGACAGCACCTTCCACGCGCCGGCTGTAAGCACATGATACCGGGAATATTTCCCGCACATGGCTTTCAGACAGATGGAGATCTTTTCCTTCAGATCCTCCGGCCGTTCTCTCAGAGGCGGTATCCGTACGGAAAGTCCTCCCACCGCAAAAAACAGTTCTCTGGAAAAGCGGCCTTCCCTGGCCAACCCTGCCAGAGATTCCTCTGAAGACAGAATGAGCCGTACATCCGTCCGGGATTCCCGGAATCCGTCGCCCCCTCTGAGAATGTGCTGTCCGACCAGCTGGCACAGACTGTCCTGGGCCGCCGGCCCCAGCCGGTCCGCCCCTTCCAGAAACAGGGTTCCTCCCTCCGCCCTGGCTGCCGCCCCGTTTTCCCCGAAAATCAGGGAAAGCTGCTCTTCCTCTCCCAGAGAGCCGCAGTCTACCCGAAGAAACGGTCCTGCGCTCACTACCCCGTTGCTGTGAATACAGCTGGCCAGCAGCAGCTTTTCCGTACCGCACTCTCCTTCCAGCACCACAGGCGAATCTGACAGAGAATAGAGCTTGGCTTTCCGAAGGCATTCCTGCATGACTGCCGATTCCTGAAGGAGATCGCGGAAATCACCTGCCGCCGCCCCTTCTCTCCGGTCCCGTCCGTTTCCGCCCCGTTCCCGTTCTCTCCGGACAGGCTTGATCCTGGTACAGGTAAATACAGCTCCTTCCACCCGGTTTTCCACTACAATAGGGGCCAGATCCGCCAGAAAAGCGCCGTTTCCGATCCGGAGAAAGCAGGAGTAATTCTCCTCCCCCGTATCCAGAGCCCGTTTCAGGCCCTCTTCCTCTGTTTCGGGAAACACCTCCCACAGCAGCTTTCCTGCGACCTCCCGCTCCTCTTTTCCGGTCACCTGCTCCATCATGGGATTGGAGGAAAGGATCTTTCCCTCTCCGTCCAGACGCATGACACCGTTGGTAGAATAATCCAGCAGCGTTTCCATCTGCGCCGCATTCCGCTTTTCCGTCTCCATGGCAAAGTCCATCCGTTCCGCCACGGAAAAGGCCGTTCGGATGGAATCCTCCGTGGTGGACAGGAAAAGGGACGGCACGCCCGCCGCGGATGCCGCCTCCACCGCCGTGTCTCCTCCGATGATCAGCTCAGCCCCGTCCGCCACCGCCGCGGACGCCACCTCATGGAGGCTCTGTCCTCCGGATGCATACCAGGCTCTCAGCTCAATGTCATAAAGAGCGTCAAAATAGGTCATGTCGCTGAACATGTTTTTAAATCCCACCACAGCGATCCTGGGGCGGGGTTTGCGCAGGATCTGCTTGGCTCTGGTCACCAGAAGTCCCATCTCCTGGGCGGTGATCACAATCTCCACCACAGGGATATCCGTATACTGTTTGATCAGAGACGCCTGAAGTCCCCGGGCAATGATGATCGTCGCTCCGCCGGCAATCATCTGCCTGGCCTCCAGTACGGTGTCTTCCGTCCTGACCACTTTCATCTCCTGAATCTCATATTTCTTTTCCTGGAGAATATTGTGGGCCTGGTAAATCATCTCTTCTCTGGATACCATCAGCGCGATCTTTCCCATACTACCGCTCCTCCGCCCGGCCGTCCATCCTTACATGAACCAGTCTGCCTTCCTCATACACCAGCTTCATGGAGAAAAACGGCTCGTCGTCCTTCATGAGCAGAGGAAGAAACATCCGGTCCCCTTCCCACAGGCTCAGATCCCCGATCTTCTCCTTCTCAATCCATCGCAGTTCTCCCTCGCTGCACTCCTGAAGCTCTCCTTCAAATCCGTCTGCCGTATACACGCACATATATTCTGCCTCGTCAGGAGACGGCACAAAAGTCACGATTCCCCGAAAACGGTAGGAGGTCAGGGTCAGCCCCGTCTCCTCCTTCACCTCCCGCTCCAGGCATTCCCCCGGGCTCTCCGTTCCTTCCAGATGGCCTCCCACACCGATCCATTTGCCTTCATTAATATCATTTTTTTTCTTATTCCGATACAGCATCAGGTATTTTCCGTCCTGCTCAATATAACAGAGCGTTGTGATCGTTGTCCTGTTCATTCTTTCCTCCTCCTGCTTTCCGGCACAATGCAAAACGCGGCAGATCGTCCGTCCGCCGCGCCGCTCTTTTCTGTTTTCTATTTTCCTTCGTAGATCACAAGCGAATCCACCGAATAGCTGCTCAGCCGCTCTCTTCCCTTCAGTCCGGCCAGCTCCATCACGAAGCAGATCTTCACTACCTCACCTCCCAGCCGCTCCACCAGGCTGATGATGGCTTCCATGGTTCCTCCGGTCGCCATCAGGTCATCCACAATCACCACTTTCTGGCCCGGTCTGATGGAATCCTTATGGATCTCCAGCTCTGCTGTTCCGTATTCCAGCTCATATTCTGCGGAGATGGTCTCACAGGGAAGTTTTCCTTTTTTCCGCACCGGCACAAATCCCTTATGCCGGGCATAGGCCACCGGCACGCCGAAAATAAACCCTCTGGACTCCGGCCCTACCACCACGTCATAATCCAGGCCGTCCAGCATATTGAGCAGGCCGTCTACCGCCAGCTGAAGTCCGTCCGGATCCTGCAGGATGGTGGTAATGTCGCGGAAAATAATTCCCGGTTCAGGAAAATCCGGAATGCTTCTCACATAATCCTCTACTCTTTTCATCGTCGCTCCTCCTTCCGGCCGTCTAGTTTCCGGCCGCCTGTTTCATACAATCTTCCACACCGTTTACAAAAGCGGAAACATGGATGCTCACTCCTGCCACCGCATCGGTATAGCCTTCCTCATCAGCAAGGCCATAAACCCCCTGATTCTCCACCACATAAGCAGCCAGCGCCTCTGCCTGCTCTGCCCAGGGCAGACCATCCTCTGACATCACATAGGTCCCTTCCATGGACATTCGGCTCTTCTTCTCTCCTGCCTCGTTTTCCGCTTCCCAGCTGCAGGCAGTGATCGCTCCGTTCTCCACGGTCATGGAAATGATGTTTCTGAAACCGTTGCTGTCGTATTCTTCCTCTTCATAAACATAGTCACCGTCCGTCAGATCCGCAGCCTTCATACCTGCAGCCTGCTTCATGCAGTCTTCCACGCCGTTTACAAAGCCGAACACGTTGATGCTCACTCCTGTCACCGCATCCGTGTATCCCTCTTCATCTGCCAGGCCGGAAACACCCTGGTTCTCTACCACGTAAGCGGCCAGTGCCTCCGCCTGTTCTGCCCAGGGCAGGCCGTCCTCTGACATCACATAGGTCCCTTCCATGGACATCCGGCTCTTTTTCTCTCCTGCCTCATTCACCGCCTCCCAGCTGCAGGCAGTGATCGCTCCGTTTTCTACCGTTATGGAGATCACATTCCTGAAGCCGTTGCTGTCATATTCTCCATCTTCATAAGTGTATTCTCCGTCTGCCAGAACCGCTCCTTCCAGGCCGCTGCCCGATTCCGCAGCGCTGCTCTGCGGTTCCTCTCCTCTGGCCAGGGCCAACGCTTCATTGACCGCTTTTTTCAGAGCCGTACTGCTCTGAGTGGCCCCGCTGACCGTATCCACTTCCGCAGACTGACTGCGGAGCATAAGAAGCGGAAGATCATTCAGAGCCTTTCCTCCCACCCCGGGCGTTTCCTTCTCTCCAGACGCCTTAATGGACAGGATCTCCCGGTCTGTCACCTCTACCTGAACAGAAACAGGGCCGGCATAGCCTCTGGCTTCCCCGCTGTAAACTCCGGGAGTATAGATGGGAGTGTCGCTGATAGGCCGTCCGATCCTGCTCAGCTCTCTGTACATTCCGCCGGATCCGGCGATCAGCACTGCAGCCGCAGCTGCCATAACCCCCGCGCCGATCCAGTTTTTTGTTGTTTCATTCATACTTTTCTTACTCATATTGCCTCCTTGGCCGGATTTATTTCGTCCGGTGTTCACCGGCAGTATTTTTCAACACAGTTTATATTATCATAACCATGCAGCCGGTACAACTCTTTTCTGTACCCTCCGCCGCAAGAAAAAAAGCCCATTCCTGACATATTTAACGTCTGGGATGGGCTCCCGTGTAAGCATCTCTCACTGCTCCGTCCTGAGAATAGGCCATATAGGCCTGAGTGGTGGCCATATCCGAATGGCCGAGCATGGCCTGTACTGCATGAACATCCGCTCCGTTCTTCAGCAGGTGGGCTGCAAAGGAATGGCGCAGCGTATGAGGTGTAATATCCGCCTGGATCCCCGCCTTCTCTCCGTAATATTTGATGATCTTCCAGAATCCCTGCCGGCTCATGGGTTTTCCGCTGCAGTTGGTAAACAGCCATTCCGATTCCTTTCCCTTCAGCAGCGGCCCTCTGGCCCGTTCCATATAATCCAGCAGAGACTGCTTCGCCACTTTTCCGAAGGGGACCGTCCGTTCCTTGATTCCGTCCCTGCAGGTAATGAATCCCACATTCAGATTTACATCCGCCAGCCGGAGATGGATCAGCTCAGATACCCGGATGCCGGTGGCGTAAAGGAGCTCCAGCATGGCCTTGTCCCGGATCTCCTTGGGTGCTTCTTTTCCCGGCTGAGCCAGCAGACAGTTCACCTCATCCACAGTCAGGATAGTAGGCGCCTTTTTCTCCACCCGCGGCGCCTTCAGAAGCTCTGCCGGATCCCGGTGGATCCTGCCGCAGGCCATCTCATAATGGAAAAAGGCTTTCATGGATGCCAGCACTCTGGAAATCGTAGTCGTGGCCTTTCCCGATTTCTCCAGATAAAGAATATAGGAATTGAGACTGGTCTTGGTCACTTTTGCCGCTTCCCCGATTCCCCTTTCCTGCAGATAGGCAGCCATCTGAAGCAGGTCCCGCTGATAGGATACTTCCGTGTTGACAGATGTCCCCTTCACTTCCCGCAGATATACAACGAACTCTTTTATGTCCTCTATCATATTGTTCCCCCTAAATATCCCCCATACCTGAAATTTCTCCATAATCGATCAAAAAACAGGTTTGTGCTCACATTATATCCTCATTTTCCCATAAAATCAAACATATTTTTCCCACTTTTCCTTTATTTTCCTGCTGATTTACATAAAAAATACAACATATTGGCAGAAAATCATATTTCCATCAATATGTTGTAATCAGAAAGCTCAAATTTTCAGCCTCCGAACACCTTCCAGGCCAGCCACGGACCGACTGTTCCTTCGCAGAAAACACCGGCAGCCAGCAGAACCGCTCCTGCACAGATTCCCCGGAGCCTGAGAGAAAACGGGCGCCCTGCCGTCTCAGCCAGAGCTGTCCAGAGGGGAATATAAAACAGGCTCTGAGGCAAAACCGTCATCAGGTAATACGGCAGTCCCATCAGCCCGTTTTCCCAGGTAAACACCCCCAGAATCACCGAAATGGAAATCCCCATATAAGCAGCCAGAAGGCAGCACAGCAGCCGTGCAGAAGCCGTACGGCCTGCTGCCCACAGCACCGCCGTCTCCCCCGCCCGCTGAAAAGCCGCCGCACGCAGAAGCTCCCAGGTTCCTTTCCCAAAAGGCCCCCCTGTTCCTGCCAGCAGTCCGGCCAGATCTCCCGCCTGTTCTCTCAGCTGATCCCCTGCCAGGTTCACTGCCGCCGTTCCCAGAATCGCTCCGGCAGCCAGCGCAGCCAGCAGCCAGTCCCCATAGTTTCCCTTCTTCACAGAAAAGCCCCGCCCATATTCTTAATTCAGAATATGCGCAGGGCTTTCTCATTATGTCCTGACCGCCGGCAGGATCCGGTCTCTCCGAAAATTCAGCGGCAGTATTTTCTGGCATAAGCCAGGATTCCCGCAATGGTCTTTCCGTCTGTAATTTTTCCGGAATAGATCAGTTCTTCCAGATCGCTGACCTCCCAGGCCTCCACGTTGATCTCCTCATCCTCGTCCAGATGCTGGTGAGAAGGGATCAGATCTCTGGCCACGAAAATATCGATTGCTTCATCGCAGAATGCCACCGTGGTATTCACACTGATCAGGTACTCCATATGTTCTGTGCGGAACCCGGTCTCTTCTTCCAGCTCCCGGTAAGCGCAGTTGATCTTCGGCTCTCCCGGCTCATCAAGCTTTCCTGCTGGCAGCTCCAGGGTATAGCGGTCCAGGGCATTCCTGTACTGTCTTACCATCAGAAGCTTTCCGTCCGCCGTCACCGGAACCACGGCCGCTGCTCCGTCATGATGGATGAAATCCCAATATGCCTTATGGCCGTTGACCTCCACCACATCCTCATATATATTCAGAATATTGCCTTCATACTTCAGATTTCTCTCCAGACGTTTTACCGGCACTTCCTGCTGTTTCTTTTCTTCTCCCATCTTTCTCACCTCTGCTTGATTTTCTTTCTACTGTTTTACCCAGGCTCCGCTGCTGTCCACATAATACTGCGTTCCCGGAACGAAGGTACTCTTCAGCATGGCTCCATCTGATCCCACATAGTAATACTGTCCGCCGCTCTCTACCCAGGCATCTGCCATCATATATCCCGCTTCATTGAACCAGTACCACTCCTCATTGATCAGCTGCCACCCGGAAACAGTGTAGCTGCCGTCCGGATTGCGGAACCACCATCCCGTCTGATCCTGGATCCACTCTCCCGGCGTGCGGTTCGCCTGGCGGAAGGCTTCCGCCGCCGCACTGTCCACATAAACAGCCCCGGAATCCGTCCACTTTCCTTTGCTCTCCCAGTCCACCCGGCTTACAGGGCGTACGCGCACCGTGTAGGAAGCTGCTTTCGTCATCAGATATCCCAGATCTGCACTGGTACTGTCCACCGTCTGCGTTCCCCCTACAATAGTAGAGTTGCGCACCAGACGGACTTCATATTTTCCTGCCCCCTGTACCGGTTCCCAGGAAGCAATTCCGTCCGCTCCGAAATGAACCGTTTCCAGTTCGCTCATTCTGCTGGCCATGGACGGAAGATCCATGGTGATCTTCAGCATGGTGGAATCCATTCCCGAAGGTTTGGTCGCCGTCACATACGTGGCACCGTCCAGATGAACATCCGAACTCATCAGAGAAAAGTAATACCCATCCTCCGCAGCCAGATAGACCTGGATCTGAGGCACATCCTCCTCCGTCCAGTAAAAGCCCGAATTCATAATATCATAGGAATCCACATGGTACTTCTCACTGCTTGTCTCCACCTCGATCTGGGAGGTATCCATATCGTCTCCGATTTCCATGTCCGAGGTGATCTTCAGGCTGACGGAGGTGATTTTTTTCCGGCTTTCCGCAGTCGCGGAAAAGGCCATAGCTGCCGTCAGGGCAGCCGTCAGCAGCAGGCCGCTTATTCTTTTCCATTTCTTCATAGATCGCTCTCCTTACATCTTTTCCTTCCTTAACTCTAACGCCTGTCTCCTCCAAAGTCAATTCTCCGGCCGCAATTGACAAAAAAACGTAAGAGTTCAAAAAAAGCCTTACTAGCATCTGATCTAGCAAGGCTTTTTTCATTATTTCGCGTAGTCGGTCACTCTTGATTCCCGGATAACATTCACTTTGATCTGGCCCGGATATTCCAGCTCCGCCTCGATCCTCTTGGAAATCTCTCTCGCAAGAAGCACCATATCGTCGTCGCTGATCTGCTCCGGCATAACCATGATCCTGACTTCCCGTCCAGCCTGAATGGCAAAGGATTTATCGACTCCCTTAAAGGAATTGGTGATATCCTCCAGCTGTTTCAGTCTGTTTGTATATGTTTCCAGAGTCTCTCTTCTCGCACCCGGTCTTGCAGCTGAAATCGTATCAGCCGCCTGCACCAGACAGGCAATCAGACTCTGCGGCTCAACGTCTCCATGATGGGCCTCTACTGCGTTCACGATCAGGGCGGATTCTCTGTACTTTTTGCACAGCTCCGCACCCAGACGCACATGTGTGCCCTCCATCTCATGGTCAACGGATTTACCAATGTCATGTAACAGGCCGGCACGCTTTGCCAGGCGTACATCCACACCTACCTCTGCTGCCAGAAGCCCGGCCAGCTGGGCTACCTCAACGGAATGCTTCAATGCATTCTGCCCGTAACTGGTCCTGAATTTCATCTTACCCAAAAGTTTCACCAGCTCCGGATGAATTCCATGGATTCCTACCTCAAGGGTAGCGGCTTCGCCTTCTTCCCTCATGTTGGCCTCCACTTCCTTCTGAGCTTTCTCTACCATCTCTTCGATTCTCGCCGGATGGATCCGCCCATCCACGATCAAACGCTCCAGCGCAATGCGCGCCACTTCTCTTCGAATCGGATCAAATCCTGACAGCACAACGGCCTCCGGAGTATCATCAATGATCAGCTCCACACCCGTCATGGTTTCCAGAGTCCGGATATTGCGTCCCTCACGGCCGATAATGCGGCCCTTCATTTCATCATTGGGAAGCTGCACTACGGAAACCGTAGTCTCCGCCACATGGTCTGCCGCACATCTCTGAATGGCAGTGACCACATAGTCCTTCGCCTTCTTATCTGCTTCCTCTTTTGCTTTCGCTTCCAGTTCCTTGATCAGCTTCGCGGTGTCATGCTTCACATCCTCTTCCACTGACTTCAGCAGATATTCTTTTGCCTGCTCGGAGGTAAGGCCGGAAATCTTTTCCAGTTCCTGTATCCCTTTTTCATACAATGCCTCAACTTCCGCAGTTTTTCTTGAGAGGGTCTCCTCTCTGGCGGCCAGACCGGCCTCCTTCTTTTCCATAGCTTCGGACTTCTTGTCCAGGTTTTCTTCTTTGCTCAGTACACGCCGCTCATATCTCTGAAGCTCTGCCCGTCTCTCCTTGGTCTCTTTCTCCAGCTCATTCTTCGTCTTTAAAGACTCTTCCTTCGCCTCCAGGAGAGCTTCGCGCTTCTTTGTTTCCGCGGTTTTCAACGCTTCATCTATTATTTCTCTGGATCTCGCTTCCGCACTGCCGATCGTGTTCTCGTAGGTCTTTTTCTGATTATTGACCGCTGCGATCCAGGTAATAGGAGCTACAATAATAATTGTAATAATTACAGCTATTACTGACACAGGAGCACCTCCTTATTTAGTTTTCATTGTACGGTAATACAACATTTTAATTTTAATCTTTTTTGTGCATGATGTCAAGTATGGCCTCGTAAGAAAAACCTCTTCTTGAGAGAAATGCCATAGTCCGACGCTGTTCCCTCTCATCCGCTTCTTCCCGGCAATATCCCCTTTTTTCCAGCAGCCGACGGATCTGTCCCGCCTCATCGATCTCTGCTTCATCCAGGCATTCCCGGATCAGCTCCCGGTCCACACCCTTTCCCGTCAGAAAAGCCTCGATCTGTCTCCGGCTCTTTGACTCTCCCGCAGAGCGGACATAGTTCTCCGCATAGCGCCGGTCATCCGCATATCTGTATTCCCTGGCCCAGTCCAGGGCAGCTTCCGCTGCCTCCGGAGGACATCCCCCGTCTTTCAGACGCCTGCGCAGCTCCGCTTCCGTCTTATCCGAGGCCTCCAGCAGCCGGATCAGCTTCTCCTTGGCCCTTGGACACAGTACCTCCCGAAGCAGCTTTTCATACAGATCCCGGCCTATTTCCTGTCCCTCTGCCAGCCCGTAATGTTCCATTTCTCCGTTAAATAATAGAAAAGCAAGGCCCTCGTCCGTGAGGACCCTGCTTTTTTTCTTATCCAACGGCTCTACAGACACAATCCGCATCCGCAAGCCCTCTCCTTCTGTTTACTCTTCCTCCGTCTCCGGCTTCTGCACCGGCTGCTCCGCCGCACCGGAAGGACCTTCATCCGGCTCCAGGCCGAAGCGCACACGCACCTTATGCTCGATCTCTTCGCAGACTGCAGGATTGTCTGCCAGATAGATCTTGGCATTTTCCCGGCCCTGGCCGATCTTCGCTCCGTTGTAAGCGTACCACGCTCCGCTCTTCTCCACGATATTTTCCTTCACGGCCAGATCCAGCACGTCTCCCTCTTTGGAAATGCCTTTGCCGAACATAATATCAAACTCTGCCTCCTTGAAAGGCGGAGCGATCTTATTCTTTACCACTTTCACCCGTACATGGTTTCCGATCATCTCACCGCCCTGCTTGAGCGTCTCTGTGCGGCGGACATCCATACGGACAGAGGAGTAGAACTTCAGTGCCCGGCCTCCGGTGGTGGTCTCCGGATTTCCAAACATCACTCCCACTTTCTCACGGAGCTGGTTGATAAAGATCACGATGCAGTTGGAACGGCTGATGGCCGCGGTCAGCTTTCTCAGCGCCTGGGACATCAGTCTGGCCTGAAGACCCACATGGGAGTCTCCCATCTCACCGTCGATCTCAGCCTTCGGAACCAGAGCCGCTACGGAGTCCACGATCACGATATCCACTGCTCCCGAACGCACCATGGTCTCTGTGATCTCCAGCGCCTGCTCGCCGTTGTCCGGCTGGGAAATGTACAGATTGTCAATGTCTACACCTATATTCTTCGCATACACCGGATCCAGAGCATGCTCCGCATCGATAAATCCGGCGATGCCTCCTCTCTTCTGCACTTCTGCGACCATATGCAGGGCCACCGTCGTCTTACCGCTGGACTCCGGTCCGTAGATCTCCACAATCCTTCCCTTGGGCACACCGCCCAGGCCAAGAGCAATATCCAGACTCAGAGAACCGGTGGGAACCGTCTCAATGTTCATGTTCGCGCCGGAATCCCCCAGCTTCATCACGGAACCCTTTCCGTATGCCTTCTCGATCTGTGTCAGCGCGGCATCCAGCGCCTTCAGTTTGTCTTCTCTATTCATAACGTCCTCCATGCGAACAAATGTTCTGTTTCTGTTATCATCATAATATAGGCAGCAGGAAAAGTCAACTGCTTTCTGATAAAAATGCGGGCGGAAACGAATGTGCGGACAGGCCGGAGCAGAGCTATTATAGCACAGAAAAATTCCGGATCAGGGCGACGGACTGTCTGACGCAAAAAAGAAAGCGGACTCCGAAAAGTCCGCTCTCCGTAGGCCTATTCTTCTCTGCCGTCCCCGGCTGCAAGGCACTCCGCCTTCCGGCAGTATTCCTCCCTCACATCCTGGGGCACCAGGCTTCCTCCCGTAGCCCACACAATATGGGTTGCCGCTTCCATCTTTTCCCACAGAGACTCCTTTTCCAGAAATTCTCTGCTCTCTCTGTCCCTAAACAGCCGGGACGGGCCTTCAAAGGCCGCACACGAGCTGGGTTCAATAAAAATTTCTTCCGTATCCATCAGCATCTTCATATGCCGGTAAAGTTTCTGATCCTGCACGGTAAATTCTCCTGCGAGCATTCTGCTGATGGTCTTTCCCACAAATTTCGACGGCCGTCCCACAGCCAGGCCGTCCGCTTCCGTCTGTCCCGTCAGTCCGATATCCTGCACGCAGATCCCGTCATGGAGCCCGGTGATCATCCCTAAGGCCATGCAGCAGGCCTGCACCGGCTCTTCAAAGAAAATGTAAACATTGTCTCCGAACTCCTGCTTCAGGCCAAAGGTGATCCCGCCCGGAGCGCCTCCCACTCCGCAGGGGATGTACACAAACAGAGGATGTTCCCTGTCCACCGGAATTTTCTGCCCGTCCAGCTGACTCTTCAAGCGTCCGGCTGCAACCGCATAACCCAGGAACAGGTCTTTGGAATTTTCATCGTCCACGAAATAGCTTCTGGGATCCGCCTCTGCAAGCGCTCTTCCCTCTCTGACTGCTTTTCCGTAGTCTCCCGTATATTCCACCACATGAACTCCCTTTGACCGGAGCAGGTCTTTTTTCCACTGTTTCGCATCGGCAGACATATGGACATTCACCTGGAATCCCAGCGCCGCGCTGATAATCCCGATGGAAAGTCCCAGATTTCCTGTAGATCCCACATGAATGGAGTATCCGGAAAGGAATTCCTTCATCTCCGGGCCCGCAAACTTCACATAGCTTTCCCCGGGGCGGATCATATCGTGAGCCAGCGCCAGGCTTTCCGCATATTTCAGAATCTCATAAATGCCGCCTCTGGCTTTTACCGAACCGGCCACAGCCAGATGACTGTCCATTTTCAGCATCAGCCTTCCCCGAATGTCACAGCCTTCCCGGTTCATCGCTTCCTTCATGGAAGAGATCTCTTTCAGGGGAGACTCGATCAGTCCGTCTCTTTCCGCTGTCTCCGGAAACACCTCCCGGATAAACGGGGCAAACCGCTCCAGTCTGGCTTTCGCATCTCTGATATCCTCCGCCGAAACGGAAAGTCCCTCAAGCGCCTCCGCCGCCGGAGCAAGCATGGGATTGATCCAAGTGACCTCATGTGCCAGAGCCATCTCAGCAATAATGGGATGCTCCTGTTTTAATTCCTCTGTTTTCATCTTGATGCCTACCTCTCTGTTTTCTGAATCCATACAGACCTGCTGTTTCTGTCAGTCCATGATCCTGTGAATATAGTTTTCCGACCAGTCCCACAGCTCGTCCTGAAGGCTCCAGCCGTCATACCCATGACCGGCTCCTTCCACCAGATGACGCTCCGTTCCGGGAAGTACGTCCATATAGTTTTCCGAATTAACCGGGAGCACATCCGTGTCTGCCGTTCCATGAATGAAAAATACCGGACGGTCAAAGCCCTTTATGGCCTCCGGACCATCAAGCGCCGGATCTGTCAGGTCGCGGAAGAATTCCTTTCCTACCCGGTCTCCCATGAAATCCACATCCGATCCTGCCATTCCGGCCTGGAACCGCTCTTCTCCCAGCAGATGGCGGAAGCCTTCATAAGGACGGCTCACAGGACTCCAGAACAGGATTCCGTCCAGAGGTACTTCCCGGCAGCAGACTGCCGTTTCCAGTCCGCCCATGCTGTATCCCAGAATCATGAGCTTTTCCGGACTGAGCTCGTCGTGAACCCAGTGAAGCACCTTTTTAAAATCCTCGATCTCACCGGAAATGGTCATATAGGACCAGTCCCCTTCACTGTCTCCTGCTCCCGCACAGTCAAAACGGACCACCGTATATCCCTGTTCCACCAGTCTGTGTCCCAGATTCACCATCATACGGTGAGGAGTGATTTTGTTTCCGCAGAATCCGTGCTTGTAAACCACGGTCTTTTTTCCCCTTACGGAAACGTCCTTGTATTCTACCAGGCAGATCATATCCTTGCCCCGGCTGTTCAGCACTTTTGCTTCGATCATATTATCCAGGCCTCCTTACTTCTCGCCTCAATCAGTCCTTCGGCATTTCTTTCACCGGTTTTCCGTCCGGTCCTTCGTAAATCCGTCCCCATCCTGTCAGCACTGCCACAAACATTACCACCCAAAGCACGCAGGGATAAAAGCAGGTGGTCAGGAACGCGCTGGGAGACGGCACCGTAATGTAGGAAGCATCCGCCGCAAGGGTCTTGATGCAGCCCAGAAGCAGCAGTACAGAACCTCCGAAGGGCATGCAGGCGTTAAAGGAGTCGCAGGCAACCGCCAGGAAGTTCGCCCTGCGGTAGGGATGGAGCTTTGCTTTCTGTCCAAGCGCATTCACAAGAGGAGATGCACAGATATTGGGAATGGTGTTGATCGCACTGATCAGCACGGAAAATGCAGTGGAGAACAGGAAGATCAGAAGCTCTGCGCCTTTGGTCGTTCTGATATTTCCGGACAGCTTTTCCACCAGTTCTCCCATGTATCCGCTCTTGATCAGCAGATTTCCCATGGAAACCACTACCATCAGCAGAATACATACATTCAGCATTCCTGCCACACCGGAAGGAAGGGCTCCCACTGCCACGCCGTTTTCAATATGGAACAGGTCCTCCAGGCCGAACAGACCGGCAATCAGGCCTACTGCCGTAGCAACGATAATGCCCACAGGAAGCGTTACGAACAGATTATTTCCCATCACTGCCATTCCGATTACGATTACCGTAGGAATCATCATGAGCAGTCCTGCCGGATTCTGATGGGACGCTACCAGGCCGTCTGCCACAGACGCATCCAGCGCTGCGCCGCCTTTGGCTCCGCCGAAAATAAAGAAGAGTATTACTGAAATAATGAACGTGGGGATCACGTATTTGGAACGGTCTTTTACCGCTCCGCCGATCTCTGCGGATCCGGATTTTTTCGTATAGAGCTGTCCTGTGGTGGATACGATGGTCGTATCGGATACGGGAGCAATGTTATCTCCGAAAATTGCTCCGGAAATGATCGCGCCTCCCAGTACTGCCGGGTCACATCCCATGATCACGCCAACCGGGTACAGAATGGGGGTCATGGCTGCCACTGTTCCGAACGCAGCTCCTGTTGCCAGGGCAAATGCGGCAGAAAACAGGAATGCAGCCACGCAGAAAGCGGAACCGGAAAGATGGAGCTTCACAGACAGCCATACCAGGCCCTCCACCAGCTGTCCCTGGCGAAGAATGGTCCCGTAGATTCCCACTACAAGCCAGATCAGCACTGCAGTCATTGCCATTTTGTCCCCCAGGCCTTCCAGAACCACGTCCCAGTACTGATCCTTATTTCTGCAGAAGAGCATTCCCACGATCAGTCCGATCACACCGGATGCGATCATCATGTTCAGATCCGCTGCATTTACAAAAGACAGTCCTATCGTAATCACGATAAAAACAATAAATGGGAGCAGCGATACACCATTGCCTCCCATAAATTCCAGTTTCTTTTCAGTTCCCATAATCCTTCCCTCCTGGTTTGTAAGGTTTCATCCCGAATGGAAAAATGCCGGCCTTAGTTTCTCCATTCAAAAGTTATCCAGCTGTTAAGTATATTTTAACACCAGAGGATGGATTGTCAAGATATTTGTTAAATAATACTAAATTTCGTTAAATATATATAAACTGATATGGGTTTTTTGTCTAACATGCCTTTTCAAAAAGTCCAGTCCTGTTTAAAATCCGGGAGGCGTTACCGCAAAGATCACCTTAGCCGGGATCTCCCCTGTATTGACCCATCTGTGGGGGCTGAGAGCCGGAATCCGGATGCTGTCTCCTTCTTCCATCCGTTCCTCTCTTCCGCCCACACAGATCTCCACCGTACCCTCGATCACATAAGCCACTTCTTCCCCGTTGTGCTCATGAGGCGCATCCGCAGACGCCGACCGGGGCGGAATCTCCATCAGACAGAATTCAATGTTTCCGCTGGTATCCGGGGTCAGCAGCTGATAAAACACCTCTTCCCCCGGGTTTCCGATCTTTTTGTACTGTCCTTTCCGGACGATCAGGTTTTCCGGCAGAGTGGAATCCTGAAAGAATTTGAACATGGGGACCTCCAGTGCCCTGGCAATTTCCTTCAGCGTATTGATGGACGGGTTCACCACGTTGTTTTCGATCTGGCTGAGCATGGACGGCGTCAGCCCCGCCTTGCCTGCCAGCTGTCTCAGGCTCAGCTTTCTCTGATTCCTGAACTCCTGAACTTTTGCTCCTATATTAATATCCTGCATTCATATGCCTCCGCTATTTCATAGTAATTATCTTTCATTATACCAGCCGTACCGAAATTTTGAAAGAGCTGCAGAAAAGACGGAGCCTTTAAAATTCAGGCTCCGTCCCCGGTAATCAATCGATATGTTCAAATCCCATATTGGTCCAGCAGAAGATCTATTTCTGCATGCCTCCGGATTTTTCCGGGCGGGCAGATGCGGCTGTCTCCTGTTTTCCGGCTTTTCTTTCCCTCTGAGTCCTTCCGGAAAACGTTTTCACACCGATGCTTTCCATTGCTTCCAGCTCTTTTAAGCTGACCGCCGTTTTGTCAGGACGGGCTTCTGCTGCCTTCTGCGGCATGCAGGAGCGAAACCGGTCCAGTTCTTTCCGGTCCGCACCGAAATCTCTCAGATATTCCACAGAAAACTTCGGATTTCCGTTCTGCCTCTCAGCTCCCACTTTCTCCACAATTTCTCTGAATCCGGGATTGGTCAATCCGGAAAGTTCATAGAACTTATCCGGTTCGGGAATATCCGCCGCCTTTCCGTAATGAAGGATCTCCTCACGGAGCAGATCCCCCACCATCCGAAACGCAACCGCTTCATTCAGTGTATCTTCATGGGGCCTTTCCGCGCCGCCTGCCGAAGCTGCCGCAACCGCATTCCACCTTTTTTCCACATTCAGAGCACGGGTAATGCGCTCCGCGCCGTGATAGCGCCGCTTTGTTTCCTCATCCAGGGTCTCCGCCAGCGCGGCGTAAACCGGTTTGTAGCTGTCCTTTCGGCCCGGGTCCAGCTGGGCCACGCTCTGATTGGTCCCGTTTACTACCCGCCCCAGAGCCTGGAAGCCATTTACGGAAAAACTGCTGACAGAGGAGAGAAAACCATTGACTGCCGGAAGACTTTCCGGCCTGTTCAGAACGGCGCGGGCTTCTTCTTCCGGAAGGTCCTGCGGCTGTCCCAGAGCATACAGCAGCTCTCTCCTCACATCCAGCTCTCCCACAGCCTTCATGGATTTTTTCATGATCTCCACGGCTGGCTGAAGGTAGGCCGTATCATCCGGATTGTCCGCAGGCGGCCCTGCGTAAAGACGCCGGAACGCCTCTGCCACACGGGCTCCCGCCTCCTTTTTTTCGCTGACAAATCGATCCGGATCGGTCAGATCGGCAAATCGGATCTGAGGATTTTCCGCCAGCAGGAGCATCTGCGCATAGGTCCGGTAACCGCCGAAGTCCCCTCTCGGAAGCTCCGCCGTGGCGCTCTTTGGTATGGAGCTCAGCCTGGAAAGAGTCTTCCAGTCAAAATACTGCTGATTTAACTGAGCCGAACCAAAGGAAAACTTCCTGGCCGCAGCAGCATAAGGCCCTTTTTCCGCCTCCTGTCTGCTGATCATTTTTCCTGCCGCCTTTGCAAGCCGTTCGGATACCTGCGTACGGATCCCATTCAGACGCTGATCCCGTTTTCTGTCATCGGCGTAGAATTTTTCCTGCTTTTTGGAAGGTCTGGTCTGATAAAAGCGTTCCTGTCCGTCCATCATTCTGACATCCGCCCGCACCTCCCGTACATTTACCTCATACGCCCCGTTTTTTCCCATTCCCAGCTGGGCCGCTTCCACATGGTGCTCTCCGCTGAGCAGGGCGCTGACCACTTCTGCCCGGAACAGCTGTCTGTTTTTTTCCGAGCTCTTTATGTCGAAATCCGGATACCGCTGCTTCATATATTCCGTTGCCGGCACTCCGTCAATAAAAAGAAGTTCCTCCGGATAGTGGTATCCCGCATTCTGATAGACCGGATGATCCACCTGCAGATTCATTTGGCGCCTGAGGGTTTCAAAGCAGAAGGCTCCCTCCTGAATCAGGTTTTCCTTCTCCTGTTTCCCTGCCTGGGAATCCTTCTCGCTGACCCGCAGCTTTCCTCCCTGCTGCCGGAGCTTAAAATAGCGGGACGCCTGCCCGGGACTGTCATTGAAAAGCCGGAGCATTTCCACCGATCCGTGCTCCCGGGTACGCAGATCCCCATCTGTCGCCTGTTTTTCTTCCCCTCTCCGCTTTCTTAAAGAAACGGTTTCATTTACTGCCCGTTCCAGCCCATCCAGAATATACGGCGGTTCCGGTCCTGTTCCCTTCAGGTAATCTTTTATTCCGTTTTTTTCCTCCGGCCGGGCAGTCATATACCAGTTCTGCGCGCTGATGAAATAGCTCTGAAACTCCATCGCCTTGTCCAGACTGTCGGGCAGCTGGCTGACCTTCTTTCCGCCGAACTCCCCGCCGAACCGCTTCAGCGCCATACGGGCTCCTATCCGGGACGCTTCCGGCTTTGACGGATCATAAGCCTCCCTTACGGCCTGAGAAAAGAGTCCCAGAATGCCGATCCGCTGATCCATGCTGTCCAGGGTCCGCTCTCCGCCGCAGGCTTCCACAAATCCGTCTTCATGTGTCAGGTCATTTTGCTTGATCTGAGAATAATCGATGCTCAGATCTCCTGCCAGGTCGAAATATCGGAATACGCCGGCTGCCGCTGCCGGATTCTGCCAGTCTACAACCGGAAGTTCCTCTTCCATAAGGCGCTCTGCCGCACTGCGGAACATGGTTCCGTAAACAGAAGACGCTTTTTTTCTGTCCTCATAGTTCATTCCATCTGTCAGCGGATTCTCCTGAAGGAATCGGATTACCGCTTCTCCCGCCGCCGGATAATCCGCCTCTTTGTCCGGACTCATCAGATCCGCTACAGAGCAGCCCTGCGACAGCATGAACAGTTTGGCATAGCTTGTTCTGCTCGTAGATCTCCCCATCGTTTTATGCATGGTCTGCGCCCCAAGATCATCAAAAAATTCTCCGGAACGGTCCCCGAAAAAAATACTGCTGTCCCTCAGCTTTCCGCCGTCATGGACCAGAACAGTCCAGGCAGCCTCTTCGCTGCCGTTTGTCATTGCCGTTTCCATTCTGCCGGCATCCTCTTCATTTCTGTATACAGGTGGCATGTTTTTCCTTTCTGCTGCCGCTTCTGCAGTTTCATTCAAGTTTTTCTCCGAAATTATACCGTAAGTGTGCGGGAATGTCCAGAATGAAAAGAAAGAGCCGGCGAAACCATGGATTTCGCCGGCTCTTCGTCTTATTGCAACTGGGCCAGCCGGATTCGAACCGGCGGGATGCAGGAGTCAAAGTCCTGTGCCTTACCGCTTGGCGATGGCCC
>CALWRQ010000020.1 GCA_944383965.1 uncultured Lachnospiraceae bacterium
GCGACTCTGGGATATGCCAGTGAGGTGGTTCTGCAGAAGGATAAGACGGGAATCGGAGAGGACGCCGTATCTGCGGTTATTCCTCAGGCCAATATCTACATGCCTTTTGCAGAGCTGGTGGATATTGAGAAGGAGATCGAACGTCTGAAAAATGAGGAGAAGCGTCTGGCCGGTGAATTGGCTCGGGTAAACGGCATGCTGAATAATGAAAAATTCATGAGCCGGGCTCCGGAAGCCAAGGTCGCTGAGGAAAGAGCAAAGCTTGAGAAATATACGCATATGATGGATCAGGTAAAGGAGCGTCTGGCTCAGCTGGGAAAATAATCATTCAGAAGACAGAAAAATGAAAAGAGCTGCGGAGGCATCACTTTCCGGAAACGGAAATGTGATGCTTCCGCAGCTTTTTGATTAAAAGAGGAAGTTCCAGTTCCAGGGCCTGGGCGGCGGCTTCCAGGGAAGGAGCTTCCATAAGAGCCTTTCGCAGGTATTCCCCCTCAAACTGGAAGACAGCCTGGGAGAGCGGGAGCAGGGCAGGAGCAGGAGGAGGAGCCGGCTCCGGAAGCAGAGGAGCAAACCGGTAATTCTTCGCCAGGATTTCCTCCGTGACCGTTTCATGGTCTTCCAGTACGTAGAGCCGTTCCATGAAGTTCTGGACCTCTCTCACATTTCCGGACCAGGGCCTGCTCACAAGAAAACGGACGGCATCCTCTGAGAGCTGCAGCGTGCGGCTGAATTTCCGGGAGTACCGGGAGGAAAAATAGGAAATAAGGCCTTCCAGATCCAGCGGGCGGCTGGAAAGAGGAAGAGTCTTTAAAGAGATTACGGATAAGCGGTAATACAGATCCAGCCGGAACGAGCCCTGGGCCGTCATCTGCTCCAGATCCTGATTGGTGGCGCAGATCAGCCGGAAATCGATCTCGCGGTTTTCGCCGGAGCCGACGCTGCGGACGGTGCGGTCCTGGACCAGCTGGAGAAGCTTGGTCTGAAGATTCAGATCCAGTTCGCCGATCTCATCCAGGAACAGGGTTCCTCCGGATGCCTCTGAAGCCAGTCCTTTCCGGCCGCCGGCCTGGTTTCCCGTAAAGGTTCCGGGAGCATAGCCGAACAGCTCCGACTCAAACAGTTCGGCAGGGATAGAGCTGCAGTTTATGTGAACAAAGGGACCGCCGGACCGGGGGCTGTGGCGGTGGATATAGGAAGCCAGGTAGTCTTTTCCTGTGCCGGAATCACCGATGATCAGAATGTTGGCATCGGAAGAGGCGGCAGACAGAGCATCTGCAAAAAGCTTGACAGTAGAAGGATCTCTGGCGATGATCCCTTCTTCTTCAAGAGAAGAGGCAAAAACGTGCATCATACGTTCCTTTCATAAAACAGTTCATTCCGTACCGGATACCCGATACGGAAAAATGATCAGATTCCGTATTTTTTCCGCTTTTTGGATAAAGTGGAAATGTCAATCCCCATGGCCCGAGCAGCAGCCGTAGTGGACCCGTGCAGCTGCAGGGCCTGCTGGATCAGAGAGATTTCCATCGCTTCCGTGGCTTCCTTCAGGTTCAGGCTGCCGGATGTCTGACGGTTCCATTTTTCGCGGGATGATATTTTCTGAAGAAAGGACGGAGGAAGCTGGTCAGGAGTGATGAAGCTGTCTGTGCTTACGACTACCACCGACTCCACCATATGGCTCAGCTCCCGGATGTTTCCCGGCCACCGGTATGCCATGAAGCAGTCGATGGTGCTTCGGGACATAACCTTTTTATAACCGTATTTTTCGTTGAATTTCCTGAGAAATTTATCAACCAGCAGAGGAATTTCCACAGTCCGTTCTCTCAGAGGGGGAATTTCCACGGAGACCACATTCAGGCGGTAATACAGATCCAGTTGGAATTCTCCCTTTTTCACCATTTCTTCCAGATTTCTGTTGGTAGCAGAGATGAAACGTACGTCCAGGGGAATGGATTTTGAGGAACCCAGGCGCCTCAGGCTTTTATCCTGAAGGACCTGGAGAAGTTTGGCCTGCATATCCAGGCTGAGTTCGCCAACTTCATCCAGAAAGAGAGTTCCTTCATTAGCCAGCTCAATCAGTCCGCATTTTCCCGTTTTCAGAGCACCCGTAAACGCTCTCGGTTCATAACCGAACAGCTCACTTTCGAACAGGCTTTTCGGGATGGAGGCCAGGTTCACATGAATGAAGTTCTTTTCCTTCCTGCTGCTGATGGAATGAAGGAATTTGGCATACACATCCTTTCCTACTCCGGATTCTCCTAGGATCATTACGGAAGTGTCTACTGCCGCCAGACGCCCGGCAATGCCATAGAGCTGCTTCATGCGATAGTCGGAGACCACGATGTCTTTGGGAAGAAGGGACTGGACCAGAATGGCACTTAACTGGGATTCCAGAGCGTGAGTCTTGGCATTTAACTGTTTCAGCTGCCCTTCCATTCGAACAGACTCGCTGCAGTTGGTGATGGAATAAACCAGATATTCGATGGGGCCGTTTTCTCCGGAGCGTATGGGAGTCGCTGTTGTGGCAATAAAATCATTGCTTACATATTTCACCACATCTGTAAATTCTTTTCCGGTTTCCATTACATGATCGATGATGTATCCGCCTGAAAGTCCCACCAGTTTCTGCTGGGAAATCAGCCGGATGTCCTGACCGATCATGGAGCGGATATCAAAACCGGCCAGTTCGCTGTAATAGCGGTTTCCCCATAAAATCCGTCCGGAAGCATCACTGATAATAATTCCCAGCTTGCAGCTGTCAAAAAGACTAGTTAATAATTCGTCAATATGAAGGGGGTTTTCTAACATTTTTCTCCTCCAATGTTGATAAAAAAGTATCAAGGTCAGCCGACCGACTTTTGAAATTAATCAAAACCTGGTTTAAAAATAGCAGAAAATCGGAAAAAAATCAACAGCAGACAGGAGAAACGGAAGGGGATCAGTCCTTCTTTTTTGGTATGAAAAAAAAATCAAAAAAAATCAGGGGAGAAAAAGCCAGGAAAATCAAGGATTTTTCTGTTCTGGAAAAGAAAAGACCCGAGAAAATTGTTATTTAATTCTCAATCTGGCACGGAAATTGCAGAATAAGAATGTGAAGATCATAACAGGGCCGCCGGAGGGCGGAGTTCTGGAAGGAGGAAATATATGAACAAATATATGCTGACAGAAGACCAGCTGATGATTCAGGAGCTGGCAAAGAAGTTTGCGGACGAGGTGGTAGCTGCTACAGTGACCGATCTGGACCAGCGGCATGCATTTCCGGAAGAGGAAGTGAAGCAGTGCGGAGAAATGGGATTTCTCGGCGTCTGTGTGCCGGAACAGTACGGCGGAGCGGGAATGGACCATTTGAGTGATATTCTTGTGATGGAGCAGATCGCCCGTCATTCTTCTTCCCTGGCTTCCATCATCGATGCTCATGCTTCTTTGGGAAGTATGCCCCTTCTCATGGCAGGAACAGAAGAGCAGAAACAGAAGTATCTGGTTCCAGCAGCTCAGGGAAAGACCCTGTGCGCGTTTGCTCTTACGGAGCCCCAGTCCGGTTCCGATGCTGCTCAGATCCGCACGACGGCAGTTCTGGACGGTGACGAGTGGGTGATCAACGGCTCCAAGGCATTTATCACGAACAGTACATACGCATCCACGTTCCTTGTGGCGGCAAAGACGGATCCGGAGGCAAAGGGAAGCAGAGGAATTTCCATCTTTATCGTTCCCGCCGGACTTCCGGGATTTGAGATCGGAAAACCGGAAGAGAAGATGAGCAACCGCAGTTCCTATTCCTGCCCGCTGTCCTTTACAGATGTGAGGATTCCCAAAGAGAATCTGGTGGGAGAGCTGAACAGAGGTTTCCCGCTGTTCATGAAATGCGTGGACGACGGCCGGGTTGCCATTTCCGCAGTGGCAGTAGGAATGGCTCAGGGAGTTTTAGAGAGAGCAGCCAAGTATTCCAAGGAAAGAGTGACGTTCGGCCATCCGATCTGTGAAAACCAGGCAATTTCCTTCAAACTGGCTGAAATGGCTACGGAGATCGAGGTAGCCAGAGCCATGCTGTATCAGACGGCCCGCATGAGCGACAACGGAGTGCCGTTCAGCAAAGAGGCGACCATGTGCAAGATGTTCTGCTCTGAGATGTGCGTAAGAGTGTGCGATATGGGTCTGCAGATCATGGGCGGCTACGGCCTGTGCAATGAGTATGAGGTGGAGCGGTTCTACCGGGATGCCAAGCTCCTTACCATCGGAGAAGGAACTTCCGAAATCTGCCGTATGGTAGTAGGGCGCCATGTGCTGAAGGAACTGGAATAAATCGGGAGAGCAGAAGGGAGAATGACCATGAAACGTTCTTTTATGTATTTAAGTGAATTTCATGTGGGGGATAAATTTACCACGCTGGCAAAAACTGTGACAGAGACGGATGTGGTTCTGTTTGCAGGGATCACAGGGGACAACAATCCCATTCATACAGACCGCACCTATGCAGAGAGCCTTCCGTTCAAGAGCAGAATCGCCCACGGACTTCTGGGTGCAGGAATCGCCACAGGCCTCTGGGGGAGAATGGGCCTGGTGGACGGATCCGCGATCGCTGCGCTGAGTACGGAGTGGAAATTTGTCGGAGCGATCAAAATCGGCGATACCATCCACTGTGAGGTGGAGGTGCTGGAAGCAAAGCGTTCCAAGTCCAAGCCTGACAGGGGAATCCTGAATATTCAGTATACGATTCTGAACCAGAACAATGAGGTGTGCCAGGTCGGAAGCATGACAACCATGCTCTACTGGAGCGACCCGGCAGAGGCGGAAAAATAAGTGAGAAAAAAGCAGTCCGGCAGCGGGAAACAGCCGGCCGGACTGCCCGGGAAACCGGAGCGGCAGAACAGAAAAGGAGAAGATAAGAATATGGAAATCAGACGGTATGAAAATAAAGTAGCTTTGGTAACAGGAGCAGCAAATGGAATCGGTCTCTGCATGGTAAAGAGACTGGTGGAAGAGGGAGCCAAGGTGGCAGCTCTGGACATTGAACTGGAGAATATGGAGAAGGAATATGCAGGGATGGAAGATGTGCTGTGTCTGGCCTGTGATGTGACCAAAAAGAGCGAAGTGGTCAATGCGGTTCAGGCAGCTCTCGACCGGTTCGGACGGATCGATGTGCTGTTCAGCAACGCAGGAATTATCGGCAGGCAGAGCCTTCTGGAGACCACAGAGGAAATGTGGAGAAAAGTACTGGATGTCAATCTGACAGGAACCTTTTTCGTCAATCAGGCTGTGCTGCAGTCCATGGTGGACAGAGGGATCAAAGGCGCTGTGGTAAATACCAGCTCCATTGCATCCAGCATCGTATCCACCTGTACGGGAGCCTACAGCGCCAGCAAGGGAGGCGTTACACAGTTTACAAAGTTTGCGGCTCTGGAGATGGCGCCTTACGGAATCCGTGTAAATGCCATCGGACCTGGCACCAGTGTGACCAGAATCACGGAAGGCACCCGCTTTAATAAAGAAAGATGCGAAAAGTTCCTTCAGAATATTCCCATGGGACGTTTCGGAGAGCCGGAAGAGGCTGCAGCTGCAGCACTGTATCTGGGCTCTGATGATGCCGGCTATATTACAGGAGTTACCCTTCTGGAAGACGGCGGATTTTCCTTATTCTAAAACCGGGGAAGGTGAAACGATATGGACTGGAAAGAAAAATACAAAGATAAACTGTGCACGGCTGAGGAAGCGGTGTCCCATGTGGCGTCCGGAGATAAAATCATATTCGGCGACTGGGTGAGCGAACCTCCGGCACTGGTAGCGGCTCTGGTAGCCAGATATGAGGAACTGGAAGGGGTGGAGATCATCCACGGCATGAGCCCGGGACCGAACGCTTATGTGGAGCCGGAATATGAAGGACATTTTCACCATACTTCACTGTTTATCGGACCCAAGACGAGAAAGGCCTATGCAGAGAAACGGATCGACTATATAGGCGGAACGCCGTTCCATCTGTGGCCGGATATGTTTGCGAAAAATCCGGATCTGAATCCTCACTGGGCCTTTATCCAGCTTTCCGAACCGGATGAAGAGGGAATGTGCAGTTTCGGAAATGCCTGCTGCTTTTCCGAACCGGCTGCAAGAACGGCAGACCGGATCATCGCGCAGATCAATCCCAGGATGCCGTATCTGGGAGGAAAAAAGATTTCCCTGGACCGGATCGACTACCTGGTAGAGGAAGAGACGCCTCTTTACACCATCGGAAGGGCGCAGATCGACCAGAAAATCCAGACCATTGCAGACTATGTGGCTGATCTGGTAGAGGACGGAGCCACCCTTCAGCTGGGAATCGGAGCGCTTCCCGACGCGATCGCAAGGAACCTGATGAACAAGAAGGATCTGGGGGTCCATTCAGAGACTCTGACAGAGGCCATGATGGAGCTGGTTCAGGCCGGTGTGATCAACAACAGCAGAAAAACCATCAATCCCGGCGTATGTGTGGGAGCACAGGCAGCCGGTTCCGAGGAGTTTTACCGGTTTATTCACAACAATCCGGCTTTCGCCGTTTACCCTGTGGATTATGTGAATGATCCTTATGTGGTGGGGCAGAACTATAAACAGACCTCCATTAATTCCTGCATGGGAGCGGATCGTACGGGCCAGGTAATCTCTGAAACAGTGGGTGGAAAGCAGTACAGCGGAATCGGCGGCCAGCTGGACCATGTAAGAGGCGCTCAGCTTTCCAAAGGTGGAAAATCCATACTGACTCTGAACTCCACAGCCAAGGGTGATACCATCTCCAAAATCGTTCCCTGGTTCGCACCCGGGAATGTAACAACCGTGTCCCGCTATGACGTGCAGTACGTAGTAACAGAATACGGGGTAGCCGATCTGAAATATAAGACAGAGAGGCAGAGGGCACAGGCGCTGATCGCCATTGCTCATCCGAAATTCAGAGACGAGCTGACGTTCCAGGCAAAGAAAATGGGAATTCTGTAGGGAGAAGGAGACATAGACATGGGTGTATTAATCGCATTTGCGTTATTGGTGATTCTTATTTACAAAAAGGTTCCGATTATAGTGGCCGCCCCTCTTTCGGCGGCAGTCATGGCTCTTCTGTCCGGCCTGCCTGTGATGGAAACTCTGACCGGCGGATATATGGATGCCATGGTGGCATTTATCAAATCATACTTCATTCTGTTTCTGGTCTGCGCCGTATTCGGACGGATCATGGATGTGTCCGGAGCAGCTTACTCCATAGGAAAATGGCTGGGCCTGCGTCTGGGAGCAAAATACGCCATCTGGGGCGTAAGTATTGCGGCATTCGTGCTGACCTACGGCGGAGTGAGCTGTTTTGTTCTGGTATTTGCCATTTATCCCATTGCTCTGGTGCTGTTTAAGGAGGCAAACCTGAGCCGGAAACTGATTCCCGGAGCAATTGCGGCCGGAGCGTTTACCGCTCCCAATATTCTGTGGGGCTCTCCCGGTCTGTGCAACGTAATTCCTACTACATATCTGGGAACCACGGTAAAGGCAGCTCCGCTGGTGAGCGTGATCTGCTCGATCTTTTTCTATCTGGTATCAAATTTCTACCTGATTTATGAGAGCAAGAAGATGGCAAAGCACGGAGAGGGCTTTGTTCCCACGGAAAAGATCACCAGACTGCTGAAGGAGTGCGCGGAGAAGGAAGCCATCAATCCTTTGGTAGCGATTATTCCGATTGCCGTGATCATTGTGACTCTGAACGGATTTAACCTGGATGTGAACCTGGCTATGCTCTGCGGCGTGCTCACCGGTTATCTGCTGTTCTGGAAAAATATCACAGACAAGATGGATACGCTGATCGTAGGATCGCAGAATGCCATCAGCTCGATCATGAATACGTCGACGGCAGTAGGTATCGGCGGTGTGGCCAAGATCACCTCCACATTTACCTATCTGGTGAACTGGGTGTCCAACTTCAGCGGCTCTCCCATGATTTCATGGGCAGTGGCAGTTACGGTGATCTCCGGTGCCTGCGGCTCCGGTTCCGGAGGTGTAGCGCTGGCCTGCTCCACTCTGGCAGACAAATATCTGGCCATGGGTGTGAATCCGGAGATCCTTCACAGAATTGCTTCCTGCGCCTGCATCGTGCTGGATTCCCTGCCGTGGAACGGTGTAATGATCACAACCATGCAGGCATGTGACCTGACTCATAAGGAAGCATACAAACATCTGTTTATGATCACGGTGGTTCTGGCATTTGTAAACCTGTGCCTGTGTGTGGGACTGGGACTGATTATGTATTAAAACGCAGCAGATCAGAGGAAAAAGCTATGAAAGGTTGCAGGGAAGAGGATTTAAGGCGGCGGCGGGAACGGCTTGCCGCCGCCTTTCCCGTCTGGGAATGCAGAACCATATACGATCGGTTCTGCCGGACAGAGGAGAAGTACGGAGACAGCCGTTTTTTTGCGGACGAGGACCGCATCTGGACTTACAGGGAAGAAAAAGAGCGAGCGGAACAGGCGGCCGGAGCCTTTGCGGCTCTGGGAGTAAAGCAGGGCTGCAAGGTGGCAATATGCATGGCCAACAGGGAGGAATACATCCCCATTACCTTTGGCCTGGCAAGGCTGGGGGCTGTGAAGGTCCCGGTAAACCGAGGCGCCAGCTTTGATGAAATGAAGTATATTCTGGAGCAGACGGGGACAAAGGTCCTGGTGCTGGAGAACGGCGCAGGAGGAAGTCATCTGGGAGAACTGGAGCAGATCGGATGCCTGGAAAAGGTGATCCGCCTGGACGGGGAAGCGCAGGGAGAGAAGGAGATCAGCTGGGAGAATTTCTTCCGTCTGGGACAGGGAGAAGAAAGTCCTGCGGTGAGCGATGGAGGGCTTCTGTCGGATATCATCTATACGTCGGGAAGTACGGGGACGCCCAAGGGAGTGATGCTGACCCACGATATGCTTCTGCGCAGTGCCTGGGCCAGCTGTCTGAACCGGGGATTCGAACCCGGATGGAGTATTTATGTGCCTCTTCCTCTGTTTCATGTATACGGATATGTGGAGGGACTGCTGGCAGCTGTTTTATGCGGAGGCAGCGTGATGGTGACCAGAGGGAAAGTTGAGGCGGTCAAAGCGCTGAAAGTCATGGAAGCATACGGTGCAAATGATATTTTAAGTGTTCCTCTTATCATGATGAAAATTCTCCGGTGTCCGGAACTGAAGGAATATCCGCTGAAAAGCCTGAAAGCGGTTTACTGCTCCGCTTCCATATGCCCGTCCTGGGTCTGGAGTGAGATCAGAGAAAAAATAGGAGCAGAGGAAGTGATCACGGGCTATGGAATGACGGAAGTCTGCGGTGCATCCATGCAGACCGATCCTCTGGACGGCGAGGAGATCCTCCGGGGAAGAGCAGGAAGGATCCTGAGCGGAGGTGCGGCGGGAATGGACCTGCCGGGCCGGCCTCTGATCCAGTACCGCGTTCTGGATCCGGAAACGGGAAAGGATGCCGGACCGGGAGTCTGCGGGGAGCTGGTCTGCCGCGGACCGGTGGTAACGGAAGGCTATTACCGGTTTGAGGAAGCAACGCGGAAAGCCATGACTCCGGACGGGTGGCTGCGAACGGGAGATCTGGGCTGGTTCGATGAAAACGGATATCTCCGGCTTATGGGCAGGGGAAATGATACTTATAAGATCAACGGAGAGAATGTTTCCCCTCAGTTTCTGGACCGGATCATATCCCGGTGCAGGGCAGTGAAAGACGTGGAAACAGTCGGAGTGAGAGACGAAAGAAAAGGCTGGGTGGGAGCCGCTTTTGTGGATGTGGGAGAAGGAGGAGAAGAGGCTGAGAGGCTGGTCAGGGATTACTGCCGGGAAAATCTGGCGCCCTATCAGGTGCCGGATTATTTCTTTTTCGGAAACAGCGGGGACTGGCCCCGTACATCCACAGGGAAGGCGCAGAAATTCCGGCTGAGAGAGCTGGCGGATAAGCTGGTAAAGGAGGGCTATGGCAGAGTTTGAGAAAATCGGAGAACGTTCCGGATGCCTGAAGCTCCGGAGAAATGCCATTCCCGTATACATCCTGGATAATGGGGCATGGGTGATCATGGATTCCGGCACAGCCAGAGACCGGGAAGAGCTTCTGGAATTTCTGAGAAGGGAACATGTGAGGATCCGGGCTGTGCTTACCAGCCATGGTCATTCGGACCATATCGGAAACCACAATGTCCTGCAGGAGCAGTTCGGAGCGGAACTGATCATGACAGCCTTTGATGGGGGAATGACAGAGAGTTTTGTAGGATTAAAAACATATTTTTATTCATCCACCACGGATCAGCTGCGGCAGATGCTGCCGGAAATGAATGTACGGGCGGACCGGATTATTCTACCGGGAGAAAAAACGGTCCGGATCGAAGAGGCGATATTTTCCGTGATCCCGCTCCCGGGACATGCTCACAGCCATGTAGGCTTTCGCATGCCGGGAGGAGAGACGTATCTGGCAGATGCGCTGCAGTGCCGGAGCATACTGGAAAAGGAAAAACTTTTTTATATGCTCAGCTGGAAGGAATCCCTGGAGACGGTGAGCCGGCTTGCGCAGAATGGGCAGGGCCTCTGTCTGCTGTCCCATTACGGACCGGTGGAGAATATCCGCAGGGAGGCGGCTCTGGCTCTGGAGATGTATGAAAGGATGCTTTCTGAAGAAGAGGCAAGGATCCGGGACGGAGCTTCTCTGGAAGAAATTACGGCGGAAGCGGTGAACCGGTTCCGGATCAGCACAGACAGGAAGATCAGGCTGACAGAACGGATTCTCCGTTCCGTTACGGAATATCTGGTGGATACAGGACGGCTGAAAACCTATACAGAAGACGGAATCATCCGGTATGAAAGAAACAGAGAAAAAGATAGGAGAGATTGAACTATGAGAATATTGGTATGTGTAAAACAGGTTCCGGATACCACGGAAATCAAGATCGATCCGGTAACGAATACCCTGATCCGGGCAGGAGTTCCGAGTATTGTGAATCCTTTTGATGCCTATGCGCTGGAAGTGGCGGCAAGGATCAAGGATCATACACCGGATACGTCGATCACTCTGCTGTCCATGGGACCGGAACAGGCCAAAAATGCTTTAAAAGAATGTCTGGCAGTGGGAGGAGATAAGGCTTATCTGGTGAGCGACCGTGCTTTCGGCGGAGCGGATACGCTGGCGACCAGCTACACGCTGACCAATGCGATCAGAAAGCTGGAGGAAATGGACGGAGCGTTTGATCTGATTTTCTGCGGAAAACAGGCGATTGACGGAGATACGGCGCAGGTGGGACCGGAAATTGCGGAACACCTGGATATTCCGCAGGTTACTTATGCAGTGGAAGCAGAGGTAAAGGACGGAGAAATCTTTGTAAAACGGGAAACGGGAGACGGTTTTGAAATCGTAGCGGCCAAACTCCCCTGTCTGGTAACGGTGACCAAACCGGCGTTTGACCCAAGATTCCCCAGTATCAAGTCAAAAATGGCAGCGAACCGGGCTCAGATACCGACCCTGACTGCGGAAGATCTGCCCATAGACAGAGAGAGGATCGGTCTGAAGGGCTCTCCCACGAAAGTCAAAAAGAGCTTTACCCCGCCAAGAAAGCAGGGAGGCGTGCTGATTCAGGAAGCAGACGGGGAAGCAGCAGCGCTGAAGCTGTTTGCAGTGATGAGTGAGGCCAATTTTATCTGACGGAAGCGGGAGGAACAAGGACATGGAAGCAAAAAACAGAAATTTATGGGTATTTGTTGAAAGTGATGAGAATGGAAATGCCAGAAATGTAGGACTGGAACTTCTCACTCCGGGAAGACGTCTGGCTGATCAGCAGGGCGGAGCGCTGGTAGCTGTGGTCATCGGATGCGGTGTGGAAAAAGCTGTGGAAGAAGCTGCCGCTTACGGAGCAGACCAGGTGATCGTGACTGAAGGAGAGGAATACCGCCAGTATACGACGGATGCGTATGCAGATGCGCTCTGCACTCTGGTGGAGAAGTACGGTCCTACCACACTGCTGATCGGAGCGACCAATGTGGGAAGAGATCTGGGGCCGAGGGTATCCTGCCGCCTGAAGACAGGACTGACTGCAGACTGTACCTCTCTGGACATTGATGAAGCGACGGGAAACATCGCCTGGACCAGACCGGCTTTCGGAGGAAACCTGATGGCTACCATTCTCTGCCCGGATCACCGTCCTCAGATCGGTACGGTGCGTCCCGGTGTATTCAAAAAAGGAGTGAAGGAAGAAGGGAGAACTGCGGAGGTGATCCGGGAGGAGGTCCATGTGCTTCCGGAGAGGATCCGTACAAGAATCGTAGAGGTGATCCGGGAAACAGGAGCAGAGAATGTGGACCTGGAAGGAGCTCAGGTGATCGTGGCAGGAGGCCGCGGAGTGGGAGGACCGGAAGGCTTCGCTCCTTTGAAGGAACTGGCAGATCTGCTGGGAGGTGTGGTAGGAGCTTCCAGAGCGGCCGTGGATTCCGGATGGATCGGACATGTTCATCAGGTCGGTCAGACCGGAAAGACCGTAGGGCCGAAACTTTATATCGTCTGCGGAATCTCCGGAGCGATCCAGCATGTGGCCGGAATGAGCAGTTCCGATACGATTATAGCCATTAATAAAGATCCGGATGCTCCCATTTTCGGAATTGCAGATTACGGTGTGGTAGGAGATCTGAAGACCGTGATTCCGGCGCTGATCCGGGAGATCAAAAAAAGCAGGGCCTGAAAAGCTGCTGCAGCAGAAAAAGGAAAAACAGGAGAGATGTTCCCCGGCCGGAGACGGCCGAACGGAACCTCTCTTTTTTTGCGGAACGGTTTCCTCCTTCATGCCGGAATGGTTATGCAGAAAGACAATGTATAAAAATACATACATTTCAAAAAAATGAAAAAAGATATTGCATATTTATAAACTAAGATGTATAATCATTCACAGTTAAGGCACCGGCATATAAAAGCCGGAAATGAAAGATCAACAGGAGGAAGAAAATTATGGAAAAGAAATATAATAAGGTAGTACTTGCATATTCAGGCGGTCTGGACACTTCCGTGCTGATTCCCTGGCTGAAGGAACATTACGGCTGCGAGGTCATCGCCGTATCCGGAGACGTAGGACAGGGAACGGAGCTGGACGGACTGGAGGAGAAAGCCATCAAGACCGGAGCCTCCAAATTATACGTGGTAGATATTAAAAAGGAATTTGTGGATGATTATATCATTCCCACCATGCAGGCAGGAGCTACTTACGAAAAATATCTTCTGGGCACTTCCTTTGCCCGTCCCATCATAGCAAAGAAGATCGTGGAAATTGCCCTGAAGGAAGGGGCAGACGCCATCTGCCACGGATGCACGGGAAAAGGAAACGATCAGGTACGTTTCGAGCTGGCCATTAAGGCATTTGCTCCCCATATGGATGTGATCGCTCCCTGGCGCTTCTGGGAACTGAACAGCCGTGAAAAAGAGATCGAATATGCAGAGAAGCACAATATCCCGCTGAAGATCAATAAAGAGACCAACTATTCCAAAGATAAGAATCTGTGGCATCTGTCCCATGAAGGACTGGATCTGGAAGATCCGGCCAACGAGGCACCGATCAACAAGCCGGGATTTCTGGAGCTGGGAGTTTCTCCGGAGCAGGCACCGGATGTTCCCACCTATGTGACCATTCATTTTGAAAAGGGAGTTCCCACTGCAGTGGACGGCGAGGAAATGGATTCCGTTGCTCTCATTGAAAAACTGAATGCTCTGGGCGGAGCCAACGGCATCGGCATTCTGGATATTGTGGAGAACCGTCTGGTAGGCATGAAGAGCAGGGGGATTTATGAAACTCCCGGAGGATCCATCCTTTATGCCGCTCATGAAAAGCTGGAGGAGATCACACTGGATAAAGAAACCCAGCATTACAAGCAGCAGCTGGCACTGAAATTTGCCGACCTGGTTTACAACGGTCAGTGGTATACGCCTCTGCGCAAGGCCATGAGCGCATTTGTGACCTCCACTCAGGAGACCGTAACAGGAGATGTGAAGCTGAAACTTTACAAGGGCAATATTATTCCTGCATCCGTAACCTCTCCCTACAGCCTCTACTCCGAGGACATTGCTACCTTCGGAGAGGATCATTCCTATAATCAGGCAGATTCTGCAGGATTTATCAACCTGTTCGGACTGCCCATCAAGGTAAGGGCCATGAATGACCAGGTACTGAAGGAGAAAACGGGAAAAGGATTCCCGGAGGTGGAATAAAAACAGCGTAGGAGGACGGAAGATATGGCAAAGCTCTGGGCGGGCCGGTTCCAGAAAGAGACGGACCGGACAGTAAATGACTTTAATTCTTCGGTGATGTTTGACAGCCGGATGTACGAAGAGGATATAACAGGTTCCATGGCTCATGCTGCCATGCTGGGAAAACAGGGAATCATTTCCATGGAGGACGCGGAGGCGATCCGCACCGGTCTGACCGGCCTGCTGGCGGAGATCAGGGAAGGCAGGATCCGCTTTACTCCGGAGGAATATGAAGACATCCATATGGCCAATGAGCAGCTGCTTACGGAACGGATCGGAGACAGCGGCAAGAGACTTCATACGGCCCGTTCCAGAAATGATCAGGTCGCTCTGGACATGAGACTTTATGTGAGGAAGGAGATCGGAGAGATCCGCAGGCTGGCACTGGCATTTATGGAAGAACTGTGCATTCTGGCAGAGCAGCATATGGAGACGGTAATGCCCGGATATACCCATCTTCAGAGAGCGCAGCCCATTACTCTGGCTCATCATCTTATGGCCTATGCCAATATGCTCCGCCGGGATGTGGCAAGGCTGGAAAACTGCCGGGAGGGGCTGGATGAGCTCCCTCTGGGCAGCGGGGCGCTGGCAGGGACCACTTATCCCATTGACCGGGAATTTGTGGCGGAGCAGCTGGGATTTTCCAGAGTCATGGACAATTCCCTGGACGGCGTTTCCGACCGTGACTACTGCATTGAACTCTGCTCCTGCCTGTCCATCCTGATGATGCACCTGTCCAGGCTGTCTGAGGAAGTGATCCTGTGGTGTTCCTGGGAATTTCAGTTCATTGAACTGGATGATGCCTATTCCACCGGCTCTTCCATCATGCCGCAGAAGAAGAATCCGGACGTGTGTGAACTGATCCGAGGAAAGACCGGGCGGGTATACGGAGATCTGCAGGGGCTTCTGACGTTCATGAAAGGACTGCCCCTGGCCTACAACAAGGATATGCAGGAGGACAAGGAAGCGGTATTTGATGCCATTGATACGGTAAAGCATTGTCTGGAAGTATTTGCTCCCATGCTGGCCACCATGACCGTCCATCCGGAAAATATGGAGCGCGCGGCCAGAAAAGGCTTTCTGAACGCTACAGACTGTGCGGACTATCTGACGAAAAGAGGCCTGCCTTTCCGGGATGCCTATAAGGCAGTGGGAAGTCTGGTCCATGTATGTATGGAGCAGGGACATACGCTGGATACTCTTCCGCTGGAAGAATATAAAAAGATCTGTCCGGTTTTTGAAGAGGATGTATATCAGGCCATTGATCTGATGACCTGTGTGAAGGAAAGAAAATCTCTGGGAGGTCCGGCTCCCGAGGAAGTAAAGCGGCAGCTGGCGAAAATTCAGAACTTCCTTAGGGAGAAGGAGGAAATGAAATGAACGGAAAACCGAAAGTATACATAGACGGCAGAGAAGGGACTACCGGACTGCAGATATTTGAACGGCTGGAAAAGAGGACGGATCTGGAACTGCTTCTGATCAGCGAGGAGAAAAGAAAGGATCCGGAAGAACGGAAAAAATACCTGAATGCCGCAGATGTTGCCTTTTTATGTCTGCCGGACGGAGCGGCCAGAGAAGCGGTGTCCATGATCGAAAATCCGGCAACCAGAGTGATCGACGCTTCTACGGCTCACCGGACAGCCAAAGGATGGGTATATGGATTTCCGGAGCTTTCCGGAGAGCAGAAGGAGGCGGTAGCTGCTGCAGCCCGGGTCGCCAATCCGGGTTGTCATGCCACAGGCTTTATCTCAGCGGTCTATCCTTTGCGCAGACTGGGGATCATCCGGCAGGATCAGGCGCTCACCTGTTTTTCCCTCACGGGATATTCCGGAGGGGGGAAGAAGATGATCGCCGAATACGAAGGAGAGGGCAGAGACAAGGCCCTGGATTCTCCCAGAATCTACGGGCTGAATCTGAACCACAAGCACATTCCGGAGATGAAGGCGGTTTGCGGACTGACAGCAGCTCCGGTGTTTTCTCCCATCGTAGCGGACTATTATAAAGGAATGGCCACAACGGTGGCCCTGCCCGCATCGGCTGCGGGAGGACTGGGGGCGGAACGGATCTGGAAAGAGCTGACCGCCTGGTATGAGGGATGCAGCCTGGTACAGGTGGCCCCGCTGGGAGCGGGAGGCCCTATGATTGCGGGAAATGCCATGGCGGGAAAAGACAGTCTGATGCTGTATGTAAATGGCAGTGAAGAGCAGACGATTATTACGGCCTTATTTGACAATCTGGGAAAAGGAGCGTCGGGAGCAGCCGTGGAAAATATGAATCTTATGCTGGGCTTTGAGGAGACAGAAGGACTGGCAGTCTGAAAAGACCGGCGGATACCGGCAAAGAGGCCGGTTCCGCCAAATGCAGAGGAGGAAAAATTATGATTCAGATCATAGAAGGCGGCGTCTGCGCCGCCAGGGGATTTCAGGCGGGAGCGGTCCGCTGTGGGATCAAGGCTTCATCCGCAAAAAATGACACGGCGGTGATTCTGTCGGAAAAAGCATGTCCGGCAGCGGCGGTCTATACCAGAAACCGGGTAAAGGCATCACCTCTTCAGGTGACCAGAGAGCATCTGGAGAACGGAACGGCTCAGGCGGTAATCATCAATTCCGGCAATGCCAACGCCTGTGCTCCCGACGGAATGGAGAATGCGGTGAGAGAGGCGGCAGCCTGTGCCAAACTGACAGGAGTAAAGGAAGATGACGTGATCGTATGTTCTACCGGGGTGATCGGACAGAGACTTCCGGTGGAGGTGATCGAGGAGAATCTTCCGGCCCTTGCCCTGTCCCCGACGGGGAGTCAGGCAGCTGCAGAAGCTATTATGACTACAGATACTGTGCCGAAGACCATAGCAGTGGAATTTCCGGTGGGAGGAACCGTCTGCCGCCTGGGAGGCATCTGCAAGGGGTCAGGCATGATTCATCCCAATATGGGAACCATGCTCTGCGTACTTACAACGGACTGCGCCGTCAGCGCTCCGGTGCTGCAGGCAGCGCTCAGAGCCAAAACGGCAGTTTCCTTTAACCGGGTCTCGGTTGACGGAGATACTTCTACCAACGACACCTGCTGCATTCTGGCCAACGGTCTGGCAGGAAACCAGGAGATTTCCGCGGCAGAAGGGGAAGAGTATGAGGCTTTTTCTGCAGCTCTGGAGTTTGTATGCACAGAGCTGGCGAAAAAGATCGCTGCAGACGGAGAAGGAGCAGGCCGGCTGGTGACCTGTACGGTAAGCGGAGCGGCAGGAGAGAAAGAGGCGGAGACACTGGCAAAATCGGTATGTGCATCTTCTCTTGTAAAGGCGGCCATGTTCGGAGCCGATGCCAACTGGGGCAGGATCCTGTGCGCCATGGGATATTCCGGAATTGATTTTGATCCGGAAACGGTGGATGTCAAATTTGCATCCCCGGCCGGGACGATCCTGGTATGTCAGGAAGGAAAAGCAGTGGATTTTGACGAAGAGCAGGCAAAAGAGATTCTGTCTCAGCCGGAAGTGACCATTCTGATCGATATGAAAGAGGGAGAGTCTTCTGTTACGGCCTGGGGCTGCGACCTTACCTATGAGTATGTGCGGATCAACGGAGACTACAGGACGTAAGGGGGAGAAAAGATGAGTATGGATGAGATCAAAGCGCTTCATCCCGAAGACCGGGCGTCGGTGCTGGTGGAAGCGCTGCCTTATATACAGGACTATTACGGACAGACCGTAGTGGTGAAATACGGCGGAAACGCCATGATCAATGAAGAACTGAAGGATGCGGTGATTCATGACATCGTGCTCCTTACTCTGGTGGGAGTCCGCGTGGTGGTTGTTCACGGCGGCGGTCCGGAGATTTCCGGAATGCTCAAAAAAATTGGAAAAGAATCACGCTTTGTGAAGGGACTGCGGTATACGGACCGGGAGACCATGGATGTGGTTCAGATGATCCTGTGCGGAAAAGTCAACAAAGATCTGGTGACCCTTCTTTCCAAGGCCGGAGGAAAGGGCATCGGACTGGGAGGAATGGACGGAGGCCTGTTCCTGGCCAAACGTCTTACAGATCCGGATGGAACGGAGTACGGTTATGTGGGAGAAATCACGGAGGTAGATCCCAAACCGGTGGTGGATATGCTGGATGCCGGTTATATTCCCGTAGTCTCCACGGTTGCCCGCGGCGTAGATGATGATACAAACTACAATATCAATGCGGATACGGCCGCTTCCAAACTGGCCATTGCACTGAAGGCGAAAAAGCTGATCCTTCTGACGGACGTAAGAGGGCTTCTGAAAAATCCGAAGGATGATTCCACTCTGATTCACAGTCTGAAGGTTTCAGAGGTTCCGGCTCTGGTCAAGGAGGGCGTAGTTTCCGGCGGCATGATTCCCAAGGTGGAGTGCTGCGTGGAGGCAGTCCGGAACGGAGTGGAAAGAGCAAATATTCAGGACGGACGGGTGAAGCATTCCATTCTCATGGAGCTTCTGTCCACAGCAGGCGTAGGAACCATGTTCCATTAAAGAGGTTCCGGCTGCAGGAAAGGGAGGATCATTATGAAATATAAAGAACTGAAACAGGAGGAAGAACGCTATGTAATGGCTACCTACGGCCGTTTTCCCATTGCTCTGGATCACGGAGAAGGCTCCAGGCTCTGGGACGTAGAGGGAAAATCCTATATAGATATGACGTCTGGAATCGGTGTAAACAGTCTGGGTTACGCCAACAAGGACCTGATTCGGGCTGTGGATGAGCAGATGGGAAAACTGATGCATGTGTCAAACCTTTATACTACCGCGCCTATGGTGCAGGTGGCAAAGAGCCTGGTGCTTTTTTCCGGCCTGCAGGGGGGAAAGGTCTTTTTTGCCAATTCCGGAGCGGAAGCCAATGAAGGAGCCATCAAGCTGGCGAGAAAATACAGCTATGACAAATACGGAGAGGGAAGAAGCAAGATCATTACGCTGAAAAATTCATTCCATGGCCGTACGGTGACCACTCTGAAAGCGACCGGTCAGGACAAATTCCATCAGTACTTCTTCCCGTTTACAGAAGGATTCGATTATGCAGAAGCGGGAAATCTGGAAGATGTGAAGGCAAAAGCGGATGATACAGCCTGTGCGGTGATGATGGAGCTGATCCAGGGGGAGGGCGGAGTGCTTCCGCTGGACAAGGAATTTGTAAAGGCTGTGGAGGAATTCTGCAGGGAAAACGATCTGCTTCTTATTGTGGACGAAGTGCAGACCGGGATCGGAAGGACCGGTTCCCTGTTCTGCTTCCAGCAGTACGGCATCCGCCCGGATGTGGTGACCATGGCCAAGGGACTGGGAGGCGGACTTCCCATCGGTGCGGTGCTTGCTGCGTCCAACTGCTGCGACGTGCTGACTCCGGGAACGCATGCCACTACGTTCGGAGGCTCTCCCACCGTATGCGCCGCTGCCGGCGTGGTGCTGGAGAAGGTAAGCAATCCGGTATTTCTGGAAAAGGTAAAGAGCAAGGGAGAGTATATCCGTCAGAAGCTGCTGGCCATGAATTCACCGGCTATTCTCGGAGTACGGGGCATGGGCCTCATGGTGGGAATCATAGTAGAGGACGGAAAGCACGGAGAGTATGTAAACCGTCTGAATGAAAAAGGCGTCCTGGCCCTTACCGCAGGGAAAAATGCGGTTCGTCTGCTGCCGCCTCTGACCATTACCATTGAGGAGATTGATGAAGCTCTGGCGGTTATGAAGGAAGTATTCGGGGAAGAAAAAGGAGGAAAAGACGCATGAAACATCTTCTGAAACTGTTGGATCTGTCCAAGGAGGAGATCGTTTCCATCCTTGATCTGGCAGATCAGCTGAAATATGAAAAGAAAAACAATATTGCCCATCCTCTGCTGGCGGGAAAATCTCTGGGAATGATCTTCCAGAAATCCTCCACCAGAACCAGGGTGTCCTTTGAGGTAGGAATGTATCAGCTGGGAGGTCAGGCCCTGTTCCTGTCTTCCAACGATCTGCAGATCGGAAGAGGAGAGCCGGTACAGGATACGGCCAGAGTACTGTCCCGTTATCTGGACGGCATTATGATCCGCACGTTTGCTCAGAAAGAGGTGGAGGATCTGGCCGCTTACGGTTCCATTCCCGTGATCAACGGCCTCACAGATTTTGCCCATCCCTGTCAGGTACTGGCAGATCTCATGACCATCCGGGAAAAGTATGCCGCGCTGGAGGGGCTGAAGCTGGCTTATATCGGAGACGGCAATAATATGGCCAATTCCCTGATCGCAGGCTGCCTGAAAATGGGAATGAAAGTGGCGGTTGCTACTCCTGAGGGCTACCGTCCGGATCAGAAGGTTCTGGATTTTGCCTCAGGAAATCCCGATTTTCTCCTCACGGATGATCCGGTGAAGGCTGCTGCCGGAGCGGATGTGGTTTATACAGATACCTGGGCATCCATGGGACAGGAAAAGGAAAAAGAGGCCAGACTGAAAGCGTTTGCCGGATACCAGGTCAATGACAGACTGCTGGAGGCAGCCAATCCGGGAGCTATGGTACAGCACTGCCTGCCGGCTTATCGCGGACAGGAGATTACAGAGGAAGTGTTTGAGGCTCATGCGGATGAGCTGTTCAATGAAGCAGAAAACAGGCTTCATGCGCAGAAAGCGGTTATGGTAAAGCTTTTAGGCGAAGAGAGAGACTAAGGGGTTTTCCCCTCAGTCTCTTTTTCTGTCAGGCGGAGAACAGCCCGGGCTACCTGATGATGCTCCATTTGCAGGATCTGCAGATGGCAGCTGCCCAGATCCAGCCGGATATCCTGAGGGCCGTCCCCGGGCACGCTGCCCAGAACCCGGTATACCAGACCGGTGATGGTATCACAGCATCCGTCGTGAAAGGGAAGACTGCAGATATCATCCAGCTCCCTCAGGGGCAGATTTCCCCGGATGGAAAAGACAGACTCTTCCATGGGTTTCATACAGGGAGGGCCGTCCGTACCGCTGCAGCTCTCCTGTTTCAGACTGCCGACCAGCTCTTCCAGCAGGTCATGCAGGGTGACAATCCCGGTCATGCCGCCGTATTCATCCAGTACCACTGCCAGGGAAGCACCGGTTCGGCGCATATTGCGGAAAAGAACATCTGCTTTTACTGTTTCCGGAACAAAATAGGCCGGGTGCACGGCTTCGGCCATGACCCGATCGCGGTTTTTGTCTTTCAGACAGAAATAATCTCTGGCATTGAGAATCCCCATGATCCGGTCGGGAGAGTCCTGACAGACGGGATAAAGGGCATGCCGGCTGGAGTGGATACAGCTGTCCCACGTATCCATGGAATCATCCATGCGGAGAAACAGCACGTCCGTACGATGGGTAGCAATTTCTCCTGCTGTCAGATCGTCAAACTCAAATACATTCTGAATAAACTGTTTTTCCTCCCGGTCAATGATTCCGCTTTCGCTTCCGGCATCCACCAGAAGACGGATTTCTTCTTCGCTTACAGGTTCATCCGATTCATCAGGATCAATGCCGAAAAGACGGAGGACACCGTTGGTGGAGACGGAAAGGATCCAGACCAGAGGTGCGAATATGCTGGAGATCAGGCCCAGAAGGCCGGACAGAGCCAGGGCCAGCTGCTCCGGTTTCTTCATGGCAATGCGCTTGGGAACCAGTTCACCGAAAATGAGGGTAAAATAGGAAAGTATGACCGTGATAAAGACAACGGCAGCCGCATCCATGGTGGCAGCAGGAATGGGCAGTCCCAGCTTCATCAGATGCTGCGCCAGTCCGTCAGAAAAATTGTCTGCGGCAAAAGCACTTCCCAGGAATCCGGACAGGGTGATGGCAACCTGGATCGTAGCGAGGAAACGGGCCGGAGGGTCCGTGAGCCGGGCCAGTTTGCGGGCTTTTTGGTCTCCCTGAGCGGCCAGCCGGGCCAGTTTGGCTTCATTCATGGAAAGAACGGCAATCTCAGCGCTGGCAAATACTGCATTGAGAACGATCAGGAGCACCTGTATCAGCAGCAGAAAAAACATGTCTTTGTTCAATTCTCATAATCCCTTTTCTTTCATATTACAGCAGATCTGCATGTTTGGTGATCAGGCCGGAAAATGAAAAAGTAAAAATCTTATAAAAGCAATTGACATCTGTTTGAAAAAATGTATAATTAAGTTGTGACATGATTAAGCAACTTAATCATTATAAGACGGCTGAACGTAAGGAATTCATTTGAGAAAGAGAGGGATTCGAATATGAAATATGATTTTACTACAATTATGGACCGGAAGGGGATGGATGCCATTGCAGTGGACGGTCTGGGGATGAATCCCGGTTTCGCACCGGAACCGCCCAGAGAAGGATTTGATGTTATTCCCATGTGGGTAGCAGATATGAATTTCCCTGCGGTTCCTACCATTCCGGAGGCGATTATTGAGAGGACAAAACATCCGGCATACGGTTATTTCAGTGCCACAGATGAGTATTACGATTCCATTATTCGCTGGCATGAAACCAGAAACGGAGTTCAGGGTCTGACCAGAGAGTGCATCGGATATGAGAACGGTGTGCTGGGCGGAGTGATCGCTGCGTTGAATGTGTTCTGCTCCAAAGGAGACAAAGTGCTTCTTCATACTCCCACATACATCGGCTTTACGAATTGCATGACCAATAACGGCTATGATATGGTGCTGAGTCCCTTGAAACTGGATGAAAATCATGTATGGCGTATGGACTTTGAGGATATGGAAGAAAAGCTGAAGACCCAGAATATTCATGCCGCTGTATTCTGTTCCCCCCACAATCCCTGCGGACGGGTATGGGAGCAGTGGGAGATTGAGAAAGCCATGGAGCTTTACAGAAAATATGATGTATACGTGGTGTCTGATGAAATCTGGTCCGACATTATTTTAAATGGTCATAAACATATCCCTACCCAGTCTGTAAGTGAAGATGCAAGAATGCGTACAGTGGCGCTGTATGCTCCCAGCAAGACCTTCAACCTGGCAGGTCTGGTGGGAAGCTATCATATTATTTACAACAAATGGATCAGGGACAGAGTGAGAAAAGAGTCTTCCCTTTCTCATTACAACAGCATGAATGTGCTGAGCATGCATGCGCTGATCGGAGCCTACCGGCCGGAAGGATATGAATGGGCAGATGAACTGTGCCAGGTGCTCAGCGGCAACGTTAACTTTGCCTGCGATTATATCAAGGGGCATTTTGAAGGGGTAAAGGTATCAAAGCCTGAGGGAACCTACATGCTGTTCCTGGACTGCACGGAATGGTGCGAAAAACACGGCATGACCATCGATCAGCTGGAGAAGGCCGGCTGGGATGTGGGGGTAGCCTGGCAGGACGGCCGTATGTTCCACGGCCCCAATGCGATCCGTATGAATCTGGCTCTTCCGCTGTCCAGAGTAAAGGAAGCTTTTGAGCGGCTGAATACATACGTGTTCTGCCGGTAACGGCAGGATTTCGGAACAATACGGCTTTCTGAGAAAACAGAGGCAGCACCCGGGATGACAGGGAGGCTGCCTTTTTTTACCTTTTTCGCAGACTGAAGCACGCGCAAAGGTGGGATCCGTCGATTCTGCCCGTAATTATTTTGTTGCATATCTGGCGTTTTCTATTATAATAGATGGGGTAGAAAGATGCCGAAGAGGAGATCGATATGGAAGATACAAGGGATTATCTGCTGCGGATCCCGGAATTTGCCAGGGAAAAGCACAGCCTGAGCGAAGCTGAGGAATTTTTAAGAGACCTGGGGTGCTCCTTTCCGGGAAAAGTGATTCATGTGGCGGGAACCAATGGAAAAGGTTCGGTCTGCGCGTTTCTTTCCTCCATTCTGACGGCATCGGGATACCATGTGGGAACATTTACGTCCCCTCATCTGACAGACATCCGGGAGAGAATCTGTCTGGACGGGGAACCGATAGAAGAAAAGACATTCCAGGACAGCTTCAAACGGGTGAGAGCAGTCTGGGAAAAATGGAAAGGCAAAGGAAGGAGTCATCCTACCTTTTTCGAATATCTGTTTTATATGGCTGCAGTCTGCTTTGACCGGAAACAGCCGGACTTCGTGATTCTGGAAGCCGGTATGGGAGGCAGAAGGGATGTGACGAATGTCTGCCGTCCGTCTGTCTGCGTGATCACGTCGATCAGTCTGGACCATATGGCTTATCTTGGCGATACGGTGGAGGAGATTGCCGGAGAGAAGGCCGGCATCATCAAGGCCGGAGTACCGGTAGTGTTTGACGGAAATGACCGGACGGCTGCGGCTGTGATCAGAAAAGCAGCGGGAGAAATGAAAGCGGACTGTACGGACGTGAGAGATCTGGGGCTTTCCGTGAAATGGAAGGGGGCTTTCCCGGAAATCTCCATGGATTTTTGCGGCAGCCGTATGACAGCCCTGCTTCCGTTTCCTGCCGGTTATCAGGTGTGGAACGGGGCGGCGGCAGTAAAAGCAGCGGAACTTCTGGGAGGAGAGATCCGGGCGCAGTCTGTGTCCGAGGGCCTTTCCCGCGCCCGTCACGCCGGGCGTATGGAAGAAGTGCGTCCGGGATTCTATCTGGACGGAGCGCACAACCGGGACGGGATCAGAGCCTTCTGCCAGGCGGCATCCAGGATTGCGTCCTGTTCAGGGAAAAAGGTCCGGCTGCTGTTTTCTGCCGTTTCGGATAAGGAATACGGAAGAATGGCGGAGGAGATTCTGGAAGAACTGAAGCCGGAAGAGATCTTTCTGGCGCATATGGAATCAGACCGTGGACTTTCAGCGGCGGAACTGACCGGTGCATTCAAAGGAGCATCCTGTCCGGTTCGCTGCTTCTCCGCGGTGAGAGAGGCTCTTGCCTGTGCCCTGACATCCAGGGGAGAGGGCCTTCTGTTTGCAGCCGGATCCCTTTACTTTGTAGGGGAGCTGAAGGAATGTCTCAAGGAGGAAAGAATATGATAAATTTCGATGAGGAGATCAAGCGCTTCAAGCCCAGCCTGGATGTGGAGCAGGTAGAAGACGCCATTGTAAAAAGTGACCTGACGGATATGACGGACCTGATGATGGAACTGATGAAAGAAAAGCAGAGATAGGCGGTATCTATGGATTATGTAAGAAGAAACCAGCAGATTGCCAACAGCTATTATAATCTGGGACTGGAAAAGGCTCAGATCCGCGATCTGTCCGGGGCGGCGGAGTGCCTGAAAAAAAGCCTCCATTTTTATAAGTACCAGACGGATGCCAGAAATCTGCTGGGGCTGATCTATTATGAAATGGGAGAGGTGGCGGACGCAATTGTCCAGTGGGTCATCAGCCTGAATCTTCAGCCGGAAAATAACCGCTGTGATTATTATCTGGATGAGATCCAGAGAAAACCCGGGCGGCTGGAAGTGGCCAGCCAGAATGTGAAAAAATTCAATCAGGCCCTGCTCTATGCACAGACTCAGGCCTATGATCTGGCCATTCTGCAGCTTGCTGCAGCAGTGGAGGAAAATGACCATTATGTCAAGGCCCAGCTGCTTCTGGCGCTCCTGTATCTTTCACAGGAAAACTATACCAGAGCAGGAAAGGCGCTTCACAAAGTCCTTCAGATCGACCGGAGTAACCGGAAGGCTCTGTGGTATATGTCTATTGTAAAGGAAAATACGGGCCGGGCCGAGATCGAGAGGCAGAAACTGGACAATGCCTTTTCTCACAGCAGACTGGAGGACGATGACATTATTCTGCCTCCTACTTACAAGGAAAGCACCGGAGGGCAGATGGTGCTCCATATGTTTATCGGCGTGATCCTGGGCATTGCCGCATTCACCACTCTGGTCATGCCTTCCATTGAGGAAAAGCTGAATAATGAGCACAATCAGGAGATCATAGAGTACAGTGAACAGCTCAGCCAGAGCAATATACAGATCGATCAGCTGGAATCCCAGCTGAAAGAGGCAGAAGGAGCCAAGGAAAATGCGGAGGCATCTCTGGATTCCGTAGTAAGCGACAGCAACGGAACCATTAATCAGTATGCATCTCTTGCGAGGATTCTTCAGGCTTATCGGGACGATGATTTTCAGACGGCGGCCCGCATTTACGCCAGCTGGAATCCTGCGCTGATCACAGCGGCAGATCTCCAGCCGATCATTGAACAGATTCATGCCGATATGGCGGAAAACGGCTGGCAGGTACTGGATGAGCTGGGAGACGCAGCGGTGGGATCCGGAGATTATGCCGGAGCATTGACCTATTATGATGCCAGTCTGCGTCTGAACGGAGACAATCCCGGCGTACTTTATGACAAGGCGCTGGCGATGAAATCGCAGGGACAGGAAAAGGAGGCGGATGATCTGTTCGGCCAGATCATTGAAAGCTATCCGGATACGGATTACGCATCCATGTCCAGGGAACAGAGAGGATACTGACAGCAGATACGGGAAAATACAGAAAGAAAAGGACCGGCTCAGGCCGGCCGGGAAGAACAAAAGAGGTATGGACCACAGGGTCCGTGCCTTTTTTTGCTGTAATAAGCATGTTCCATGCTTTGCAGCGGGGAGAACCGAGCAAGACGGAAAGGAGACTGCCATTATGACCAGGGAAACCTTTACTTATGAGGCCATGGGCCAGATACTGATTATCCACCTTCCTAAGGAACTGGATCATCACAACTGCAGGAATCTGCGGTATGAGACGGATCTGCTGCTGTCGGAGAACTACATAAACAAGATCATCTTTGATTTTTCCAGAACGGAATTCATGGATTCCTCAGGAATCGGGGTACTGCTGAACCGATATAAGCAGATGGCCGGAAGCGGAGGCAGAGTGGTGATCTGCGGAGCGGGAAATCAGGTGCGGCGGATTCTGTCCATGGGAGGAATCTACCGGCTGATGAAAAATTTTGATACAAAAGAGGCCGCCATAGCGGACTAGAAAGGAGGATGCAGATTGGAAGAGGGCAGAAGAGAGGAAATGAGGCTGGAGATGGAAAGCCGCTCAGAAAATGAAGAGTTTGCCAGGGTGGTGGTGGCAGTGTTTTTAAGCCGTCTGGATCCCACTCTGGAGGAAATGGATGATGTGAAGACAGCTGTGTCCGAGGCAGTGACCAATGCGGTGCTTCATGGCTACGGCGGAGGGAAAGGGACGATTTTCATAAAAGCGGCTGTGGAAGGAAAGGATTTTTCTGTAGAGATCCGGGATCAGGGAGTGGGAATCCGGGATGTGGAAAAGGCAATGGAGCCCATGTATACCACAGATCTTACAGGAGAGCGTTCCGGGATGGGATTTTCTTTCATGGAGGCCTTTATGGATCAGGTGGAGGTGATCTCTTCTCCCGGACAGGGGACCGTGGTCCGGATGAAGAAGCGGATCGGAGCGTGACCCTATGGATGAGACCATGAGATTGATTCAAATGGCTCACGAAGGGGATAAAGCGGCCAGAGATCGTCTGGTCGAAGAAAACATCGGTCTGATCTGGAGCATTGTGAGAAGGTTCTGCGGAAGGGGACATGAGCCGGAGGATCTGTTTCAGATCGGCAGCATTGGTCTGATCAAGGCCATCGATAAATTTGACCTGTCCTATGAGGTCCGGTTTTCCACCTATGCAGTGCCTATGATTACCGGAGAAATCAAACGTTTTCTCAGGGATGACGGGATGATCAAGGTGAGCCGGTCCGTGAAGGAACTGGGGGTGAAAGCAGGGGCGGCCAGGGAAAGTCTGTCCAGCTCTCTGGGAAGAGAACCCACGATTGAAGAAATCGCCGGAGAGCTGAAGGTGAGCCGTGAGGAAGTGGCTGCTTCGCTGGAAGCAGGGGCGGAAGTGGAGTCCCTTTACAGAACGGTAAACAGAAATGACGGACAGGATCTGTGCCTGATGGACAGGCTGGAGGAGAAGGAGGACGAGGAAGAAAAGCTGGTCAACCGTATGGTACTGAAGGAGCTTCTGATGGAGCTGGAACCGAAGGAGAGAGAGATCATTGTGCGGAGATATTTCTGCAATCAGACCCAGAGCGTCATTGCGGCAGATCTGGAAATTTCCCAGGTTCAGGTATCCAGACTTGAAAAAAAGATCCTGAAGCAGATGCGGGAAAAACTGTAAAATGAAACCGGAAGACATTTTCCGGGTATAAAGCGGCGATCCCAAAGCATACTACTCACAGAAAGGAAGTGAGATGGATGGAAACCTGGAGACTGAAGGTAGGGATTGCCGCTCTTTTTGCCTGCCTGATTCTGACGGCAGCCGTGCTCTGCTGCTGCCTGTTCGGCTTTTCCGGAGGGACAGAAGAGATGGAAGGAACGTTTGTGGAAGCAGCGGAGGTGATGAAAGGGTGAGCCGGACCGAGGTGTACTTAAATATGAAGGAGATCACGGAGGTCCATAATAAAAAGGTACAGCTGAAGGATGTGGCGGAATTGTGGTGTCCGGACCCGGCTCTGGAAGCACGGCTGAAGGCCCTGACGGTGAAAATCATCCGGGAAGACCGAAACCGCAGGTACGTGGAGAGCATTCTGGACGTGCTTGGGCTGATCCGGAGCGCAGCTCCGGCCGCTCAGGTTATCAGCGTGGGAAAAACAGAATATATCATTGATTATCATAAACCCCAAAAGCCGCTTTATGCATGGGAATGGCTGAAAACCATTTTTGTCTGCTTCATATGTTTTTTCGGGGCTGCCTTTGCCATTATGACATTTAATAACGATGTGGATGTGACAAAGGTATTTCAGGAGATCTACTTTATGATTACAGGAAGTCAGTCTGACGGTTTCACTGCTCTGGAAGTATCCTATTCCGTCGGGCTTGCAGTGGGAATCACCGTTTTCTTCAATCATTTCTCACGGTGGAAGATCAATACGGATCCCACTCCGCTTGAGGTGGAAATGCGTCTTTATGAAGAAAACATCAGCAAAACGGTCATTCAGAACGAAGGCAGAAAGGAGCAGGAGACAGATGTTTCTTGAGACGGCACTGCTGGTATTGATCGGTGCTTCGGCCGGAGGGATCATTGCGGCCGGAGTATTCGCTTTTCTGGCAATCATCGGGGTTTTTCCACGGCTGATGGGAAAAACGGGGACGAAAACCCATATTGTCCTGTATGAGACCATACTGATTCTGGGAGGTGTTCTGGGAAACTGGGGAGACCTCTGGCCCGTCCCGCTGGGACCAGGCCCTCTTTCATCTGTGATTCTGGGGATCTGCGGCCTGTCTGTGGGAATCTTCGTTGGATGTCTGGTCATGTCTCTGGCAGAAACTCTGAAGGCCCTTCCCACTGTCAGCCGGAGAATTCATTTATCCGTAGGACTGCAGTATGTGATCCTGTCCATTGCGGCGGGAAAGCTGTCGGGTTCGCTGATCTATTTTATGAAGGGCTTCGGGGTTTAGGAAAGGAGAACCATGGAAGTTGATAAAAAAATGTATGAAAGCTATATCAAGGAAATTACACCGGTTCACAGCAGGCGGAAAAATCTGATTCAGGCTTTTCTGGCGGGAGGCACCATCTGTACTCTGGGACAGATAGTGATCAATTTTCTCATATCCGCAGGAATGGAGCAGGAGGATGCCATGGCATGGAACCAGCTGTTTCTCATTGCTCTGAGCATTCTTCTCACCGGTCTGAACATCTATCCCAGGCTGGTAAAATTTGCCGGAGCCGGAGCTCTGGTCCCGATTACCGGATTTGCCAATTCCGTAGCGGCTCCCATGATGGAATTCAAGGTAGAAGGGCAGGTATTCGGAGTGGGATGCAAGGCGTTTACCATTGCCGGTCCGGTGATCCTCTACGGAATTTTCAGTACCTGGGTTCTTGGTGTGATCTATTATGTTCTGAACCTGTGGAGCGTGGGATGGTAGAGAGGAGGCGGAAGAATGAGAAAAGGCAGATCCAGCCTGGAGTTTGAACGGACTCCGGTGATTGAATCCGCTGCATCCGTAGTAGGGAAGAAGGAAGGAGACGGGCCGTTCGGCAGCCTGTTTGACCAGGTGGAGCAGGATGCCATGGCAGGGAAACCGACCTGGGAAGAGGCGGAAAGCTTCATGCAGAAGGAAGCCTGCCGCATTGCCCTGGAAAAAGGAGGCCTGGAGAAAGAGGAAATCCGTTATCTGTTTGCGGGAGATCTTCTCGGACAGCTGATCGCCACATCGTTCGGCGTAAAGGAACTGGAAATTCCCATGTTCGGGCTGTACGGAGCCTGTTCGACCATAGGAGAGGCGCTGTCACTGGGAGCAATGACGGTAGCGGCCGGGTATGGGGAACGGGTTCTGGCAGTGGCGTCCAGCCATTTTGCCACAGCGGAAAAACAGTTTCGCTTTCCGCTGGGCTATGGAAATCAGAGACCCTATTCCGCCACCTGGACGGTCACGGGAAGCGGAGCGTTCGTACTGTCTGACCGGGATAAAGTCAGAGATACGGAGACAGGAAAAGGACTGGCCGTGATCACCGGAATCACTACGGGGAAGATCGAAGATATGGGGATCAGAGATTCCATGAATATGGGAGCGGCTATGGCTCCGGCTGCCTACAGCGTGATCCTGAGAAATCTGATGGATTTTGAGAGAGAAGAAACCGATTATGACAGGATCATTACAGGAGATCTGGGAGTTGTGGGAAGAACGGTTCTGCTGGATTTTATGAAAGCAGGAGGACGGGATCTGTCAGAGGTGCACATGGACTGCGGTGTGGAAATTTATAACAGGCAGGAACAGGATACCCATTCGGGCGGGAGCGGATGCGGCTGCGCAGCAGTCACTCTGGCAGCATTCATCCTGGAAAAGATACGGACCGGTGAGTGGAAACGGGTGCTCTTTGTGCCGACCGGCGCTCTTCTTTCCACAGTGAGCTTCAATGAGGGGCAGACGATCCCGGGAATTGCACACGGAGTAGTGATTGAGCACAGAAAACCGGAGAGGAGCATAGGATGGATTATATAAAAGCATTCCTGACAGGAGGCCTGATCTGTCTGCTGGCTCAGGCCGTTATGGATAATACAAAGCTGATGCCCGGGCGGGTCATGGTGGGATTGGTGGTATCGGGAGGAATCCTGGGATTCCTGGGACTTTATGAGCCGTTTCTGGAATGGGCCGGCGCAGGAGCGGGAGTTCCTCTCCTGGGATTTGGAAATACTCTGTGGAAGGGAGTAAAAGAGGGAATTCAGGAAGAGGGGATTCTGGGACTTTTCAAGGGAGGCTTTACCGCCGCGGCCGGAGGAATCTGCGGAGCCCTGGTACTGGCCTATCTGGCATCCCTGATCTTCAAACCGAAAATGAAAGAATAAATGTACAGAAACAGCAGAACAGGCAGGCGGAGAAAAAGGACTCTCCGGCCTGCCTGTTTGCTATTCTCTCATTTTTACAAGTTCGATGGCCTCTTTTCCGGTCATGTGCTCTACAGCGATTTCCACCATCGTGACCTGACGGAAGGAACGGTTGATTTCCTCTTCCCGTCCTTCCTCTTCCATGGGGGAGTATCTGGCGGCCAGCAGCTCGAGGGCTTTCCGCTTTTCCCCTTCGTCGGACAGGATCCTGGCTTTTCCGAAAACGATCACACTGCGAAAGAAGGTCGTGTACTTTTCCGGAACTACCTGATCCTGGTCAATGACACAGAAGGAAACTTTTTCGTTAGATGCGATGCCGTCCAGCTTGTGGCCGGAGGGAGCGCAGTGAAAATAGATTCTGGAATCTGCGTATACATAGCTCAACGGAACAGCATAGGGATAACCATCATCCCCGGATACCGCCAGCACGCCGGACGTGCCGCGTTCCAGAATCTGAATGCACGTCTCTGGGGGAAGTGCCTGACGGTGACGTCTCATTTCTCTGAACATGACAAAACAATCCTTTCCCTGTTATTTGCAGCTGAAAAATATTCCGATGGATCAGCCCGGCGGAGGTGCCGCACTGATCACATCATCTTCATATTCATTTACCACAGTCCCCGGTGAGGAGGGGGGCTGGAAGGTAGCTCCTGAGGAGGTACCGGCTCCCGGACTGGAGGGAGATCCCTGCGTGTTCGGATCGATGATCACGCTGGAACTGCTGTGAATGGTGCAGTAACCGGGCAGACTGACCAGAGAATCATCCGTTACAGCCGTTTCACCGGAAGGGATGGACATAAATACTCCGGAAGTCTTATTCGGACAGAATTCTGTAGCCAGCTGACCGGACTCGGAGCATACGGTGGCACGGATGTGATTATTGCACACTTCCGTGGGAACTGTGCCCTTGGCAAAATATTCCGTATATACGGCGTTGCCTCTCGGGTCTTCCGAGCAGACGCCGGGAACGGCCAGCTTTCCGGATTTCCGGCAGATCTCCGCAGTCTCGATGCTGTCCGG
>CALWRQ010000021.1 GCA_944383965.1 uncultured Lachnospiraceae bacterium
GCATGGCTGGATATTCCTCTGAACGTCCAGGGAGCTTATGTGGAGACGGAGGAGCTGATCGGCTTCGATCCGGAGGACTATGAGGCCGGCGGTACGGGATGGGCGGAGAACTCTCCGGCGGAGATCCCTGAAGACCGGGCGGGAAACGGAGAAAAGAGGCAGATGCTTCCGCCGAAGGTGACAAAAGAGATCGCCAGAGAAGTAATCAGAAAGATCAAGGAAAGCAAACGCCCCGTTTTCAATGTGGGCAATGGAGTCCGTCTGGCAGGCGCTCACGAAGTGTTCCTGCGGGTAGCTGAAAAGCTGGGAATTCCGGTAGTGACCGGATGGAACAGCGAAGATGCGGTATGGGACGATCATCCTCTCTATGTGGGAAGGGGAGGCGGATTCGGCGACCGTCCCGGCAATTTTGCCGTACAGAACAGCGATCTGGTCTTTTCTGTGGGAAGCCGTCTGAGCATCCGCCAGGTAGGATATAATTATGGGACCTGGGCCAGAGAGGCCTATGTGATTGTTAATGATATTGATGCAGAAGAACTGAAGAAGCCCAGCGTCCATGCGGATATGCGGATCCATGGGGATGCAAAGGACCTGCTGGAGGTCATGGAGCAGGTGCTGGACGAAGAGGAAACTCTGCCTGTATTCCGGGGCGGAGAAGGAAAGAACGGAATGACCTGGCAGGAGAACTGCCAGATGTGGAAGAAAAACTATCCGGTAGTGCTTCCTCGGCATTATGAGGGCGGAATGGAGAAGGAGGCTAATGTATACGCCTTTATCAAGGAACTGAGCAGCCGCCTTCCGGAAGGAAGAATCACCGTGGTAGGAAACGGATCTGCCTGTGTGGTGGGCGGACATGCTTATGTGCTGAAAAAGGGACAGCGGTTCATCACCAATTCTGCCATTGCTTCCATGGGATACGACCTGCCGGCAGCGATCGGAGCCTGTGTGGCGGCCGGCCGGGAGGAACTGATCATGGTATCGGGAGACGGCAGCATGCAGATGAACCTGCAGGAGCTGCAGACGGTGATTCATCATCGCCTTCCCATTAAAATGTTTATCATCAATAACGGAGGTTATCATTCCATCCGTCAGACGCAGAAGAATTTCTTCGGTGAGCCGCTGGTTGGTGTGGGAGATGACAGCCATGATTTAAGCTTCCCCAGCATGGAAAAGCTGGCGTGGGCGTACGGGTATCCTTACAGGGCCATTCATCATAATCCGGAGCTGGGACAGGTGCTGGACGAGACTCTGGCCATGGACGGCCCGGTGATCTGTGAGATCTTTGTGACCACGGATCAGCCCTTTGAGCCGAAGTCTGCCTCCAAGCGGCTGGAGGACGGAACCATCGTATCTGCACCGCTGGAGGATCTGGCTCCTTTCCTTTCTGATGAGGAGATGGATGAGATCATGATCATCCCCAGAATCAAGGGGTGACGGCATGGATGTGATCATCACCGGAGGGACCAGTTTCATCGGTCGGGCAGTGATCCGTCTGCTGCTGGAACAGGGAGACCGGGTGTGGGCAGCCGTCCGCCCCGGCTCTTCCAACAGAGGAAAGCTCCCGGTTCATCGCAATCTTCATACGGTGGAGGTGGGAATGGAGGAGATTTCCCGCCTTCCTCTGCTGCTGCCGGAGAAAGAGTGGGATGCTTTTCTTCATATGGCCTGGGACGGAGTGGGGAGTGCAGGGAGAAGCGATCCGGAAATTCAGGAAAAGAATATCCGGTGTTCCATGGAAACGGTGAGGGCGGCGGCGGCGTTGGGTTGCCGCCGCTTCCTGTTTTCCGGTTCTCAGGCAGAGTACGGGATCTGCCGGGAGCTGACAGATGAGGACCATCCCTGCAGGCCTGTATCCCAGTATGGCAGAGCCAAGCTGGAATTCGGACGGCGGGCGGCGGCGTTCTGCCGGGAATGTTCCATGGAATATGTCCATGCCAGGATCTACAGCGTCTATGGACCCGGGGACCATCCCTGGTCGCTGGTAAACAGCTGTCTGCGCACATTCTCTTCAGGGGGACGTATGGATCTGGGAGAATGCACTCAGAAGTGGAACTTCCTGTACATTGATGATATGGCCCGGGCTATGACAGAGCTGCTGAAGAGTCCGAAGCTGGAGTCCGGAATCTACAATGTGGCCGGGGAAGATACCAGAGTGCTGCGGGAATTCGTGGAAGAAATGCATGCCTGCTGCGGAAAAAAAGGAAGCTATGAATATGGAAAGAGACCGCCGAACGCAGAAGGTCCTGCTTCTCTCCTTCCGGATGTGAGGAAGCTGGAAAAAGCTGTGGGATGGAAGCCGGAAGTTCCTTTTCAGGAGGGAATCCGCAGGACGATGGCGGCCGGATGGGATCAGTAAGGAGAGGAGAATCATGGGGGCGGAAGATTATCTGAAACAGGTGACCGTGGGGGAGGTGAAGGAGCTGAACGGCAGCATCCTTCTGATGGAATATGATCCCCGGTGGCCGGAACAGTTCCGACGGGAGAGAGACCGGATCCGGAATGTTCTTGGAGAGCGGGCGCTGGCGGTGGAACATGTGGGATCCACATCGGTTCCCGGACTGTGTGCAAAACCGATCATTGATATCCTGCTTCTTGTGGAAAACCCGGCAGAAGAACATTCTTTCGCTCCCCTTCTGGAAAAAGCCGGATACCGGCTGAGGATCCGGGAACCGCAGTGGCATGAACACCGGATGTTTAAAAAACAGAATCCGGAGGTGAACCTGCATGTGTTCCGGACAGGGGATGAGGAAGCCGGGCGCATGCTGGCTTTTCGGGATTGTCTGCGGAAGGATGAGAGGGATCGGGAACGGTACGCTGCTGAGAAACGCAGGCTGGCCTCCGGTTGCTGGAAATATGTCCAGGATTATGCCGATGCCAAAACAGAAATGATAAATGAGATCATGAAGAGGGCAGATTTCGGGAAAAATCCTTGAAAAATACGGCTTTTCCTCAAAAAAAACCTATTTTTTTCACCTTAAGGTTGAGAAAAGCAGAAAGATTATATATACTTATCAGAGCGAAACGGAGGAATCCGACTTATGAAACATTGTATTGCCTGCGGCCATTCCTTGGGGGATCGGCCGCTTATGACATTGGACAATATGCCTGCTTCCGCCCAGAATATTCCGGATGGAACACAGGTGAAGGAGGACCGGGGCATTACGCTGGACCTCTGTCAGTGTCCGTCCTGCGGTCTGGTTCAGTTTGACTGCGAGCCGGTGGATTATTATCGGGATGTGATCCGGGCAGGAGGATTTTCCACTACTATGGTGGAGCTGCGCAGAAAACAATATGATCATCTGATCCGTACCTACGGACTGGAAGGGAAAAAATTTATTGAGGCCGGCTGCGGACGGGGAGAGTTCCTGTCTGTTCTGAAAGAATTTCCCGTGGAAGCCTGGGGAATGGAGCACCGGGCTGATCTGGCAGAGCTGGCGTCAGAGAGCGGACTGAATGTATTCCGGGGCTTTACGGAAACGGAAGATATGGTACTTCCCGGAGCTCCCTATGATGTGTTCCTGTCCTTTAACTTTCTGGAGCATCAGCCTCATCCCGGGGTGATGCTCCGCTGCATCAGGAATAATCTGACAGAGAACGGGATGGGGCTGATTACTGTGCCCAGCCTGGAGTATATTCTTCAGTACGACGGTTACTATGAGCTGATCCGCGATCACATTGCCTACTATACGTTTGAGACGCTGAGAAACCTTCTGGAAGCCTGTGGGTTTGAAGTGCTGGAAGAAGAAATGGTGAACCGGGACACACTGTCGGTGATCGTGAGAAAGACGGACGGGAAGACGGGTTCCGGGAAGGACCGTGCTCAGGCAGAGCCGGTGGATGTCTCGGGTCTTATTGCCAGCCGCGGCTATATTGATGAGGAAGTAAACGGACTGGTGGACCGCCTCCGTGCTCAGGGGAAGAAACTGGCTGTGTGGGGAGCCAGCCACCAGGGGTTTACCCTGACGGCCACCACCCGTCTGGGAGACAAAGTGAGCTATATGATTGATTCCGCTCCCTTTAAGCAGGGGCGGTTTGCGCCCACCTCCCACCTGCCCATTGTGGCGCCGGAACAGTTCTTTTCTGATCCGGTGGATGCCATTCTGATTGTGGCTCCCGGCTATACGGAAGAGATCGCGTCTGTGATCCGGGAAAAATTCGGGAAGCAGGTGGAGATTCTGGCATTGAAATCCAATCACCTGGAGACACTGTGAGAAAGGAGAATGCCATGAAAGCATTTGTATTGAAAGAACCGGGAGCAGTCGGGTGGTATGACGCTCCGGAGCCGGAACTGAAACAGCCTTATGGAGCCATTCTCAGGCCGGTGGCGGTGACGCCCTGCTCTTCTGACGTGCATACCGTTTTTGGCGGCGGCTCCAGAAAGGCTCCCAATCTGATCCTGGGGCATGAATGTGTGGCTCAGGTGCAGGAAGTGGGAGATGAGGTCCGGGATTTTGCTCCGGGAGAGATCGTTGCTGTTCCGGCTATTACTCCCGACTGGAGAGCCAGAGCGATTCAGGAAGGAAATGACCGCCATGCTTCGGCGCCTTTTTCCGGCCATCAGCTGGGGAGAACTCAGCCGGGCGTTTTTGCGGAGAAATTTCTTATTCCCGATGCAGATACCACGCTGGCCAAAATCCCTGACGGAGTAACGCTGGAGCAGGCGCTGATGTGCGTGGATGTGGTGACCACCGGTTTTACGGGAGCGGAGTACGGAGAGATCCGTATGGGAGATACGGTGGTAGTCATGGGAATCGGCCCCATCGGTCTGATGGCCATTGAAGGGGCCAGGCATCTGGGAGCAGCCAGGATCATTGCTGTGGGGAGCAGACCGGTCTGCGTGGAGCTGGCGAGGAAATTCGGAGCGACGGATGTGATCAGCTACAAAGACGGGGATGTGGTAAGCAGAGTCCTGGATATGACGAAAGGCGTGGGATGCGACTCGGTGATTATCTGCGGAGGCGGAGACGAGGTATTTACCCAGGCTGTGGATATGGTCCGGTACGGTACCGGAACCATATCCAATGTGAATTACTACGGCGGTACGGGAACTCTGGGATTTCCGAAATTTTCCGGAGGACGGGGGATGGCGGGCAAAACCATCCATACGGAACTGGCTAAAGGAGGAAGAGCCAGGATCGAAAGGCTTCTGGCCATGGTGAAGTACGGCAGGATCGATCCGGCTCCCCTGGTTACCCACCGCCTGTACGGGTTGGACCAGGTGGAGAAAGCCCTGTATATGATGAGAGATAAGCCCGATGACCTGATCAAGGTCATGGTGCAGATGGATTGGAAGGAATAACAGATGAAAACAGTGAGCATCGTGGTGCCCTGCTACAATGAAGAGGCCAATGTGGAACCCATGTGGCAGGCCCTGGTGAATATGTTCCGGCAGGATCTGCCGGAGTACGGATATGAGATCCTGTTTATCGACAATGATTCCCAGGATCGGACCAGAGAGATATTAAGGAGCATATGTGCCCGTGACAAGAGAGTAAAGGCCATTTTCAACGCAAAGAACTTCGGCCAGTTCAATTCCCCTTATTATGGAATGCTGCAGACCTCAGGGGACTGTACGGTTCTGATGGCTGCAGATTTTCAGGATCCGGTGGAAATGGTGCCCAAGTATGTGAAAGAATGGGAAAACGGGTATAAAATTGTCATTGGAATCAAGAAGAGCAGCCAGGAAAACAAAATCATGTACTGGCTGAGAAGCTGCTACTACAAGACCATCAAAAAGCTTTCTGATGTGGAGCAGATTGAGCATTTTACCGGATTCGGACTGTATGACAGAAAATTTATCCAGGTACTGAGAGATCTGGATGATCCAACTCCGTTCCTTCGGGGAATCGTGGCGGAACTGGGCTTCCGGCGGAAGGAGATTCCCTATGATCAGCCGAAGAGAAAGGCAGGAAAGACCAGCAATAACTTCTATAAGCTGTATGATGCCGCCATGCTCAGCTTCACCTCCTATACCAAGGTAGGACTTCGTCTGGCAACGATTTTCGGAAGTGTGTGTTCTGCAGTCAGCATGGTGGTAGCGCTGATCTATCTCATAATGAAGCTTCTTTACTGGGACCGTTTTGCAGCCGGCATGGCGCCTCTGCTCATTGGAATGTGTTTTCTGGGATCGGTTCAGATCTTTTTTATTGGCCTGGTGGGAGAATATGTGCTCACCATCAATTCCAGAGTGATGAAACGGCCTCTGGTAGTGGAGGAGGAGCGACTGAACTTCGGCGACGATACTGAGGGAGAGAATGGGGAGAGCCTATGAAATATAAAGTAGATGTTGTGAGGATCCGGGAAAATACCATACAGATCAACGGCTGGGCGATCGGGAAGAATCCGCAGTCCGTTGTGGAGTTCCGGGTGACGGATAAGGATCATAAGCCGGTGGAGTTTCAGTATGTATCTACCAGACGGGACGATGTGAGCCAGATCTATTTTGGAAAGAGCTGGGATAAGGATTTTGGTTTTGATATCCGGTTTGATTATGAGCGGGGAGAGGACTACTATCTTCTGATGAAGTGCGAAGGCCGCCGGGTCAGGATCCGCTACAACGAGGAGCTGATCGCAAAACGGTCCAGTGTGGCTCATAAACGGCGGGAAAAAATCATGGATCTGATGAATATGGAGACGGTGAAGGTGGCCTTTGACTTCTGGAAGGAGAACGGGCTGCGGGCACTTGTGGTCAAGTCCAGGCATAAACTCCAGGGTATTGATAATGATTATGACTATGGAGAGTGGTATGAGCTGACAAAGCCTACGGAGGAGGAGCTGGAAAGCCAGAGGCAGCAGTGGTTTGATTATCGGCCCAAGCTGTCTGTGGTGATTCCTGCATACCAGACACCGGAAAAATATCTGAAAGAGCTTCTGGATTCCATTTTCGCCCAGACTTATGAAAACTGGGAGATCTGTGTGGCAGACGGGAGCCCCAGAGGAAAAAGCTGCGAGCGGATTCTGCGCCGGTATGCGGAACGGGATGACCGGGTACGTTATCTGGTTATGGGAGAAAATAAGGGAATATCAGGCAATACCAACGCTGCGATGGATATGGCTTCCGGAGATTTTATCGTGCTGGCGGATCACGACGATATTCTTACCCCCAACGCCCTCTACGAGATAGCAAAGGCGATCAATGACGACCCCTGCAACGATGTGATCTACTCGGATGAGGACAAGGTGGATATGGACGGAGGCGCGCTGTTTGAACCCCACTTCAAACCGGACTTCAATCCGGATCTGCTCACCAGCACCAATTACATCTGTCATCTGCTTGCAGTGAACCGGGATCTGGTGGAAGAGGTAGGACAGTTTGACCAGGCCTATGACGGAGCGCAGGATTATGATTTCATCTTCCGGTGCACGGAAAAGGCCAGAAAGATCTGCCACATTCCCAAAGTGCTTTATCACTGGCGCTGCCATCAGGGTTCTACGGCAAGCAATCCGGAAAGCAAACTCTACGCATTTGAGGCAGGAGCCAGAGCCATAAAAGCTCATTTTGACCGTCTGGGTATTGAGACGGAATCCGTGGAAAAAGGCGTGGACTACGGAAAATATCATGTGAGATTCCGGATCCAGGGAGAGCCGCTGGTGTCCGTGATCATTCCGAACAAGGATCATGCGGCGGATCTGGACGTATGTCTGAAGTCCCTTATGGACAAGGCCACCTATAAAAATATGGAGTATGTGATCATTGAAAACAACAGTACGGAAGATGCTACCTTTGCCTATTATGAAAAGATTCAGAGGGAGCATGAGAATGTACGGGTGGTTACCTGGAAGCGGGAATTCAATTACTCTGCCATCAATAACTTCGGCGTAGGCTGCGCAAAGGGAGAGTATCTTCTTTTCCTGAACAATGATACGGAGATCATCGAACCGGATACGATTCAGGAAATGCTGGGTTACTGCCAGCGTCCGGATGTGGGTGCGGTAGGCGCCAGACTGCTTTATCAGGATGATACGATCCAGCATGCCGGTGTGGTGGTAGGATTCGGAGGAATCGCGGGCCATACCTTTATCGGCCTTCACAAATCAGAGAACAGCTATTTCCATCGGGCGATGTGCGCTCAGGACTACAGTGCGGTGACGGCTGCCTGTCTGATGACAAAGAAGGAGATTTTCGAGAAAGCAGGAGGGTTTTCCGAGGAGCTTGCGGTAGCCTTTAATGACATTGATTACTGCATGAAGGTGCGGGCACAGGATAAACTGGTGGTTTACAATCCGTATGCCCTGCTTTATCACTATGAATCCAAATCCAGAGGCCTGGAGGATACGCCGGAAAAGGTAGCCCGGTTCAACCGGGAGATCCGGATTTTTTCTGAGAAGTGGCCGGAGATCCTGAAAAACGGAGATCCCTACTATAATCCCAATCTTACTCTCAGAAAGTCCAACTTTGCCCTGAGAGATCTTAAAAAGGAAAAAATCGGGGAGCCTTATCCCCTGGAGATCTGATATGAAGAAAGTGACGGTTATCATACCGAACTATAACGGACTGCGTTTTATGGAGCCCTGCTTTGCCGCACTGGACCGGCAGAGCTATAAGGAATTTGACATTCTCGCGGTGGACAACGGGTCTGAAGACGGCAGCAGGGAATGGCTGCGGGAACACGGAATTCCCACGATTTTTCTGGATCGCAATACGGGATTTTCCGGAGCGGTGAATGTGGGGATCCGGGCGGCAAAAACGCCTTATGTCATTCTGCTCAATAATGATACGGAGCCCTGTCCGGATTATGTGGGGGAACTGGTGCGCTGCATGGACCGTTTTCCGGAGGTTTTTTCCGCCAGCAGCAAAATGATCCAGCTTTATCATAAGGAGCTGATGGACGATGCGGGAGACATGTACAGCCTGCTGGGCTGGGCTTATCAGAGGGGAGTAGGCCAGCCGTCTTCCGGCTACAGGAAGCCCAGAGAGGTCTTCTCTGCCTGTGCGGGAGCTGCCATTTACCGCCGGGAAATTTTTGAAGAGATCGGTTATTTTGATGAAAGCCATTTTGCTTACCTGGAAGACATTGACGTAGGATACCGGGCAAGAATCTATGGCTATAAAAATATCTACTGTCCCACTGCCAGGGTATACCATGTGGGCAGCGGAACCAGCGGGTCCAAATATAATTCGTTCAAGGTGCGTCTGGCAGCCCGCAATAATATCTATCTGAATTACAAAAACATGCCGGCCCCTCAGCTGGTGATCAACAGCATTCCGCTGGCTCTTGGGACGGCGGTGAAGTACGGATTTTTCAGAAAGCTGGGCTTCGGAAAAGACTATCTGGACGGAGTGAAGGAAGGAATTTCTGCCAGGAAGACCTGCAGAAAAGTTCCCTATCGCCGGGAGCATCTGAAAAATTACGTGAAGATCCAATGGGATCTGACAGCGGGCACATTCCTTTATGTGTGGGAATTCGGCCGCCGTCAGCTGAGAAAACTGACAAAAAGTTTATGAACCTGTAACAAAAAGCATCGATATTTTAAGAATTTGTTAATGACAGGCGGCTGGCCTTTCATGTATAATAAGGAAGATGTTGAGGTGATTAGCAAATGATTAAAGACCATCAGCGGGAATTTAACCGCTTTCAGGTTGTGCTGGATGCACTGGTGATCATGATCGCCTACGGGCTGGCATGGCTGTTGATGATAAAAGGTTTTGTTCCCACAAAGGGCGATCCTCTGAGAGCCGAATTTTATCTGATGGCCCTGCTGATTGTGATCCCGGTATATCTGCTGCTGTATGCGGTATTTCAGCTGTATACGCCCAAACGGGTGCAGGGAAGGCGGCTGGAGTTTGCCAATATCTGCAAAGCCAATTCCATAGGCCTTCTGATATTTACTTTAGTGCTGTACCTGATCAGCAAAAACCCTTACTGGTATAACTTTTCCAGGCCGATGATCATCTATTTCTTCGTGATGAATATTGTCCTGGAGACGGTGGAGCGCAATGCCATACGGATGGTGCTTCGCTCCATGAGAGCCAAGGGCTATAATCTGAAGCACATTCTTCTGGTAGGCTACAGCCGGGCGGCAGAAGGATACATTGATCGGGTAAAGCAGAATCCGGAATGGGGATATCATATTGCCGGAATTCTGGATGATCACAAGGCTTTGGGAGAAGAATATAAGGGAATCCGTGTTCTGGGAAAGATCAGCGATCTGAAAACCATTCTGGACATGAATGTGCTGGATGAGATTGCGATTACTCTCAGTATCCGGGAATTCGGAAATCTGGGGGAGATTGTGGCTGCCTGCGAGAAGTCGGGCGTGCATACGAAATTTATTCCGGATTACAATAATATCATTCCTACCAGACCTTATATGGAAGACCTGCAGGGGCTGCCGGTGATCCATATCCGCCATGTTCCGCTGACCAATGGACTGAACAAATTCATGAAGCGGACGGTGGACCTGTTCGGAGCTGTGGTGGCGATCATCATTTTTTCTCCGGTGATGCTGCTTACGGCCCTGATGATAAAGATTACATCTCCGGGACCGGTTATTTTCTGCCAGGAGCGGGTAGGACTTCATAACCGTCCGTTCAAAATGTATAAATTCCGTTCCATGGAGGTTCAGGCTCCGACGGAGGAGAAGAGCAAGTGGACGACTCCTCATGATCCCAGGGTCACGCCGGTAGGCCGTTTCATACGGAAAACCAGTATTGATGAGATGCCTCAGTTCTTCAATGTGCTGAAGGGGGACATGAGCCTTGTGGGACCCAGGCCGGAACGGCCGTTTTTTGTGGAAAAATTCAAAGAGGAAATTCCCCGCTATATGGTAAAGCATCAGGTGCGTCCGGGACTTACGGGATGGGCGCAGATCAACGGTTATCGGGGAGATACCTCGATTACGAAGAGGATCGAATGCGATCTGTACTATATTGAAAACTGGACCCTTGGATTGGATTTCAAAATACTGTTTCTTACGGTGTTCAAGGGATTTATTAATAAAAACGCCTATTAACGGACTTGTTTACAGGAAGAGGTAGAACATGAGTCAAGAATATGAGTATCAGGCCGGGCGCTCCAGAGCGCGGCAGAGCAGAAGACGTCCTTCCGTGAAGGATATGGAAACCGGCTATTCGGCTTCAGCAGCGGCCCAGAGCCGTGCGGCGAGAGAATACGGAGCGAAAAACGGAAGATATATGGATGATAAATCCGCCTATGACCGGGCGTCTGCCGGTTTTCGGATGTCCTCATCCAGAGGGAATTCTGCAGACGGAAGGGAAACGAGGTCTTACGCTTCCGATTCTGCAGGGACATCACGCAAGGCAGCTTCCGCGCGCGGAGAGACGGTTTCCAGAGGACAGAGACGGAAGGCTGTTCAGGAAACAGCCGCAGCTGCCGCCCGTCCTCAGACAGTACGGGCTACGCCGCCGGACGCCGGCAGAAGACACGCGGCGATCGGACGCACGGCTGAGCAGGAAGGAATTCAGCTCTGGAATGCTCTTGCCAGCAGGGCAAGCGAAGGCTCGGGAACGGACGATACGGCAGAGGAACTGACGGCGTCCTCTGCGGCTTCTTCCAGAACCCTGTCTTCAGGAGGAAACTCAGGAGGCGGAAACGGCTCCGGCGGAGGAAATGGTTCCGGAGGACGGGGCGGAAACGGCTCCGGTCGTGACGGAGGTTCCGGATCCGACCGAAAACGGGGAGGAAAACAGCCCAAAAAAGCAATGACACCGGAAGCGAAACGGCGCAGAAGAATCATTACATTTATTGTTGCGGAGTGTTTTGCCCTGTTATTCATATTCTCTTATGCCTTTGTAGCCAGAAAGTGGTCTCTGGTCCAGAGAGATGCGACGTTCAGCGCTTCGGAAGTAAAGAATGAGGAGCTGGCGGACGAGACTCTGGAAAAGATGGAAGGATACTGGACAGTAGCCGTATTCGGTGTGGACAGCAGAGGAAACAACACGGGAAAAGGCGCCAATGCGGATGTGAATATGCTGTTCAATGTGAACAGGGATACGGGAGAGATCCGGATCGTATCCGTGTTCCGTGATACTTATCTGAACACAGACGATCATGGTACCTACAGCAAGCTCAATCAGGCATATTTTGTAGGAGGTCCCAGCCAGGCGGTAAAGACGCTGAATAAGAATCTGGATCTGGATATCAAGGATTATGTGACCTTTAACTGGAAGGCAGTGGCGGAAGCCATCAATATTCTGGGAGGAATCGATATGGAGATCAGCAAGGCGGAGTTCTCCTATATCAATTCTTTCATTACGGAGACTCAGAAGGTAACGGGAATTCCCACCACTCAGCTGAAGAGTCCCGGAATGAACCATCTGGACGGTGTTCAGGCGGTAGCTTACGGGCGGCTGCGCTTGATGGATACGGATTTTGCGAGAACAGAACGCCAGCGCAAGGTAATAGAAGCGGCCTTTGAAAAAGCCAAGACGGCGGATTTCTCCGTACTTAATAATGTGATTGTAACCGTAGCTCCTCTCGTATCTACCAATATTGATACTATGGATGTGGTGGAGATGGCCCAGAACATCAGCAAGTATCACATTGGAGAAACGGGCGGATTCCCCTTTGCCCGGGGAGATGCGGATATGGGAAGAAAAGGAGCCTGTGTGGTTCCCACCACTCTGGAGAGCAACGTAAAAGAGCTGCACAAGTTCCTGTTTGACGATGAAGACTATACACCTACCGCGCAGGTGAAGCAGATCAGCGACAAGATCATCGCGGATACAGGGCTGAGCAAGGAAGGACAGTTCGTATATCACGCAGATACCAGCGGAGGGGCTGCTTATAAGCCCACCACCAAGGCTCCGGAAACAGAAACAACGACGGAAGAGGTGGAGACGGACGAGAACGGCAATCCGATCGAGACCACGGAGGCAGAGACGGATGAGGACGGCAATCCCATTGAGTCTTCTTCGGTGACGGGTGAGACGGACGAATTTGGTATGCTCATTCCTTCGGAGAGTAAAAACGATCAGGAGAGCAGCACTGCTTCCAGGCCCGGTGAGACGGGAGAAAGCCACACAAGACCCAGCAGACCGGTCCATGAGGATGAAAGCACAACGGCGGACAGCACAGGCTCGACCCATACCCGGCCTTCTTCTTCCGCAGCGGAAACGGAGGAGAGTACCAGAGCTCCTCTGATCACCCCGACAAAGCCGGATGAAACAACGATCGACTGGAACGGTCCCGGCGGGGAACTGCAGGGAGGCGGACCGTCCTCTTCAGGAGACGGTGTGATCCTTCCTCCGACTACGGCAGCAGAAGAGCCAACCTCGGCTCAGGGGCCCATTGCGCCGCTGCAGTAGAAACAGACGGAAACGAGATTCTGAAAAAAGGGATTGACAATCCGGTAATATTGCGGTAAAATTTCAAAAAATTCAATTGAAAAATTCATAATTGCGTTGAAGGGGAAAAAGCAGGTTCCACAGCGTACTTCAGAGAGCTGCCGGTTGGTGTGAGGCAGCGGCGCGGAACAGGTATACTGGCCCCTGAGCACTCGGCTGAACGCCAGCTCCTTGCAGGAGAGCGCTATTAGGCTGGAGCGGAATCCCACCGTTATCCGGGACGCGGTTCGTAGCAATACCGACCGTACAGAGAGGCTGTTAAAACAGCAATGAGAGTGGTACCGCGGAGGCACAGAAGAAGCAGGCTTCCGTCTCTCAGGGGATCTGAACCCTGAGAGACGGGAGCTTTTTTGGTTCTTGGGGACAGTCCTGAACGAATAAAATCATGCAGGGAGGAAATGTATAATGATGGATGTAAGCAAATATCAGATCGGATATTATAATCCGCCGAAAACGGAATACCGCTGGGTTAAGAAGGACCATATCGAAAAAGCGCCGGCATGGTGCAGCGTAGATCTCCGGGACGGAAACCAGAGTCTGGTGGTTCCCATGAGTCTGGATGAAAAACTGGAATTTTTCAAGCTGCTGGTAAAGATCGGATTTAAGGAGATTGAAGTGGGATTTCCCGCTGCCAGCGAGACAGAATATGAATTTCTCCGCACACTGATTGAAAAGGACATGATTCCTGAGGATGTGACCGTACAGGTACTGACTCAGTGCCGTGACCATATCATCCGCAAAACCTTTGAGGCGGTACAGGGGGCTCCCAGTGCTGTGATCCATTTCTATAATTCCACCAGCGTGGCCCAGAGGGAGCAGGTGTTTAAAAAGAGCAGGGATGAGATCAAAAAGATCGCTACAGACGGAGCCAAGCTGGTTAAGCAGCTGGCAGCGGAGTATCCCGGAAACTTCCGGTTTGAGTACAGCCCGGAGAGCTTTACGGGAACGGAACCGGAATATGCTCTTGAGGTCTGCAACGCCGTTCTGGATATCATGGAACCTACCCCGGAAAAGCCGATGATCATCAATCTTCCTGTAACGGTTTCCATGAGCATGAGTCATATTTACGCAAATCAGATCGAATATATGAGCGACAATCTGAAATACAGAGACTGTGTGATCTTAAGTGTTCATCCTCATAATGACAGGGGCTGCGGCGTGGCGGACACGGAACTGGCTTTACTGGCCGGAGCAGACCGGGTAGAGGGCACGCTGTTCGGAAACGGAGAGAGAACGGGAAATGTGGATCTGATCACACTGGCCTTGAATCTGTATACCCATGGTGTGGATCCCAAGCTGGATTTCAGCGACATGCCTTCCATCGTGGACCTTTATGAACGGGTGACCAGGATGCATGTTTATGAGAGAACCCCCTATGCAGGTCAGCTGGTATTTGCAGCTTTCAGCGGAAGTCATCAGGATGCCATTGCCAAGGGGATGATCTGGAGGAAGGAGCACGGCCTTCATCAGTGGAATGTACCGTATATTCCCATTGATCCTACCGATATCGGCCGCACCTATGATGCAGATGTGATCCGCATCAACAGTCAGAGCGGAAAGGGAGGAATCGGCTTCCTTCTGGAGCAGAAATTCGGATTTGTACTGCCGCCGAAGATGCGCGAGCATTTCGGATATGCGGTCAAGGCAGTTTCCGATCATGCGCATAAGGAACTTCAGCCTATGGAGGTGCTGGATGTATTCCGTACCACCTATTTAAACAAGACGGCTCCCATAGAAGTCAAGAACATGCACTTTGTGCAGACGGACGGCATTGCGGTCACTGTGACGGTTCAGACGGCAGACGGAGCGCAGATGGAAGTATCCGCCCGGGGCAACGGACGTCTGGATGCGGTGTGCAATGCAGTCCGTATCGCTACGGGAGAAGAGTTTACCATTATGAATTACTCTGAGCACAGCCTGGAACATGGCTCTACCAGTGAAGCGGCAGCCTACGTGGGACTGCAGTGGGGAGACGGAACGGTGACCTGGGGCGCAGGTACCGATACGGATATTATCCGGGCCGGCATCAAGGCTATGATCAGCGCTGTGAACAACAAATAAACAAGAGGGGATGAAGAATTATGGGAATGACGATGACACAGAAAATTCTGGCTGCCCATGCAGGGCTGGAAAAGGTAGAGGCAGGGCAGCTGATCAACGCCCGCCTGGATGAGGTCCTGGGCAATGATATTACAACTCCTGTAGCAATCAATGAATTTAAGAAGGCAGGCTTTGACCGTGTTTTTGACAATACCAGGATCAACATTGTGCTGGATCATTTTGTGCCGAACAAGGATATCAAGGCGGCTCAGCAGTCCAAGCAGTGCCGTGACTTTGCGAATCAATACGGAATTGTCAATTTCTTCGATGTGGGGGAGATGGGAATCGAGCATGCCCTTCTTCCTGAGAAAGGAATCGTTACTGCAGGGGACTGCATCATCGGTGCGGACAGTCACACCTGTACCTACGGAGCAGTAGGCGCATTCTCCACCGGTGTGGGAAGCACGGATATGGCGGCTGGAATGGCTACCGGCCAGTGCTGGTTCAAGGTGCCGGCAGCGATCCGCATTGTACTTACCGGAAAACTTCAGCCCATGGTCAGCGGAAAGGACCTGATCCTTCACATCATCGGAAAGATCGGCGTGGACGGAGCCCTTTACAAGAGCATGGAATTTTCCGGACCGGGTGTGGCTTCTCTTTCCATGGACGACCGGCTGAGCGTGTGCAATATGGCGATTGAGGCAGGAGCGAAAAACGGGATCTTCCCGGTGGATGAAACAACGGTAGCCTATCTGACCGGAAGAAGCCAGAGACCGTGGACGGTTTATGAGGCGGATGAGGATGCAGTATATGATCAGACCATCCAGATTAATCTGGACGAGCTGGAGCCTACAGTTTCCTGGCCCCATCTTCCGGAAAATACAAAACCTGCCTCTGCAGGCGCTGATGTGAAGATCGATCAGGTGGTGATCGGAAGCTGTACCAACGGCCGCCTGGAGGATATGGAAGCCGCCTGGAAGATCCTGAAGGGAAAACATATTGCGAAAGGCGTACGGGCAATCATTATTCCTGCGACCATGGCCATTTACAGAGAGTGCCTGGTAAGGGGCTGGACCACAGATCTGGTGGATGCGGGCTGTGTGGTATCCACTCCCACCTGCGGTCCCTGTCTGGGAGGCTATATGGGCATTCTGGCAGAAGGGGAGCGGTGTATTTCCACCACTAACCGGAACTTTGTAGGACGTATGGGACATGTGAAGAGCGAGGTATATCTGGCCAGCCCGGCAACAGCGGCAGCCAGTGCCCTTACAGGCTATATCACAGATCCGAGAACGATCTGAGTCATTGGCAGGACAGAGCAGAGAAAGGGAGGAATCATCATGGAAGCAACAGGATTTGTACATAAATACCCGGATAATGTGGACACGGATGTGATCATTCCGGCACGCTACTTAAATACCCCCAATGCAGAGGAGCTGGCAGCCCACTGCATGGAAGATATCGATCCGGAATTCGTTCATAATGTAAAGAAAGGGGATATCATGGTGGGCGGAGCCAATTTCGGCTGCGGCTCCAGCAGAGAACATGCCCCGCTGGCGATCAAGACAGCCGGAATCTCCTGCGTGATCGCCGCAACTTTTGCGCGGATCTTTTACCGCAACTCCATCAATATCGGCCTCCCCATTCTGGAGTGCCCGGCAGCCAGCGCGGCAATCCAGGCGGGTGATGAAGTAAAGGTGGATTTTGATACCGGCGTGATTACGGATATTACTACCGGAGAGACCTTCCAGGCACAGCCGTTCCCGCCATTTATTCAGAATATTATCCGTGACGGCGGACTGATGAACAGCATAAAGAAATAAGGGATGAGGAGGAGAGCGCAATGGAGAAGCAGATTGCAGTGATCCGGGGAGACGGGATCGGACCGGAGATCGTCAATGAGGCGCTGAGAGTGCTGGAGGCTGTGGCAGAGAAGTATGGTCATCAGTTTCAGTACGTGGATGTGGATATGGGAGGAATTGCCATTGACCGCTGGGGCCAGGCTCTTCCCAGGGAAATGCTGGACCGGTGTCTGGCGTCGGACAGCGTTCTTCTGGGCGCCGTAGGAGGCCCCAAGTGGGACGGAATGCCCGGAGATCAGAGACCGGAGAAGGGGCTTCTGGCCCTTCGTTCCGGTATGGGACTGTATGCCAACAACCGGCCTGCAAAGCTCTGGAAGCAGCTGGCACAGGCCAGCCCCTTGAAGCAGGAGATCGTGGAAAAGGGGATCGATTTCATTGTAGTCCGGGAACTGATCGGCGGAGTGTACTTCGGTGAGCATCGGACTGATGAGGTAAACGGCGAGCAGAAGGCTACGGATGTGATGAGCTATTCCGAGCATGAGATTGAGAGGATCGGACGGATTGCCTTTGAGACCGCAAGAAAGAGAAGAAAGAAAGTAACCAGCGTGGATAAGGCCAACGTGCTGGATACCAGCCGGCTGTGGAGAAAGGTGATGCACCAGCTGGCGGAAGAGTATCCGGATGTGGAATACGCGGATATGCTGGTAGACAATGCGGCCATGCAGATTGCCAAGGATCCCAGTCAGTTCGACGTGGTGGTTACGGAGAATATGTTCGGCGATATCCTCTCCGATGAGGCCAGCATGATCACCGGTTCCATCGGAATGATTCCCTCCTCCAGCCTGGGAGAAGGCAGCAGGGGTCTTTATGAGCCTATTCACGGTTCCGCCCCGGATATTGCCGGCCAGAACAAGGCAAATCCCATCGGTACCATTCTTTCTGCCGCCATGATGCTCAAGTACAGCTTCGATATGGACGAAGAGGCGGCCGCAGTGGAGACAGCGGTGAATCAGGCCCTGGATGCAGGACTTCGCACCGCTGATATGATGGCAGACGGCTGCCGGCAGGTGAGCTGCTCGGAGATGGGGGATGCAATTCTGGGATATCTGAAATAGGAAACAGAAAATCCTTTCACAATTTTATTATGAATTTATCACAATTCGGACACAATTCATTGATAAACTAAGTCCATGAAATGAAAGAGATGAAAAAGTGAAAGGAGAAATGACCTATGTACGAGGATTTTAATAATTACTCTGACATTCATGATAACAATGAGGAAGAAAGAAAACCGGCGCTTCCGGAGGGATTTATTCCGGAGGAACCCCGTCAGCCCCATCAGCCTAAAAAGCACGGACTTGCGAAAAAGGCCGCTCTGCTGACGGCGGCGGCTCTGCTGTTCGGAACGGTTTCCGGCAGTACGATGGTAGGAATCAATATGGCGGCAGATTATTTCAACCGTCAGCAGAATCCGGCCAGAACGGAACTGACCACCGTTCCTGCCTCCAGTGAAAGCACATCCGGAAGTACGGATTCCGCAAGCGGAACCCAGCTGGCAGCCACGCTGGATGTTTCCTCCATTGTTGAGAAGGCTATGCCGTCTATCGTTGCCATCAACAATAAAATGCTCATGGAGAGCAATAACTGGTTTTTCGGCACACAGCAGTATGAGGTGCCAAGCGCCGGATCCGGAATTATCATCGGGCAGAACGATACGGAGCTTCTGATCGTCACCAACAACCATGTAGTGGAAAATTCCGAGGACCTGCAGGTGGTATTCATCGACAATCAGTCTGTGGGAGCCAGCATCAAGGGAACGGATTCCACCAATGACCTGGCAGTGATCGCAGTACCGCTGGCCGATATCCCGGCGGATACCATGAGCCAGATTTCCATTGCCACCATGGGAGATTCTGACAGCCTGAAGGTAGGCCAGGGAGTGATTGCCATCGGAAATGCTCTGGGATACGGGCAGTCTGTAACCGTAGGTTATATCAGCGCTCTGGACCGCGAAGTGACCACCAGCGAGGATGGAACCACCAGAACTCTGCTTCAGACCGATGCGGCCATCAATCCCGGAAACAGCGGAGGTGCTCTTCTGAATATGAACGGTGAAGTGATCGGCATCAATTCCGCCAAATACTCCGATACCAGCGTGGAGGGCATGGGCTATGCCATTCCCATTTCCAAGGTGGAGGACATCATCAATGAGCTGATGAACACAAAGACCAGAAATGAGGTAGAGGCGGACAAACAGGGATACCTGGGAATCCAGGCGCTTACCATCGATCAGCAGTATGCCAGCACCTTCGGAATGCCCAAGGGCGTGTATGTATATAAGATCACCGAGGGAGGCGCTGCTTCCAAATCGGATCTGCGGGAGAAAGATATCATTACCAAGTTCGACGGATCCAGTGTGAACAGTATGGAGGACCTGCAGAAGATGCTTACGTACTATGAAGGCGGAGATACGGTAACACTGACGGTACAGTCTCTGGAAAACGGCCAGTATGTGGAGCGCCAGGTGGAGATTACGCTGGATTACAAGCCGGCGGACAGTGCCACGACGGAAGGAGCCGGAGGAAACGGAAGCCGTATGCCGTAAACAGATATTCTGCTTTGAATAAAGAGAATCAGAACGAAAAGGCCCTGGCAGAGGGAAATGCTGCCGGGGCTTTTTTGCCGGTTTCATGCGGACGGAGTCGTATGTTTCTCTTGCTTCCGGACCGCCGGGGTGATACAATGAAGAAAATAAAACGGGGAGCTTGCAGGAGCAGGCTGAGAGGAGACTGGATCGTCTCGACCCGCTGACCTGATTTGGGTAATGCCAACGTAGGGACTGAAACGGCTGAGACCGCGGGGACATACGGAGGTATGTCTCTTTTTGCGTTACAGAACCTCCATTATCCGGACAGAAAAGATTTCAGAAAAAGGAGATGGATGAAAATGAAAAAACATCAGACTAACACCAAGAAACTGGCGGTATCCGGCCTGCTGACGGCTGCGGCGGTGGCCTGTTCCCCGTTCAGCATACCGGTGGGAGCATCCCAGTGCTTTCCGGTACAGCATATGGTCAATGTGCTGGCTGCCGTATTTCTGGGACCCTGGTATGGAGTGGGAATTGCGTTTGCCACCAGCCTGATCAGAAATATTATGGGAACCGGAAGCCTTCTGGCCTTTCCCGGCAGTATGTGCGGGGCGCTGCTGTGCGGGATGGTCTATGCGGTTTCCGGGCGGCTGTGGCTTACCTGTGCGGCAGAGATCCTGGGGACAGGAATTCTGGGCGGTCTGGCAGCCTGGCCGGTGGCTGTGCTGATTATGGGGAAGGAGGCAGCGCTGTTTGCCTATGTGCTTCCGTTTCTGGTATCTACCACCGGAGGTACGGCCATTGCCTGGGCGGTGATCGCTGTCCTGAAAAAGGGAGGAAGCTTTCGGTTCATGAGGGAGGCAGTGAAACGATGGTAGAAAGAAAGGAAATGAACGGCGGGGAGATTCTCCGGAAAATGAGGCGGCTGTCCCCCAGGGTCCACTGCATTGCCAATGCGGCTGCAGCTCCCGACGTGGCCAATGTGCTTCTGGCTGCGGGAGCAAGACCCATTCTTGCTCAGGGACCGGAGGAAACGGGAGAGATTGCTGCTTCCTGCAGTGCTGCGGTATTGAATTTCGGTACGCCTGACGGGGAGAAAATGAGAGCGATCCGCCTGGCGGCAGCGGGAGCGGCAGCAGCGGGAATTCCATCCATAGCCGATCCGGTAGGAGCGGGAGCCAGCAGCTGGAGAAGAGAACAGGTGCTGGGGATTATGAGGGAGATTCCTTTCTCTGCGATCCACTGCAACTATTCGGAGGCTCTGGTCCTGCTGGGGCAGGACGGGGGCTTTCAGGGAGTGGACAGTGCGTTTGCGTCTCTTGGGGAGAGGATTGCTGCAGCTGAGAGAACAGCGTCAGAATATGGCTGCCCGGTGCTTTTAAGCGGGGCAGAGGATGTGGTTTCTGACGGGAACCGGACCTGGGTAATCCGCGGAGGTGCTGCGATCATGAGCAGAGTGACCGGAACGGGATGCATGCTTTCTGCTCTGGCAGGAGCATTCTGCAGTGCGGAACAGGACAGAGCGGCAGCTCTTTCGGCCGCAGCTTCCTTCTGGAAGGCCTGCGGCGAATGGGCATGGAGACAAACGGAGGCAGCAGAAGGCGGACCTGGAACTTTCCGGGCAAAGCTGATGGATGCGGCCTTTAAACTGGAAAACTGGAGGGAAAACATTGAATATACAGAGAGATAAGCTGCTGCTTTACGGGGTGACGGACCGGAGCTGGCTGAAAGGAGAAAGTCTGGAGGAAGCGGTGCGGGCCGCTATAAAAGGGGGAGTGACGATGATCCAGCTGCGAGAAAAGCACTGCTCCCATGAGGAACTGACGGAGGCGGCACGCAGGCTGAAGCCGGTCTGCAGGGCAGGCGGGGTACCCCTGATCATCAATGATGATGTACGGGCTGCTCTGGAGGCGGATGCGGACGGCGTTCATGTGGGACAGGAAGATATGGCAGTGGCAGAGGCAAGAAGGATCCTGGGTCCGGAAAAGATCGTGGGAGCCAGCGCACACAACAGAGAGGAAGCGCTGGAGGCAGTGCGTCAGGGAGCGGATTATCTGGGATGCGGGGCTGTATTCGGCTCCTCCACCAAAAAAGATGCTTCCTTTCTTCCTCTGGAGGAGCTAAAGAGGATCTGTGCGGCTGTTCCGGCTCCGGTGGCGGCAATCGGGGGGATTTCGGAGGAAAACTGCAGAAAACTGACGGGAACCGGGATTGCCGGAATCGCAGTGATCAGTGCCGTATTCGGAAAAGAAGACAAAGAGGCTGCTGCCATCCGCCTGAGAAGGCTGGCGGAGGAGATTACAGGAGGAAAAGAAAAATGAAAACAGTGCTGACCATAGCAGGAAGCGACTGCAGCGGGGGTGCCGGGATCCAGGCGGACTTAAAGACCATGTTGGCAAACGGTGTATATGGAATGAGCGCCGTAACGGCGCTTACTGCTCAGAATACTACGGGTGTATACGGAATTATGGAAGCATCTCCTGAATTTCTGGCCGCTCAGCTGGACTGTGTTTTTCAGGATATCCGTCCGGATGCGGTAAAGACCGGCATGGTAGGAAGCAGCGGACTGATCCGGGTGATCGGGCAGAAGCTGGAAGACTATCATGCAGACAATATTGTGGTGGATCCGGTGATGGTTTCCACCAGCGGTTCCAGGCTGCTGGTGGAAGAGGCGATGGAGACCCTGAAGACGGTGCTTCTTCCGCTGGCTGACGTGATTACTCCCAATATTCCGGAGGCCGAGGTACTTGCATCCATGAAGATCTCCGGCGGAGAGGATATGGAGCGGGCGGCGGCCAGGATCCATGACTCTTTCGGCTGTGCAGTGCTGTGCAAAGGCGGCCACAGGGTAAAGGATGCGGATGATCTCCTCTATGACGGACGGGAGTTTGTGTGGTTTCGGGGCCGTCACATCCACAATCCCAATACCCACGGCACCGGCTGCACCCTGTCCAGCGCCATTGCCTCCAATCTGGCGAAGGGAATGGATCTGAAGGAAGCGGTCCGCCGGGCGAAAAACTATATTTCCGGTGCCCTGGAGGCCGGCCTGGATCTGGGCAGGGGAGCGGGACCGATGGATCACGGATTTGCGGTGAAGGGAGATTACTGACCGGACGAGGCAGGAGGAAAAGGAGGGATCATATATGATAAAGAATCTGGTGTTTGATATGGGAAACGTGCTGGTGGCCTATGATGACAACCGAGTGTGCCGGCAGTTCATGGAAGAAGGAACGGAAGAATATGAAAGGGTGCGGATGGCTGTATTCGGTTCCCAGGAATGGGTGCTTCTGGATATGGGAGTGATCACAGAAGAGGAAGGCCTGGACAGAATGAAGAAAAGGCTGTCTTCCGACCGGGAAAAAGAGCTGGCAGAACAGTGCTTCCGTCATTGGCATGAGTTCTGTATGTGGACCATAGAAGGAACAGAGGAGCTGATCCGTTCTCTGAAAGAAAAGGGGTTTGGAATCTATCTGTGCTCCAATGCTTCTGTCCGTCTCCGCAGCTGCTACAGGGAGTATATCCCGGCGGCAGACTGCTTTGACGGCATTCTGTTTTCTGCGGAGGAGAAGCTTTTAAAGCCTCAGAAGGAAATTTATCTGAGGCTGTTTGAGAAGTACGGACTGAAGCCGGAAGAATGTTTTTTTGTAGATGATCTGCAGAACAACATTGACGGCGCGCAAGCCTGCGGCATGAAGGGTTACTGCCATAAAGACAGGAACACAGACCGTCTGAGCGCGATTCTGGAGAACCTGTAGCATGGAAAAAGCCTTCGGCACAAGTCGGTGCCGGAGGCTTTTTTGTCATACGGGGCTTTTATGCTTCCCAACGGCCGGAAGCTCCGCAGGGAAGGACCAGACCGCTTTCTGTCACAGGCAGGCCGATTTCCTCGGAACGGACCGTTCCTCCGTAAGCGGGACAGATCTCCGTACCGATCAGATAGGAGAGAACGGCGGGAGCCAGGCCGGTGGTGTAGGAATTGATCAGGAAAAACAAGGGCTGATCGGACAGGAGTCCGGCGCACAGACGTACCAGGGGATGGATGGCATCTTCGATTTTCCAGATTTCACCTTTGGGTCCTCTGCCATAGGACGGAGGATCCATAATAATGGCATCATAATGGTTGCCGCGGCGAATTTCCCGCTCGACAAATTTCACACAATCGTCCACGATCCAGCGGATCGGTGCTCCATCCAGACCGGAAGAACGGGCATTTTCCTTCGCCCAGCCAACCATGCCCTTGGAGGCGTCCACATGAGTAACGGCTGCTCCGGCCTGAGCGGCTGCCAGGGTTGCGCCTCCTGTGTAGGCGAACAGGTTCAGTACCTTGACCGGCCGTCCGGCCGTCCGGATCTTTTCCCCGAACCAGTCCCAGTTTGCTGCCTGTTCTGGGAACAGTCCTGTATGTTTGAAGCTGAACGGCTTGAGGTTGAAGGTCAGCCCGTGATAGCCGATGGTCCACTGTTCCGGCAGATCAAAAAATTCCCATTCCCCGCCGCCTTTGGCACTGCGGTGATAATGGCCGTTCATCCGCTTCCAGCCTCTGTGCTTTTTCGGAGTATCCCAGATTACCTGGGGATCCGGCCGTACCAGCAGATAGCTGCCCCAGCGCTCCAGTTTCTCACCCTTTGAACAATCGATCACTTCATAATCTTTCCAACCGTCTGCAATCCACATAATTTTCCTCTTTCCACTGAAAAATACAATCCGTTAAGTACAAGTAGTATATCGGAAAAAAGCGAAATTGTAAAGAAATCGAAAGATATTTCCCGGGCTTGCTAGTTGAATATTTTCCCATAAATTGTTAAAATGGAAAACAGTGAATCATGTTTTGACTGACAGGGGATGGACCCAAGTATATAGACGGAGGAAAGAAAGTATGAAAAACAGAGGGCTGACGGTGCTTGTCCTGGCCGCTGCAATGACTGTGGGTACCGCCGCCATTACTTCCCAGGCTGCGGAAGGATGGAGCAAGCAGGATAATCAGTGGGTCTATTACGATTCCCAGGGGTATCTGGTAAGGGATGAATGGAAAAAAGGGGCGGACGGCCAGTGGCGCTATCTGAACGGCGACGGAAAGATGGCGGTGAACGAATGGGTGGACGATACCTATTATGTGGATGAAAACGGCCTGATGATCGCCAATAAATGGCTCCGGATCGCCAGCGAGGAAGAGGATGCGGTGAACGGATATCTGTGGTATTACTTTGGCAGTTCGGGAAAGGTAGAAACAGATGACTGGAAGAAGATCGACGGTTACTGGTATTACTTTGACGATGACGGAGTGATGCAGACCGGCTGGGTGGATGATGATATCTATTACTGCGACGCCAGCGGCAGAATGCTTACAGGATGGCAGCTGCTTCTTCCGCCTGATGAGGAGGAGTACGATGACGGCAAGGTACGTCCGGGAGATGAGGATGATGACGGCAAGGTCTGGTTCTATTTCTCTGCCAACGGGAAAAAATATACTCCGGATGTGTCAGGGGACGAGTGTGATGTCCATAAGATCGGCGACGATTATTACTGTTTTAACGCGGATGGAGAGATGCAGACCGGCTGGGTCAATATGAAGGGAGAAAACAGCATGCCGGACGGAATCGGAGATTTCCGTTACTTCGGGCCGGACGGCAGAGCGAAAAAAGGCTGGATCGCCCTTTATCCGCCGGAGGAGCTTTCCGGTTATGACGGAGTGGTGGAGTGGTTTTACTTCAGCAAGGACGGACAGCCTGAGATCGGACCGGAGGAGGGAGAGGCGACAACCTCTGATTTTGTGAAGATCAATGGAGAGAATTATCTGTTCAACGAAATGGGGAATCCGGTATACGGAATTCAGAAAGTTTATTTCGGAAGCGGAAGCGATTATACCACCTATGCCTTCGGCACAAACCGGGCGGACTGTATGATGACCAAGGGAGGCCGGGTGCGCCTGGAAGAGGCGGACGGCACGGTATCAGAGTTCTATTTCTCAGACAGCGGACAGGGAGTCAGCGGAGTGAAGAACGGCTACCTTTACTACAGAGGCAAGCTTCAGAAGCTGGACAGCGGTATGAAGTATGATATCGTGTCCATTCCCAAGGGAGGCGACAAGTATGACAACTATGTGGTTTCCAGCAGCGGAAAGGTCATGCGTTCCACTACGGTGAAGAATGCGGACGGCGTGAAGTACAAGACAAACAGCAGCGGGATCCTGACAGAGATCGACGAAGAAGCGGTGGGGCAGGAACATTATCAGGACCCGGTGGATCCGTATTATTATGACTGATTGCTGAAGGCAGCAAAAGAAATACTGGCCGGAAGAAAATGGTGGAGAACCGTTTCCTTCCGGCTTTTTCAGAAGGAGGAAGTATGAAACTGCAGCAGCTTCGGTATTTTCAGATGGCCTGCCGTTTAAACAGCATTACCAGGGCGGCAGAGCAGCTGCATGTATCTCAGCCGTCGGTTTCTGCGGCCATCAAAGAACTGGAGGAGGAATTCGGAGTTCTGCTGTTCAGCCGTCAGTACAGAGGATTCACACTGACTCAGGAGGGAATGGCGTTTCTGGCCCAGACAGACAGCCTGCTGTCCCATGCGGAACAGACCGAGGAGATCCTGAAAGACATTGCGCAGAAGAGAAATCTGATCCGTCTGGGAATTCCGCCTATGATCGGATCCATTTTCCTTCCCCGGCTGTACCGGGAATTCAGAAAGAAGTATCCGGATACGAAAATGTCTGTATATGAGGCCAGCAGCCAGGAACTGCTGTATCAGCTGGCAGAGGACCGGCTGGATCTGGTCTTTCTTCCTCATATGACGCCCTTTCCGGCAGAATACCGGTGGTTTCCGGTGGCGGAAATGGAGACAGTTCTCTGTACGGCGGCCGATCATCCCATGGGGGCGCGGGAGCGGGTCCGGATCGGGGACCTGGAAGGGGAACCCCTGGTACTGTTCAAGGAAGGTTATTTTCAGAGCGAAATGATTGTTAGAAGATTCCGGGAACAGGGGGCAGAGCCCAATGTACTGCTGAATACCAGCCAGTTGTCTACGATCATCAGCCTGATTCAGAATGGTTCTGCATGCGGCTTTCTGTTCCGGGCAGTGGCAGAGCAGTACCCGGGGATGGCTGCCGTGTCATTAGATCCGCCTCTCAGAGAAAATGTGAGTCTGGTGTGGAAAAAGGGAGGCTTTCTGTTCAGCGATATGAATCATTTCATCCAGTTTATAAAGGAAAGTGTGAGAGAAGGCATAATATAAGAGAAATTCCGAAAACACTCTCCGGCTGTGAGAAACAGTCGGAGAGTGTTTTTGGATATAACATAGGAAAAACCTATCGTTTGCAATGAAAACAATATTTGACTAATGAGTTTTGTTCAAATATGCTGTAAATATAAGATCACAAGACGAAAAAAGGGGAAGAACACGATGAAGCTGGAATTTGGAATGGGAAACGGCGTGGAAACCGTGGAAGTGAAAGAGAAGAATCTGATGGGGATTCTGGAAGCAAATCCGGTTCCGGAGGGGGTAAGAGGAAAAGAAGCGGTTCTGGATGCGCTGGCTCATCCGATCGGGACGCGCCGGCTGAAAGAACTGGTAAGACCGGGGGAAAAGATTGCAGTGATTACCAGTGACATTACCCGTCCCATGCCTACCTGGGAAGTGCTTCCGTTTCTTTTGGATGAACTGTATGCAGGGGGTGTAAAGGGGGAAGACATTACCCTGGTCTTCGCCCTGGGAAGCCATCGCAGGCATACGCCGGAGGAAATGGAGCATCTGGCAGGAGAACGGGCCTATAAAGAGATCCGCTGCGTGGATCTGGATACAGAAAACTGCGTGCATATAGGAGTTACATCCAGGGGAACGCCTGTGGATATTGACCGCAGGGTGGCGGAGGCCGATCGGAGAATCTGCCTGGGAAATATTGAATACCACTATTTTGCCGGATATTCAGGGGGAGCAAAAGCCATTATGCCAGGAGTGTCTACCAGAGATGCGATCCAGGCCAATCACTGCAGGATGATCGAGGATGCGGCATGCGCAGGAAGGATCGAAGGCAATCCGGTTCGTGAAGATATTGAGGAAGCGGCAGATATGGTGGGGGTTGATTTTATCCTCAATGTGGTTCTGGATCCCCACAAGCGGATTCTGAAGGCGGTTGCGGGAGATGTAACCCTGGCCCACCGGGCAGGCTGTGCATTCCTGGATCAGCTGTACGGAAAGCCGCTGGAGAGTGCTGCGGATATTGTAATTGCTTCTCAGGGAGGAGCCCCGAAAGATATTAACCTGTACCAGACACAGAAGGCTCTGGATAACGCCGCTCATGCGGTGAAAAAGGGCGGGGTGATCATTCTCATAGGGTCCTGCCGGGAGGGACTGGGAGAGAAGACCTTTGAGAAATGGATGACCACGGCGCCAGATCCGGAAACCATGATCCGGTGGATCCGTCAGGAATTCCGGCTGGGAGGCCATAAGGCGGCTGCCATCGCCATGGTGCTGCAGAAAGCAGATATTTATCTGGTGAGTGAGCTGCCGCCGGAATTTGTAAAACGTATTTTCCTGCAGCCCTTTGAAACGGCGGAGCAGGCATATGAAGCAGCACGGAAGAAATGCGGGGAGGATGCCAAGGTGCTGGCCATGCCTTTTGCCGGTTCCACCCTTCCGAAAATCATAAAATAAGAATGTGCGGTCGGCACAGAACAGGAGGAAAAGAATATGGATTACGCAAAGGAAGCATTGAAAAAGCACTATGAGTGGAAAGGCAAGCTGGAGATTACCCCCAGAGCAGCCGTGGACAGCAGCGAGGCCCTGGCTCTGGCCTATACGCCGGGAGTGGCACAGCCCTGCCTGGAGATTGAGAAGGACCCGGAAAAGAGCTTTGAGCTGACCCGCCGGTGGAATACGGTAGCAGTAGTGACGGATGGTTCCGCTGTTCTGGGCCTGGGGAATATCGGTCCGGAAGCGGGCATGCCGGTCATGGAGGGAAAATGCGTACTGTTTAAGGCCTTCGGCGGCGTGGACGCCATCCCTCTGTGTGTCCGTTCCCAGAACGCAGAGGAAATCGCCCATGCAGTGGCCCTTATGGCAGGCTCTTTCGGGGGAATCAACCTGGAAGATATCGCTGCCCCCCGCTGTTTTGAGGTGGAGCGCCTGCTGAAGGAGCAGTGCGACATTCCCATCTTCCATGACGATCAGCACGGAACGGCTATTGTGGTGGCGGCAGCCCTGATCAATGCGCTGCGGCTGAAGGGCAAAAAGCTGTCCGAGGTGAAGGCAGTATTTTCCGGAGCGGGAGCAGCCGGAACAGCCATATTCAAGCTGCTGAGAACCATGGGACTGGAGTCGGCGGTACTGTGCGACATTCATGGAGTGGTTTATCCTGGAAGAGAAGATCTGAAAGACAATCCGGCTCTGGCAGAGCTGGCGGAACTGACCGATCCCCAGGTAAGAGGCGGGCTTTCTCAGGCCATGGAAGGGGCGGACGTGTTCATCGGCGTTTCTGCTCCGGGAATCGTTACCGGGGACATGGTACGGTCCATGGCTAAGGATCCGGTAGTATTTGCCATGGCGAATCCCGTTCCGGAGATCATGCCGGATGAAGCCATGGCTGCAGGGGCCTTTGTGGTGGGAACGGGCAGATCGGATTTCCCTAATCAGATCAATAATGTACTGGTATTTCCGGGAGTGTTCCGCGGAGCCCTGGACGTACGCGCTGCAGATATTAATGATGAAATGAAGATTGCAGCGGCATCCGCCATCGCATCCCTGGTTTCGGAAGAGGAACTGAGCCGGGACTATATTCTGCCGGCAGCCTTTGACTCCAGGATCTGCCCGGCAGTGGCTAAGGCCGTAGGTGAGGCGGCAAGAAAAAGCGGCATTGCAAAACGGTGATTCTGTAAGGAGGGGTTATATGAAATCGAACAGTATTCGGATCCGCCCGTTTAATGTGGGATGCTCCTTTGAAATGGTTCTGCCGGGCGGCAAAGTGATTCTGCTGGATCCGTTCTTTGCCCAGGGACCATTTGAAGGAGGCTTCAGCCGTGAGGATGTGACCGGGGCGGATTACATTCTTCTGACTCATAGCCATTACGACCATGACAGTGACATCGGATATTTTGTGGAAAAATTTCACTCGAAAGTGCTCTGCGGCCATATGTCTGCAGAAGAGGTACTGAAATTTCACAGAATTCCCTACGATAATCTCTTTCCTTTATATCCCAACAGCCGGTACAGCTTTCCGGATTTTGCCCTGGACGTGTTTCAGTGCAAACACAATCCCAACGGAGGACGGACTTACGACCCTGACTTTGACATCGGAAAAGAGATGGGGGCGGAGGGACATGGACGGTGTGATCAGCTGGGATCCCTGGAATCTCTGGACTTTATGATCACCACCCCCAACGGATTTTCTGTGCTGGTGGCTTCGGGCCGGGTCATCTGGGACGATCTGTTTGATGTATGCAGGGTGCGCCGCCCCAATATGCTTCTGCGCCAGGCGGGAGTGCGGGAAGACGGCGGAGGAATGAAGGCGGGAGTGCAGGTGGCTCCGGAGGTTCTGGCAGAGCTGCTGGTCAAATATCATGCTCAGCTGATCATGCCCTTCCATCATGACGTGCTTCTGAAGCGGTGGGGAAAGGAGGAAACGGACCGGTATTTCGCCCGGGTGGCGGAAGAGGTGAAGAAACGTTCTCCCGGAGCCTGCTTTGTCAATCCTCAGGCATGGAAGTGGTATGATATCGGAATTGACATTTCGGACTGATGCACCTGGAAATATCTGACAGCTTATACAGCCCCTGCCGGATGCTCTGATAGGCAGGATTCCGGAAGCAGTTATCTGACCGGTTCCATTTAAAAAAGTTCTTGAAAATCATTTTAACTGGGCTTATCATCGGTTCAGACATCGATGTACTTTTCAGATGGGAGATTTTCAGTTGAAATTTTATATACAGATAAGGGAAACCGTATTGCCTTCGCGTAAGGTGATCTATGTGAGAAGAACAGGTGCCTATGGTGATAAAAACCGGGAGCTGATGAACCGTTTTAAAATCTGGCTGCGGGAAAATCGGCTGTACGATTCAAAGACAACAATCTGGGCGGTTCCTCTGGATAATCCTTTCCTGACGGAGCCCGGTCTGTGCCGATATGATGTCTGCACAGAGAAACCGGAAAACGGTATTGATTCCGGGGAAGAAATACAGAGCAGGGAACTGCCGGGCGGCAGATATATCGTGTTTCTGATTTGGCATACTGCCGAAGCGGTTGCGGCTGCATGGGAAACCTGCTTTGAGGAAACGGTTCTTCAGAAATATATGTCGGACGGAAACAGGCCGGTTATGGAATGCTACAGAAAAGAACTGGTAGACAGGCACTGCTGTGAACTGTACGTTCCGGTGCTGTAAAACAGAAACAGGGCCGGGAACGGAGAGACTCAGCCGATAACACAGAGAAAACCCCTCGGATGTTATCGGCTGTTTTCCTGTTCCGGGCAATCTGCTTGACGGGAAAAAGACGCTGCGAGACAGCTGATTCGGGCGGCTTTTCCGGAAAGGAGGCTGGATGCAGTTCGGAAAGAAAAACAGAAAAAGTCCTTTACATTATATGCTGACAATGATATAATTGCATTGTCAGCATATAATGTAAAAGAAAAAGGAGGTCTCTCTATGGCGACCATACGCTTTGATTTAAGCGACGAATATAAGAAAAAGCTTGAACAGGAAGCGGAAGCGGCACATATGAATGTGCAGGATTACATTCGCTACCGGCTGTTTGAGGTGAAAACGATTTTTACGGTAGATGAAGCGGTCAGAAGGATCAGGAACGGAGACTATGATGATCGATCGAAATATCCCGACGGATTTACCCTTCCGGATGTATACGGGGAGTCCTGGACCATCGAACGGGGACCCGCCGGAGTATTCGGACGGAACTTCTATAATTATGTAACGAACAATCCCGATCTCGGCATCCGGTTTATGAACATGGGCAGGAATGGGAGACGCGCCCATTACACATACTGTAAGAATGGAAAATAGAGAAATGATTTTGACGCCGGCCGGAACGGAACCGGAAATCCGCTTCTCCGGGACGGGTTTCTTCTATATTAATGGGGATCAGAAGAACTACAGGGAAAAATCCTGTAAAACTCGAAGAAAAATGCAAAAAAGTGCTTGCAAATCAAAAAAAAGTGTGCTACACTCATAGGGCTGTGGCATGATAGCAATGAAGCGAGAGGTTGCCGTCTGAAAATGACGGGTTTTCCGTGGAGCGAATGTCAAGTTAGGAAACTGGCGACAAGTCACTGTACAAATTAAGATTTCTAAGTTCTGCAACAAGATAGCAGGCCATATGTGTGGAGTCCGCAGGACACACACGGAAACGTGTACAGTCACCGCTTGTCGTACTGCAAAAGTG
>CALWRQ010000022.1 GCA_944383965.1 uncultured Lachnospiraceae bacterium
TCGTAATCATCCCCTGCATCATTGAGGCGGAATTCATAGCTGCCGTGCTCCTGCTTGTCTCCGTAAAGAATCTTGGAACGGCTGTAGGTATGATCATGGCCCTGGAGCACCACATCAATGTCGAACTCGTCGAAGATCGGTGTAAGCTGGGTACGGAGAATCATACCGTCTGTGTCAGAGTGATCCAGACCGGAGCCGTAAATATCCTGGTGAATGGTTACCACGCGCCACTGTGCATCCGGATAAGCCTCCACGGCCTGACGGATCGCTTCCTTATGTTCAGCCGCATTATAGTTGTTGGTATTCAGAACGATGAACAGTCCCGGGCCGTAGCTGTAATAATAATCTCCACCTGCCTGGGTCATGCCCAGTCCCGTAGGATTGGGATTGTTGAAATGATAGGAGTAATCCGGATTAAGAGAATCATGGTTTCCGATGGTAGTAGCGGTAGGCAGGCTCTTTAAGGCACTGGCAGACAGATATGCGGCGTACTCCTCTTCCTTGGCGTTTCCTGTATTGTTTACCTGGTCTCCGGCAGAAATCATAAAGTTCACATCCGGATTCTGAGCCAGAGCTGTATCCAGAGTACGATCCCATGCAAATCCGTCATTTCTGGCCGCCGTATTGGCTGCTCCCGTTCCCTGCGCCAGCTTTTCTCCGCCCTGAGGCTGTCCCTTGGAGGCTCCTACCTGAGGATCGCCCACATACAGGATCTTTACATCGTTGAAATCCCCGGTTTTGTAGGTCTCCGTGGCAGAAACCGTATCTCCCTTGCTCACTGCGTAATAGTAGGTGGTGTTTTCCTGAAGTCCGGTCACCGTCACATAGTTATAGCAGTAGGACTTTCCTCCTGTCAGGCTGGAATCCACCGTGCCGGCCGTTCCGTTATAAGCTTTCATATTCTGAGGATCCGTTCCGAAATACACCACCGGGCTTCCCTCTGTTCCTTCATTGTACCAGGCAAAATTAATCTCCGTGGCAGCGCAGCCGGGAGTCAGGGAAACCTGGGTAAAATCAGATGCCAGTTCATTCCACCCTGCCACATAGGCGTTCCATTCCTCCGGATTTCCTGTCACACTGGAATCATTGTAATGAACGGTAGCGGCCCATGCCTGCTGAGCTCCTACCAGCATTGCTCCTGTTAAAAAAACCGAGATGATTTTTTTCTTTCTCATATTCTTCCTCCTGAATGGTTTGTAATGATCTTACGATTCTCAGTATAGAAAGAAAATGTAAAGTTTATCATCCCGGTTTTGTATGATTTCTGTAAAATTCAGGGCAGACTCCCTATATCCGCAGCGCCCACTCCGAGCAGTCCATCACCCTGGTAGCCAGACCTTCGTAAAACTCCGGTTCATGGCAGATCAGAAGAATACTGCCCTTATACTCCTTCAGAGCCCGCTTCAGTTCTTCCTTGGCATCCACGTCCAGATGGTTGGTCGGCTCATCCAGAAGAAGCACATTGGTCTCCCGGTTCATGAGCTTGCACAGCCGCACCTTAGCCTGTTCTCCTCCGGAAAGCACCCGTACCTGACTTTCAATATTCTTTGTGGTCAATCCGCACTTGGCCAGGGCCGAACGAACCTGGTACTGGGTATAGGACGGAAATTCCTTCCAGATCTCTTCAATACAGGTAGTGGTATTTCCCGGAGCGGTTTCCTGTTCAAAATAGCCGATGGACAGATAATCTCCCTGCTCCACTTCTCCGGACAGAGACGGAATCAGCCCCAGCAGGCTCTTTAACAGCGTGGTCTTCCCTATGCCGTTGGCTCCTACCAGAACCACCTTTTCTCCTCTTTCCATGGAGAAATTTAAAGGTCTGGACAATGCCTCCTCATAGCCGATCACCAGATCCTTCGTTTCAAAGATCATCTTTCCGGAGGTTCGGGCATTGAGGAAGTGGAACTCCGGCTTGGGCTTTTCCTTTGCCAGCTCGATCACTTCCATCTTGTCAAGCTTTTTCTGACGGGACATGGCCATATTTCTTGTAGCCACACGAGCCTTATTCCGGGCCACAAAATCCTGCAGGTCAGCGATCTCCTGCTGCTGCCGCTTATAAGCTGCCTCCAGCTGAGAACGCTTCATGGCATAAACTTCCTGAAATTTATCATAATCTCCCACATAGCGGTCCAGCCGCTGATTCTCCATATGATAGATCAGATTGATCACGCTGTTCAGAAACGGAATGTCATGGGAAATGAGAATAAAGGCATTCTCATATTCCTGCAGATACCGTTTCAGCCATTCAATGTGCTGAACATCCAGATAGTTGGTTGGCTCGTCCAGAAGAAGGATATCGGGCTTTTCCAGCAGCAGCTTCCCCAGCAGCACCTTCGTTCTCTGCCCTCCGGAAAGCTCTGTCACATCCTTATCCATCCCCAGTTCATCCAGTCCGAATGCCCGTCCGATCTCATCCACCTTGGAATCGATCACATAGAAATCGTGAGCCATAAGGAGATCCTGAATGGTTCCCAGTTCCTCCATCATCGCCGTCATTTCTTCCTCGGAGGCCTCTCCCATGGAATCACAGATGGCATTCATTTTTTCCTCCATCTCAAACAGAAAGGAAAAGGCGCTCTTTAACACATCCCGGATGGTCATTCCTTTTTCCAGCACGGTGTGCTGATCCAGATATCCGACCCGCACGTTCTTCGCCCACTCCACCTTTCCTTCGTCCGGCTGGAGCTTTCCCGTAATAATATTCATGAAAGTAGATTTTCCCTCACCGTTGGCCCCCACCAGACCGATATGCTCCCCCTTGAGCAGGCGGAAGGACACATCATGGAAAATCGCCCGGTCACCAAAGCCGTGGCTCAAATGCTCTACGTTTAATATGCTCATGACTGACTCCTTTTTTCATTTCAAGATGGCTTTTCGCCGCCAGCGTCCATTCTACCTGATGAAACCGGTTCTGACAAGGAAAATCTTGTTTTTCAGTCGGTTCTTCCCGGAATCTGCAAAGCCGGACAAGTAGATACTACATTTTTTGTCACATCAATAAACTTTCTGGCTATGGGAGAACAGCCTACATATTTATTGTAAGCTGCTACAATCTTTCGGGAATAAGGCGGATCATCGACAGTACAAAATACAGGGTTTTCCGGAGGGTAAGGCGGTGTGGCGCTGCTGTCCGGAGTAAAAACCAAACCGAAACCGGCACACGCCAAATGATATGCCGTATCACTATTATTAATCTCTTCCAATTCTCCCGGACATATTCCATGCCGTTCAAAAATCTGCATTGTGCAATGATAAAGGCCGTGTCCAGGTGACGGGCATAAAAATTTCTGACCGTTGAGGAGATTAGGGTCAAGGCGCAGCAGATGATGAAGGCCGTTGTGAGAAACGTCCATTCCCTTCAATATGGGATTTCCTTTATTTACTGCCAGAAAAATAATCTCCTGGGAAATGGTTTCATAAGCAATATCCGAAGAAAAAATAGGCAGAGCCGTAATCGCAAGATTGATCTTTCCCGTCAGCAGCCATTCCTCAAACTGAGAACCTCTTCCCTCTACAATTCTCACGTCAATATTGGGATTCTGCCTCTTAAACTCCGTCATAATGAAGGGAAGCCAGTAATCCCCTCTGGCATTTCCGATCCCCACTGACAGACGGCCCCTCTGGTTGGCCGCGATCTCCTTGAACTCCTTTTCCAGATTCTGCTCGATCTGAACTATTTTTTTCATCTCCGATACGTACCGTTCTCCCGCAAAGGTAAGACGTATGGGATTATTGGTCCGGTCAAACAGCTTCACTCCCAACTGAGCCTCCAGCTTATTCAGGAAAATAGTCAGAGCCGGCTGAGACATATAAAGTCGTTTGGCCGCTTTTGTCAGGTTCCCCTCCTGAGCAATTGTTTCCACATACATCAGTTTCTTACTGTCCATACATATTCCCCCCCCAAAAAACTATCGAAATATAGATAAGAATCCTATGAATTCTTAAATCATATATCGGCTCTTTTCTCTTTGTCAATTCATATTCTCCCATTTCCCATTCTCGTTCTTTTTCCATAAGCAGTTGTTTATGGCACTATTGCCGCAAATATATTAGATTTGAGTTTATTTTTTATTTATAATATACCTATATCTTAAAACTACACAGGAATATCATTTCAGAAAGGAGCTGTTACAAACGCATGAGTTTTTTTAAAATCATAACCATGGATGCGCCTACACCCTATGAACGCGGAGTTCAGTACGGCCGCCAGGCAGCAGAGGAAATCAATACCTCCATTGCATATTACAAAAAGAAATTTGAGAAAAAATTCACCTGGGATGCCGTCCTGGATTATTCCCGGAAATTTCAGCAAGCAACGGAGGAATTTGACCGCGATATTGCCGACGAGTTGAGAGGAATCGCAGACGGCTCCGGTCACACGGTAGAAGAGATCATGGCAGTAAATGCCCGGTATGAGATCTCTCAGTTCGACTGGAAGCAGGAATGCTCCACCGGAATCTGCTTCAACAGTCACACCGGAAAAAACTACCTTTTCAAGAACTGTGATCTGAGCCAGGGCGTGAAGAATCATCTGGTCGTTCTCCGCATTGTGAGAGAAGATGGCTTTCGGGCCATCGGCGTATCCGAGGCCGGTCAGCTGATCCGGGACGGGTACAACAACTGCGGTATCGGTCTGGTAAACAGCGCTCTCACCTCAAAAGAGGACGGAGCCGGAATGGCTGTCCCCGGTACCGTGATCCGGAAGAAAGTATGGGAAAGCCGCACATTGGAAGAGGCCTGCCGGATTCAAAGAAATGCCTTCCGTACGGTTTCCACCAATATGCTCATTGCAAGCCGGGACGGACAGGCTGTAGATTTTGAATGCTATCCTGGTGGAGAAGATGAAGTTCTTCCCAGAAACGGCATTATCTCCACCGGAAACCGTTTTACCGTAAATCCCAGCCGCAACCGTGTTGAGGATCCTGACATTGACAGAGGAAAGCGTCTGAGAGAGCTGTTGGAAGAATACGGAGGCCGGGTAGATGAAAATACTCTGAAGGAAATTCTGAAGGATCATAAAGGATATCCCAGTTCCATCTGCCGTCATATCAGCTATGATCATTCCACCGTATATTCCATCATAATCAATCTGACGGACAGCAGAGTCTATATCTGTCCCGGAAATCCCTGCGAATTCGAATATGAAGAATATGTTCTTTAAAAGGATGTGAGCAAATGAACAAAAAGAAAAAAATGGAAATTCCCCATTCATTGGTAATTATTGCTGTTGTCATGTTGCTGGCCTGCGCCCTTACTTATCTGGTTCCTGCAGGAGCCTATGATCGTGTTACCAGCGAATCCGGTCAGACTATGGTAGATCCGACCTCCTTCCACTACACGGAACAGAATCCTGTCAATCCCCTGACCATTCTTTCCTTTATCTATCCCGGATTGTCCAGTGCCGGCAGCATTATTTTCGCCCTGCTCTGCGCAGGAGGCGGCCTTGGAATCGCCCTTGACACCAACGCTCTTCAGGGCATCGCCGGAACCATCAGCCGGAAGGTAAAAGGCCGTGAATGGGTAGTTGTAGCCACAATCATGGTTATGTTCGCCCTGATCTGCATTCCCGCAGGCTTCAACTCCTGGATTCCCTTTGCCACCGTCGGCCTGGTCATGTCAGCCGCGCTGGGATTTGACGCCATCGTAGGTGTTTCCATGATTATGTTAGGCGGAAGCGTAGGATTCTCCTGCGGCGCCATGAACCTTTCCAATACAGGTACGGCTCAGACCATCGCCGAGCTGCCCATCTTTTCCGGCATGGGCTACCGTCTGTTCTGCATGATTCCGTTCCTGATCGTGACCATCATCTACGTTGTCCGCTATGCCCTGAAGGTCAAAGCAGATCCCACAAAGAGCTATGTCTACGGAATCGACCTGGGACTGGATCAGCTGAATACAGACCATATCCCCAATTTTGAAAAAAAGCATATTCCCGTAACCATCGTGATCGCCTTTTTCCTGATCCTCATGATTTACGAAGGAGTGAAGGGAGAACTGGATCTGGAAATGTCCGGTACCCTCTTTGTATATATGGGCGTCCTGTCCGGAATCGCAAACCGCATGCATCCCAATGCCATCTGCAAATCCTTTGTAAAGGGAGCAAAGGGAATGGCCAGTACCTCCATGATGATTGGTTTCGCCTACGGTATTACCTTAATCATCAATCAAGGCGGTATTATGGATACCATTGTCTACAACCTGGCCAATATCCTGAATTATGTTCCCCAGCTGCTTCAGGCACCCGTTATGTTCCTGATGCACATTGTGATTAACTTCTTTGTCACCAGCGGTTCTGGACAGGCCGCTATCACCATGCCTATTATGGTACCTGTGGCCGATCTGGTGGGAATGAGCCGTCAGACTGCCGTTCTGGCCTTTAACTTCGGCGATGGCTTCTGTAACTTCATTCTTCCTCACGCTGCTGCAACTATGGGATTTGTAGGTGCCGGAAATATTCCCTTCAGCCGCTGGTTCCGCTTTATTATCAAACTGTTCGGTATCTGGGTTGTCATCGGCTGCATGCTGTTGATGCTTGCCACTGTGATCGGCTATTAATTCTGCTGTTCTTCTTTTCTTATTCATTCAAAGGGCTGCTGTTCCCGCAGACGCATTGCCTGCAGGAGCGGCAGCCCCCCTTTTATTCCTATTCCCTACTGTTTCGGAAATCAACGGTTTCCCGTCACTCCATGGCCCTGTAGCCCTGTTCCGTCTTTTCAAACAGCGGCAGCTTTTCCAGAAACAGAATATCCTTTCTCTTCGCCGCGTCTCCTTCCGCCAGCACCGCCGCCCGGCAGACTACCTGCCCTCCGGCTTTTTTTGCCAGCTCTTCCACTGCCCGAAGCGACTCTCCGGTGGAAATCACATCATCCACAATGCAGACCCTCTTCCCCCTGAGCTTCTCTCCGTCTGCCTCATCCAGATAGATATGCTGCTCTCCCTTCGTGGTAATGGAATGGACACTTTCGCTGATGGGATTCTTCATATAGGATTTCACGCTTTTCCTGGCTACAATAAACTCCTTCAATCCAAGCTGACGGCTGATTTCATAGGCCAGGGCAATTCCCTTTGCCTCTGCTGTCAGAACTGCATCTGCCTCCGGCATCTGTTTTGCCAGCTCCACAGCAGCTTTTTCCACAAGTTCCGTATCTCCGATCACTACAAAGCTGGCAAACGCCCTGTTCCCGTCTATGGGCACCAGGGGAAGAGAACGGCTCAGGCCGCATACACTCAGTTCATACTGTTCCATAACAGATTCCTCCTTCTCATCCTTTCCCCCTATCTTACCACAAATCCGTAAAAATGAGCGGCTGATTTTCAGCCGCTCATTTTTATTTCCAGATAAGGCGGACCTGTCCCAGACGTCTGACCGTCTCATCCGGATGCTCTTTTAAATAGTCCATGATCGCCGACTGAATATCTCCCGGAAAAATCTCCGGTTCCGGACATTCCTGAAAGCATTCATAGCCGCCTGTCCCCGTAGCCCGGTAATCACTGGTAGCCAGGCGGTAGGTCCGTTCCTCTTCCAGCGGTTCTCCGTTGATCAGTATTTCACTGACCCTGCTGCCCACCGGCCGTCTCAGATCTGCCGTATATTCCACACCTGCATAGTAATCATAATTGTAATGCTCTTCCTTGGGCTTTGTAAAACGTTCTGAAATAACCACCCGGCCGTCCTCCAGGTCAAAATAGGAAGCGCACCGTTCCAGAGCTTCCTTCAGAATTCTGCCGGTCACCGTAAGCACCACCAGGCGGTTGGAAAAGGGATATGACCGCAGCATATCCTCCAAACGCACCTGCTGTCCCAGGCCGGCTGCTCCATTAGGCAGACCCATACAGGCAATATCCGCCCCCGTTTTCCACAGCTGTACCTGATTTCCCAGATCCGCCAGCCCGGTTCCGTTCAACGCTCTTTCCAGAGGAGACGTTGCCGGAATTGTTTCCTGCAGTGTGCCTATTACCCGCTGCTTCCATCGTTTCTCCGCTTCCTGAACAGGCTTCAGCGTTTTCATCATTCCTTCCGGAATCTCCGGTCCCGGCTGAATCAGTTCCCCGCTGATTTCCCATCCCTGTTCCCTCTCTTTCAGAATGATCTTTCCATATTTTGCCCCATTGGGCGGCAGCTGCAGCGTGTAGGTGCCGCAGACCGTTCTTCCTGCCGTTTCCATATGCTGATGAGCCGTGAGAAGCAGGTCAAAATCCAGTTCCTCCATGATCCGGCAGGCTATATTTTCTTTGCCTCCGCAAAGCCTTTTTCCTGTTTCCAGATCACACTCATAGCCGCCGTGATAAATGCAGACAGTGAGATCACAGTTCCTTTTCATCTGAGAAAGCGCTTCCCGCGCTGCCAGAAAGGCATCTGTCACCTTCATACCTGTCAGATTTTCTTCGGCCTCCCAGAGATTCACGCAGTCTGTCACCACACCGCAGATTCCTGCCCGCAGTCCGTTTTCCATGGTACGCACCGTCCATCCCTTTACCGGAAGCTTTCCTGTAAGGTCCTTCAGATTCGCTGTCAGGCACTGACTGTTCATGGCATTGAGAAATTCTTCCAGCTTCTCAGTGCCGTAATTAAAATCATGATTTCCCAGCACAAAGCAGTCATATCCCGCCTGATTGAATGCCTGGGGGATCACCTGGGAAAACGTTCCCGACTCCCGGAGATATTTGATCAGGGGAGAACCCTGGATCGTGTCTCCCCCATCCAGGATCAGGGTATTTCCGTCTTTTTCGAACTCCCGGAAGCACTGCAGCATACTCCCCTGGCCGTTTTCAGCGGGAAACAGATTTCCATGTGTATCCGATGTGTAATAAATTGTAATCTTTCGATCCATAATCCAGCCTCTCCCTGTTTTCGTTTGTCATGCTGTTTCAGAAAATACCCCAGACTTCTGTCTGTTTCCTGAAGCAGAAAACGGACTCCGAAGAGTCCGATATCTGTTTTTATTCTTCTGTTTTTGTGTTTCCTGTCTTCAGCAGAATCAGCAGCCCTGCACCGGCAGCAGCCGTGAACAGGGAAATGAACTGAGAAGTGGAAAGGCTTCCCACCTGTCCCCTTTCCAGATCTCCCCGCAGAAATTCGATAAAAAATCTTCCGATGCTGTAAAATACCAGATAAAACGCTCCGATCCGGCCGGGCCGGTCATTTTTCCGTGCAAGAAAACACAGCAGGAAAAAATGGGCGAAATCCAGCGCACTGGACAGCAGCTGGGACGGGAAAAGTGCAATTCCGTTCGGAGCATACTGGGATTCTGTAAACGTCACTGCACAGGCACCGTTCCATGGCATTCCGTAGCAGCATCCGGCCAGAAAACAGCCGATCCGGCCGAACCCCTGAGCCAGAGCTACTGAAGGCACTACCAGATCCAGATATCTGAGAAAATCGATCTTTTTTACCCGACAGTACAGATATCCTGCGGCGATTCCCGCAATAATTCCTCCATAAACCACGAATCCGCCTGCAAAGTCCAGCAGAAGCCTGGGATTTTCCGCAATCTCTCTCCAGATCGTGATGTAGTACAGCAGTTTGGCCCCCAGAATTCCGCTGCCTACTCCAAAGATCAGAATCCAGAACAGGTGGTCCGGATCCAGCCGGTACCGCTTTGAGCGGTATTCCGCCATCCAGTAAGCAGCAACGATCCCGATGCCTATCATCAGTCCGTACCCGTGAATGGTAAAGCCTCCTATGGTAAGCAAATCATTTTTCATTGTCGTCATCCTTTCTTATGTGCATGAAAGCCCCTTTACTATACCATAGGCAGGCCCTGCCCCACAACCCCTAATTCCGGCCCCTTCGCTCTCCAGTTTTTCTCAGGTATTGGAAATCAGCTGAAAGCCTGCCTGTACCAGTTCTTTTTTGATCTGCTCCACCTGGGCTCTGTCTCTGGTTTCCATGCTCACCGTCAGATAACAGCTGGTAATCGCCATATTGGTATCACTCTGGTTATGGTGTACTCTCACCACATTTCCTCCGCAACGGCTGATGATCTCGCTCACATCCTTCAGCTGCCCCGGTTTATCCTCCAGCTGAAGAGTCAGGGTGCTGTTTCTTCCCGCCATAACCAGGCCGCGGTTGATCACCCTGCTCAGAATATTCACATCGATATTTCCTCCTGAAAGAAGACACACTACCTTCTTCCCCTGAAGGTCCACCTTTCCGAACATGGCGGCAGCTACTGCCACTGCTCCCGCTCCCTCCGTCACCAGCTTCTGCTTCTCCATCAGAGCCAGAACCGCGCAGGCTGTTTCATCGTCTGTTACCGTTACTACTCCGTCCACGTACTGGCTTACCAGATCAAACGTCAGGTCGCCCGGGTGCTTCACTGCAATCCCGTCCGCAAACGTGGATACGGAATCCAGGGTGATCGCCTCTTTTTTCTCCATTGACTCCTTCATGCTGGGAGCTCCGGCTGCCTGCACCCCATATACCTTGCATTCCGGATGGAGCTTTTTAATGGCAAAAGCCACACCGCTGATCAGGCCGCCCCCTCCTACCGGTACCAGGACCACATCCACATCCGGCATCTGATCCAGGATCTCCAGACCGATGGTTCCCTGTCCGGCAATCACCGCCGGATCATTAAAGGGATGGATAAAGGTATATCCTTCCTGTTCCTGAAGCTGACAGGCATAATCGTAGGCATCGTCGTAAGCTCCTTTCACCAGGCATACTCTGGCTCCGTAAGATTTTGTCGCCTCCACCTTACTGATCGGTGCTCCGTCAGGCATGCAGATCACACAGGGAATCCCGTTCTGCTTCGCAGCCAGAGCCACGCCCTGTGCGTGATTTCCCGCGCTGCTGGCGATCACTCCCTTTGCCTTCTCTTCCTCTGTCAGCTGGCTCATTTTATAGTAGGCTCCCCGTACCTTGAAGCTTCCGGTCACCTGGAGATTTTCCGTTTTCAGATAGATATCGCTTCCCGGACACAGACCGACTGCCTTGATCAGGTCTGTTTTTCTTGCCACTGATTTCAGCACATAGGCTGCATGGTAGATTTTATCCAATGTGAGATTTTCCATTTCTCTTATTCCTTTCCTGTTTTATTTTCCGCACTTTACGTACATCTGTTTCTGTGACAATTCCCTGCTTTCCTGAAATACAGACTCTTGCATCTGTTTCTTCAACCCGCTATACTGGTAGAAGTATGATTTTTGACACAGGAGGTATCTCTATGGAATCCATGAAACCATTATCTTCCGGACTTCACAGTCTTGTGATCTTCCGGAATCTGCTTCACGACCCTGTCATTTCCCGTCTGCTGGCCCTGCTGGACTCCGATCCTGATTCCGGAGCCCCCTTTGTGGACGCTTACTGCGAATTTGCCCGGGCTCTTCTGGCCAGAACAGACGATTTCAGCGCCTATCTGCTGAACACCGTACTGGAAGATGAAAACTTCTATATTACCGAAGCATCCCGCCAGACCGCTCTGCTCAATGACCGTCTGAAGGAAGAACTTCAGTTCCTTCAGACCCTTTCCCGTTTCGACGGTTCCTGCTGCCGCAGCTGCACACCGGAAGGCTCCCTTCTCCCTGTATGGACCGTCTCAGACCGGGATTTCCCGGCTTCCTACCGGGATACCATGGAAAATCTTCCCCAGAAAGGCTACGGAATCTATGCCAAGTACCATGTCTTTACGGTGTCAGACGGCCATCTGGTCCCTGTCCGTCACCCCGATCCCCAGAGACTGTCCGAGCTGTCCGGCTACGAAGCTGAGAGAAATAAGGTAATTGCCAATACTCTGGCTCTGCTGGAAGGCCGGCCGGCTGTCAACGCTCTGCTGTACGGCGACGCCGGAACAGGAAAAAGCAGCACGGTAAAAGCCATTGCCAACGAATTTGCAGACCGGGGTCTGCGGCTGATTGAAGTAAAAAAGAACCAGCTGTATCAGATCCCGGACCTGATGGATTCCTTAAGCTCCAATCCTCTGAAATTCATCCTTTTTATCGACGATCTGAGCTTTTCCTCCAATGATAATGATTTTGCCGCCCTCAAAGCGATCCTGGAAGGAAGCGTAAGCAGTCACGGACCGAATCTGGTGGTATACGCCACCTCCAACCGCCGTCATCTGATCAAGGAAAGCTTTACCGACCGGGAAGGGGACGACCTTCATCTGGCTGATACCATGCAGGAGCTTTTAAGCCTTTCCGCCCGTTTCGGTCTTAAGGTCACCTTCTCCCGCCCCAACAAAGATCTTTACATACAGATCGTACTGGATCTGGCATCTCTCTACGAGCTGTCCATTGACCGGGACGAGCTGATCCGGAAAGCAGAAAGTTTTGCCATCCGCAGCGGAGGCCGGAGCCCCCGTACTGCCAAACAGCTGATCGAGCAGCTGAAAGCCGCAGTCTGAAGCCCTTTTTATAAAAGAAAAGCAGAGGACGAACCTTAACCGCCCTCTGCTCCAGGCTGCAAGCCTTTTCTTTTTTTATTTCAGCCAGCTCATCATCTTTCTCAGCTCTGCTCCCACCTTCTCCAGAAGATGCTCGCTCTCCATTCTCCGACGTGCCAGGAATTTCACCTTGCGTCCGCCTGCCGGAGAGAACTCGGTCATGAACTCGCTGGCAAATGTACCGTCCTGGATCTCCGTAAGAACTTTCTTCATCTCTTTTCTCGTCTCTTCCGTGATCAGTCTCTTTCCGGTGCGGTAGTCACCGTACTCAGCCGTATTGGAAATGGAATATCTCATCATGCCGAAGCCGCCTTTATTGATCAGATCCACGATCAGCTTCATCTCATGAATACACTCAAAATAAGCCATCTCCGGCTCATATCCGGCCTCTACCAGAGTTTCAAATCCTGCCTTCATCAGCTCGGTCACGCCGCCGCACAGTACCGCCTGCTCACCGAACAGATCAGTCTCTGTCTCCTCCTTGAAGGTAGTCTCCAGAATTCCTGCTCTGCCTGCGCCGATTCCGGAAGCATAAGCCAGAGCCGTATCCTTGGCGCGTCCTGTGAAATCCTGGTATACCGCGATCAGGCTGGGAACGCCCTGTCCTTCCGTATAGGTGCTTCTTACCACATGTCCCGGTCCCTTGGGAGCTACCATGATCACGTCGATGTTCTTTGCCGGATTTACCAGTTTATAATGAATGTTGAAGCCATGGGCAAACATCAGGGTATTTCCCTCTTCCATATAGGGAGCAACCTGGCTGTTATAGATATCTGCTGAAATCTCATCGGGAACCAGCATCATAACCACATCTGCGGCCTTTGCTGCTTCCGGAACCTCCATTACCGTAAGGCCGGCGGCTTCCGCCTTTGCCCAGCTGGCAGAATCCTTTCTCAGACCCACGATCACATCCACTCCGCTCTCATGAAGATTCAGGGCATGTGCATGACCCTGGCTGCCATAACCCATAATGGCTACCTTTTTTCCGTCCAGTACTCCTAAATTGCAGTCTCCGTCATAATATTTCTTTACCATAGCTCTCTTTCTCCTTTTCCTTTTTCTTATTTGAATCTATCTGCACCGCAGAAAAGTCCTGGGGCCATGCTGCGGGAGGCATCTTGTTTTTTAAATTCCCACGGGCATGGTCTCCAGCCCGCCTCTTTCCAGAGCCGTGATTCCCGTGCGGCACATTTCCAGTATGCGGTATCCGGAAAGAATCTTCAGAAATGCATCGATCTTCTCCGGCTCTCCTGTCAGCTCCATGATCATGCTGCCTACAGACAGGTCAATGATCTTCGCCTTGTAGATTCCGGCAATCTCCCGGATCGGAGAACGGGTCTTTTCATCTGCTGCTACCTTTACCAGCAGAAGCTCTCTGAACAGGCTGTTTTCCCGCTTCAGCACAAAAATATCTCTCGTTTCTTCCAGTCTGGCTGTCTGTTTGATGATCTGCTCCAGATCTGCCTCATCTGCCTGAACCACCACTGTGATGCGGGAGATTCCCGGATCACTGGTAGCAGAAACGGTCAGACTGTCAATATTAAATCCCCGGCGTCCGAACATGGACGATACCCGAGTCAGAACACCTGCGTGGTTATCCACCAGAATGCTGAGTACTTCTCTTGCCATATCGATTCTCCTTTTCCCTTCGGTCCGTCAGTTGAGCATGATGTCTTCCACACTGGCTCCTGCAGGGATCATGGGAAGAACCTTTTCATCCTTTTCAATCCTGCAGTCGATCCATACGGGACCGTTTTCCTTTAAGGCCTGCTCCATAGCCTTTTCAAACTCCTCCAGAGTCTCACACCGGAATCCCTTTGCTCCGAAGCCTTCCGCCACCCTGGCAAAGTCTGTCTTTCTGTGAGGATCCGTGCTGGAATATCTCTTGTCATAAAATGCTGTCTGCCACTGCCGTACCATTCCGAGAACCTGATTGTTCATGATCACAGTAATGATCGGAAGGCCGTAGCTTACTGCCGTACAGGCTTCGTTCATATTCATATGGAAGGAACCGTCTCCTGTAATATGGATCACCCGGCGTTTTCCATCACATCCGAAAGTCGCTCCGATCGCTGCTCCATAGCCGTATCCCATGGTCCCCAGTCCGCCGCTGGTAAGGAAGCTTCTGGTCTTCACATGACGAAGATACTGAGCCGCCCACATCTGATGCTGACCCACATCCGTTACATAAACCGCATCCTCTCCCGCCATCCGGCACAGGCTGCGCATAAGCTGATGAGGCCGGATCACGCGGTCGTCATCCACCGGCTGGTAATCTGCCTTTTTCTTCTCGCTGATCCATGCCATCCAGTCGTCGTGGCGGGTCTCCTTTACATAAGGAAGCATCGCCTTCAGCACGTCTCCCGCATCTCCCACCAGACTGTAGTCCACCCGCACATTTTTATTTACTTCACTGGGATCAATATCAATATGTACCAGTTTTGCATTTCTCGCGAATTTGTTCGTATCGGAAGCAACCCTGTCGTCAAACCTGGTTCCGAACGCCAGCACCAGGTCCGCCTGATCCACCGCCAGATTGCTCACCAGACCGCCGTGCATTCCCAGCAGCCCCAGATTGTGAGGGTCTTCATACCCTACTACTCCTGCTGCCATCAGCGTATAGGCAGCAGGGATATCCGCCTTCTCCATCAGTTCCCGCAGCTGCTCTCCCGCTCCGGAAGCCACCACTCCGCCTCCGAAATAGATCACCGGGCGCTGCGCCTGATTGAGCTCTTCTGCCACCTGGCGGACCGCTTCCTGATCCACATTGGTCACATACAGAAATTTTCCTGCAGGTTTTCTCTCAAATTCCGTAACCGCTGCCGTCACATCCTTGGGTACGTCCACCAGTACCGGACCCTTTCTGCCGCTCTGGGCAATACGGAATGCATCTCTGAGCGTGTCCGCCAGATCCTTTACATTTCTGACTGTATAATTATGCTTTGTGATCGGCATGGTAATTCCTGTAATGAATACCTCCTGAAAGCTGTCCTTGCCAATCAGGCTGGTTCCCACATTTCCCGTAATGGCTACCATGGGGATGCTGTCCATATATGCCGTTGCAATACCCGTTACCAGGTTTGTGGCTCCCGGACCGCTGGTGGAAAGAACGACCCCCGTCTTTCCCGTCACTCTTGCATATCCGTCTGCCGCATGGGCTGCGCCCTGCTCATGAGCCGTCATCACATGACGGATCTGATCGCTGTATTTATAAAGGGAGTCATAAATATTCAGAACCGCGCCTCCCGGATAGCCGAAAATCGTGTCCACACCCTGTTCTATGAGAACCTCGGCAATAATATCCGCCCCTGTCAATTTCATCTTGTCACCTGCTCCTTCCTGATCTATCTTAATACCGCCCCCGTATTCGCACTGCTTACCAGCCTTGCATAGCGGCCAAGCCATCCGGCCGTTTCTTTGGGTGCCGGAGCCTTCCAGGCCGCTCTCCTCTTTTCCAGTTCCTCTTCATCGACCAGAACGTTCAGCCGGCCTTCCGGAATGTTGATGGAGATCAGATCCCCTTCCTCTACCAGAGCAATTGCTCCTCCTTCTGCCGCCTCCGGGCTTACATGTCCGATGGATGCACCTCTGGATGCTCCTGAAAACCGTCCGTCGGTGATCAGTGCCACCGATTTGTCCAGCTTCATTCCGGCCAGAGCACTGGTGGGATTCAGCATCTCCCGCATTCCCGGGCCTCCTTTGGGGCCTTCGTACCGGATCACCACCACGTCTCCCGGTTTGATCTTCCCGGCATAAATGGCTCCGATGGCCTCCTCTTCTCCGTCAAACACGCGGGCCGGTCCCTGATGCACCAGCATCTCATCCGCCACGGCGCTTCTCTTCACCACACAGCCGTCCTTTGCAATGTTGCCCCAGAGAACAGCGATTCCTCCGGTGGTGCTGTAAGGATTGTCCATGGGACGGATCGCCTCTGTATTTCTGTTCACCGCACCGGCCAGATTCTCTCCCACGGTTTTTCCCGTTACGGTCATCAGAGATGTATGAAGAAGTCCGCCGTCCGCCAGCTGCTTCATCACTGCCTGTACTCCTCCTGCCTCATACAGGTCCTCGATGTGAGTGGGACCTGCCGGAGCCAGGTGACAGTAGTTCGGTGTTCTGGAACTTACCTTGTTGATCGTTTCCAGATCCATGGGAACTCCTGCTTCATTGGCGATCGCAAGCAGATGCAGAACACTGTTGGTGCTGCAGCCCAGAGCCATGTCCGTAGCCAGAGCATTTTCAAATGCCTGCGGTGTAAGGATATCTCTCGGTTTTACATCCTTTTCTACCAGCTCCATGATCTTCATGCCTGCATGTTTGGCCAGCTGTACTCTGGCTGAATACACAGCCGGAATGGTTCCGTTTCCTGGAAGCGCCATGCCGATGGCCTCAGACAAGCAGTTCATGCTGTTGGCCGTATACATTCCCGCACAGCTTCCGCAGCCGGGGCAGGTATTCTGAGTATAATCGTCCAGAGTCTCCTGATCGATCAGACCGGCTTTGAAGCCGCCGACTGCCTCAAACATCTGAGAAAGGCTGACTTTTCGTTTTCCCTGCCGGCCGGCCAGCATCGGGCCTCCGCTGACAACGATGGAAGGAATATTCAGTCTGGCTGCTGCCATAAGCATGGCGGGTACGATCTTGTCACAGTTCGGTACCAGCACCAGACCGTCAAAGCAATGTGCCTGCGCCATGGTCTCGATGGAATCACAGATCAGTTCGCGGCTGGGAAGGGAATACTTCATGCCCTGATGTCCCATGGCGATTCCGTCACAGACGCCGATGGCAGGAACCAGAACGGGAGTTCCGCCTGCCAGGCGGACACCGTCCTTTGCAGCCTGAGCCAGCTTATCCAGGTGCATATGTCCGGGAACGATCTCACTGTAAGCGCTTACCACGCCGATCAGCGGACGGTCCAGTTCCTCATCTGTATATCCCAAAGCGTAAAACAGGCTTCTGTTTGGAGTCCTTTCCGGACCTTTTTTCACATTATCGCTTCTCATCATCTTATTCCTCCTCATACTTTTTTCCATTCCCACAAAACATCCGGCAGTTTTTCCATCTGCCCGATCTTTCCGTCTCCGCCGGAAAGGCCTTTTATACTGCAATGCAGAGAAGTGCTTTCTTTATAAAAAAAACCCCCGTCTCTTATTATGCTAAGAGACAAAGGCTTATACTCCCTCTGCGGTACCACTCTTCTTGCCCGCTCCGTCGCGGGCCCCTCATTCCTCACCTCCCGTCCCACTTCGGAAACGGTTCAATGGGGAAACACGATAACGGGTGTCAGCCGTCCCCACCTACTCTCCGAAGATTTCAACGGGCTGCTCCGAGGCGACCTTCATCAGATCACGATACTGCCTCGCAGCTCCCGGCAGCTCTCTGAAACCGAATTATCTGACTACTCTTCCTCTTCAACGCTTTTCACTGATTCTGTGTGTTTTGTGATTAATTGTTCTCTATTATACACATTTATTTGAAATTTGCAATACTTTCTTTTCAAAAAAAATGGGACGGATCTTCGTCCGTCCCATTTCCAGAACTCATATCATACTGCGGTATTCCTGTTTCCACCGGCTGATCATTTCTGCAGCTTCCTCCCTGCATTCCGACAAATCCCGGCCAAACAGCTGCTCCAGCTTCAGAATTTCCCTCGACTGAGCCGCCTTCTCTTCCGCTTCTTCCGCCTCTCCGTCCCACTTTCTTTTCTTCTCCTCCGGCACAGAAGACAGAGGTCCTTCCTTCTGAAGCAGGGCCGGGTCCAGTCTGGTAAGAAAATACATTTTCTTTACCGCCGCTTCATCCCCCAGACAGGCATATGCCTTTTCATAGGCCTGAAAGGCCTTGGCCGTCTGAAAAAGTCTGGCATAGCATGCTCCCAGTCCGTTCCAGACCTGCCCCGCAAAATCATTGTCCCGCAAAGAATCTGCAGAGCGCTCCGCCAGACGGCTGTAGATTTCCAGGGCCTTTCCGTACTGGCGGATGCCGAACAGATAGTCCGCCCGCTCCTTTTCATACTCCGCCTCCGGCTTCTTCCGCAGAGCCGCCAGCCGAAGCCGATACTGGCCGATCTCACCCGGACTGTAATAAAAACATTCAGACAGAATGGCGATCAGCATCTCATCCGGTTCTTCTCCGCCGGTTCTCAGTTTTTCCAGTCTGGATGCCAGCGCGCCCATATTCAGTTCATTTCTGATAAAATCCAGCAGTCCCTCATCCACAAATCCCTCCATTACAAGAAAGGGATGGTTGTAGATCACATAACACAGTTCCTGGGAGGAATACAGATGGATATCCAGTGCCTCCACGTAATAAGGACATTTTACCGACTCCTGCCGGCATAACAGCAAACTCATATCATAACCTCTTGACGCACCACCGCGTCCGTGGCAGGAAACAGTTCCCCGAACCCTTTGTCCTGAATAGCGACCGCCATGGTATTTTCATCCAGAAATCCCACAGACACCGCCAGGCGGGTCGTCCGGTCTGGACGATGGGGAAATCCTTCCAGAGGAATCCGGACCGTCCGCTTTTTCTTCACGTCTAGGGGAGTAATGGAAAAGTCTACATAATCCTGCCCGTCAGCGATCAGTTCCACACTGCTCCTGGCCTCATACCAGCTGTCTCCCGCGGAAGCCATTATCATCTGAACCTCCCGCTCTCTCTGTTTCACAGCAACAGACACCGTAGCCTTCACCCGGCCTTCGCAGATGCATGCAAAAGGATAGGCTGTCTTTTCTCTCAGACAGTCAGCTGCAAGGTAGGCAGCTCCTCTGGCAAACAGATCCGCCTCTCCATAGACGCGGCGTTTCGAGCAGAGAAGTTTTCTGAAATTTTCTGCCCAATCCAGCCTGTCAAACCCTTTTCCCGTGAGGAATACGGCAGAATACAGCTTCTTCTGAAGAAGCCGTTCCCCGCAGGAACACAGGATGCGGTCCGCCATTCTGGCTCCTGCCGTATTCTCCAGGATATCCAGATTGAAGGACTCCTCCAGTTCCTGAGTTTCTGCCTGTACGATCATCCGTTTCATACCACGCTGAACCTTCAGCTCGTGATAAGCCAGCCTTTCGTCCGACAGGTCAAACAATCCCACCTGTGTGGCCCACACCTCTTTTTTCTGACTCATCACATAATATACAAAGCTTTCCGTATGGCTGATCACATGGAACCGTTCTCTGGGAATGTTCATGCTGCCGGCGCAGGAAAACAGAACGTCCAGCAGCCTTTTCTCCGTCTTCGGCAAAGCAATGGCAATGTGACCGGTGCGTGCAGGGCCGAACTCCTTTTCCGGCAGTTCCAGAACCCGCTCCAGAAACTTCTTCAGAAGCTCTGCCGCTCCGTATTTTACTCCTTCGATCGTAGCCGTTCCGTCTTTCATGACCAGGCTGAGCAGCTTGTCCACCATGATTCCGGTTCCTGTCAGCACCAGTCCGTATGCCTCTTTCCCCACATACCACTCATCCGTATTCTTTTTCTTGCAGATCACTGTGGGGATCGTCCAGGATTTTTCCTCTTCAAAACAGCTGATCTTTGTGTAAGTGTCGCACAGGTCCATGCCTATCGCCAGCTCATCCATTCCTTCCATCTCCTCCGGCCGGCTATGTCAGATCAAACAGTTCCTCCACAGTTCCGGTCTTTATCAAATAGTCTCTCATTTCCTTCTTGAGACCGTCCATATCGTTTTCCTTCAGGCAGCTGCCCATACGGTTCAAGCTGGAAAAACGGCTGCCTCCGCGGCCTTTCCCGGCCGCGTCGATCCTGCCCTTCTGACGCAGCTCTCTGCCGCGCTTTCCGTCATCATATATCTCATATTCCAGGACCTCTCCTTCAAACAGGACTGCCTGTTTCACAAAAATGCCCTGATAGATCCGCTTCATCTCATCGCTTCTGTACTCTGTCTCCTCCGGAAGCACACGGCATCGGATGACCGGCCGGGAATCCCTGCGGCCGCTGTACTGAACCATCACCCGGGAAGTTACGTCCTCCGGCAGAGGGATCCTGTCTGCCAGCTTCTGCATATACGGGAAAATAAGTCCCTCGCCGAGCAGGATCTCCGTCAGGCTGCGGCACAGCGCCAGCTGGCTTTCCTTAAGATCCGGACAGAGCGCATAATGCTTTGTCAGAGCTAATAAGTATATCACAGGTACCTTATCTTTTTCAAGACTTCCCTGCACAACTTCTTCCAAATAATCGCAGACCCTCTGAGACATGGCGGCACGTCCGGCGAAAAATTCCAGACTTCTCAGAGTAAAAAACGCTTTTACCAGACTTTCCGACATTCTCTTTCTTTCCGCGTACAGCTCAAATACGCGGTCGATTTTTCCCGTACAGGACGTAAACAGCATCTGCGCCAGCAGCCTCTCCTCCAGATCATAAGTCTCCACATGTTCCGCCACTCCTGCCTCCAGGATGCGGTACATCACATCCGTCGTTCCGTTGTAATGCTCGCACAGATAATCAAGCAGCACGCTGTCCGCCCTGCCCGCTTCAAACACATCCGCTGCCATCCTGAGCAGCTGCTCATCCTCGTCAAACAGGCTCTGAAGAATCATTTTTTCGCAGAGCACCGCCAGCAGCTCTCCGTCCAGTCCGTTCCACCCAAAAGATCTTACGATCTCCCAGGCCTCCTGATAGTAGCCCCTTTTGATAAATACAGAGGCCACCCGCAGACGCTCTTTTTCTGTAAAACGGCTTTTTTCCATCCGGAGCAGGCAGCCAAGCCCTTTTTCCGCCTCTCCCTCCTCCGGCTGGCGATGGTCATAGTAAGAAATGATCCGATCGAGAAGCAGCTTTCTGTAAAGGGGATTCAGCCCTTCCTGTTCCAGAGCCCGCTCCAGTACGCTGATCTCCTCTTCCCCGCCGATGCTGCCACTCAGGATTTTTCTCACTCCGGACAGCAGAAGCATGGGATGCTCCGGATAGACCTCAAAACACCTGGCTTCCAGATCCGGCCGGCTCATCACCCGGTCTTTCGTATATTTTACATTCATATACCGGCCTCCTGCTCCGTCCTGAAATACCAGAACGCTTCGGTCGGAAAACAGAGGGATATAGGCTGTTCCGTCCCGGAGCGGATAGGCTTCCTCCCGGTCCAGCTCCTCATAGCAGACAATAACATATCTCATATTAGGATTGGTGCACTGCACACGGTAGGATCTGAGCAGGGCGGGAAGAATCCTTGCTACGGGGATGTCGATCATATCCCGGTAAAGCATATGTTCATATAAAACGGCAATGCGGCTGTTGATCCGGGATTGGAATACCTGTTCCATGGTGAACTGTTCCATATCTCTCTCATAATCTCTGTAAACAGGATCGTCCTGAGGCAGATACAGCAGAATATTCCGGTAAAGCCGGCTTCTGGAGCGGTCATCCAGAGACTTTGCGTAGGAAAAGTAAAGCAGCACTTCCTTCGGCATAAGCCGGTCATACCCGTCCGGAAGGGAAGAAAGATAATACTCGTAAAGCCTGGTCAGGCTGACGCCCTCCTCCAGGCCTCTTTCATACCAGACAAAGTCCTTTTCTGACTGCTTTTCTCCCTTGATCAGCATACTGCATACAGCAGTCAGAATCTCCTTTTTCCCGTACTGTCCATAAAGCTCCGTAAGGAGGAGCAAATAGAGTCTGTGATAGTGTCTGGCATCCAGAGCCAGAGCCGCCGTTTTATCCGCCAGTTCTTCTCCGATCATGCCTCTCTTCACTCCCAGCCGCAGGGCATGAACCGTGAAAGGATCCATTTCCCTCAGCAGGGAAGGCTCTCTGTTCAGAAGTCTGCATGCCTGGATATACAGAAACGGACTGGCACAGCCGCCGCGGAAATATTCTTTCATCCGTTCCAGCAGCATGCCTGGATTGTCATACAGTCCCCCATCCAGCTTCAGCAGCAGATAAAACAGGAAGAAATGCTTCACGCCTCCGTCCATCAGGCTGTGAAGCAGGCGGATCAGGGAAGCCTCCTGCCCCGGCCGGTTTTCCGTTTTCATGATCAGATACTGGCAGAAGCAATACAGCTCCGGATCCTGATCTTTTCTGTTTTTTATCATCTGGCGGCACTCTTCCAGGATCTCCTCTGCCCGTGCAGTCTTTCCGGCCATTACAGCTGCTTCCGCTGCCAGCAGTTCAATAAACGGCTCCGTTCCCGCCGTATCTCTCAGCCGGTCCAGTTCGCTGCCCATTTCCGCTGCCAGCCGGGCCTGATCTCCCTTCCCTGATTCATAGTCCAGCCGAAGCGCCAGGTATTTCTGAAATTCTCTTCTGCGGGCTATTTTTTCCATTCCCTGCAGTTCTTCCTGCTCATGGCCGTCAGCCGCAATATAGACCCTGGATTCACTCTGCGGTCCTTTTATGATGAGGCAGCCTAAGTTTCTTCCCCTGTGCATCTTATCCGTATCCATGCGAAAAGAAAGAGCGTACTCTCCGTTTTTAAAGTCCCGGTCCGTGAGCCGCTCCCTGGATGCTTCCAGAAAATCTCCTTCTGTCTCTATGGAAAGCTTTACATAACCCCAGTTTTTCTTTCTGATCACCAGAGTATCATCAAATACTCCGATATGTTCTCCGTAGCTTTTTGTCTCTTCCTTTATCTGGATCTCCACGGGAGGCTTCATGCCAAGAGCTACCATAAATTCTTCCACCGCTCCGGCTCTGTCTCTTCCTCCCTTCAGTCCTTCATAAACCGCTCTCGTATGCAGATCCCTCATAAAAGGGGCAGACGGGAAATCCTGATATTCAAACAGGCGCGCTGCAAGCTCCATATTCTCCCTGGCCAGTCTGGCAAAGTCCATGGGCCGGCGAAGCTCGGAAAGAACTTTTGCAGATACTCCGGCTTCTGCCCGGAATATATAGGGAAGGCGTACTTCTCCGCCATTGGTTACCAGGCAGAATTCCCCCCGGATTTCTTCTCCATCCGTCAGATTTTCTGAATCCACCTCGTAAACCACCCGGCTGCGCAGTCCGCCGAAGGAATTGTCCGGAATCCTCACCCGCCCGTCTGTCGAGTACACCAGTCCCTTTACCATCAGCCCGTTTCCGCTGAGAACCAGAAACTCTCCCCTGGCAGCTTCTCCTGCCCGGATCGTCTCATCCACCGCTGACGGCTTCAGTACGCATTCCGGGCTCTCCGTATCCACAATTCCCCTGGCAAGACGGTTAATTCTTTCTCTCATCGTACCACCTGTTCCTGTCTTTTTCTGTCCTTTTTTGTCCCATTTATTCTAGCATATTTCTCCTTGATTTAAAACCCCAAACTTGCTATGATAGATATAAAATAGCAGCATATTGCGCGCGCTGAGAAAGCACGCGGACTGGAGGATCCTATGACAACCAACGAAAGAGCCCTGCTTCTTCACAAGGAATGGCAGGGAAAACTGGAAACTGTTTCCAAAGCAAAGGTGGCTTCCCGGGAAGATCTGGCCCTGGCCTACACGCCCGGAGTGGCTGAGCCCTGCAAAGTCATTGCTGAAGATAAAGAGGCCGCCTATACCTATACCTGGAAGTCCAATACCATCGCCGTAGTCTCTGACGGCAGCGCCGTGCTGGGCCTCGGGAATATCGGCCCCTACGCTGCCATGCCGGTCATGGAGGGAAAAGCCGTTCTTTTCAAGGAATTCGGCGGTGTGAATGCCGTTCCCATCTGTCTGGATACCCAGGACACGGAAGAGATCATCAAGACCGTCGCCGCCATTGCTCCCGGCTTCGGAGGCATTAACCTGGAGGACATTTCCGCTCCCCGCTGTTTTGAAATCGAAGAACGGTTAAAGGAGATGCTTGATATTCCCGTATTCCACGATGACCAGCACGGCACCGCCATCGTGGTGCTGGCCGGTATTATCAATGCTCTGAAAGTGACCGGAAAGAAAAAGGAAGACTGCCGGATCGTAGTCAACGGCGCAGGAAGTGCCGGAATCGCCATCTCCCGTCTTCTTCTTACTTACGGCTTCCGCAGCCTGATTCTCTGCGACCGGCCCGGAATTCTTTGCAAAGGCATGGAAGGTCTGAACTGGATGCAGGAAAAGATGATGGACGTAACCAACCTGGAGCATCGAACCGGTTCTCTGGCAGATGCCATGAAGGGAGCCGATATCTTTGTAGGCGTATCCGCTCCCGGAATCGTCACCAGGGAAATGGTCGCTTCCATGAACCAGGACGCCATCCTCTTTGCCATGGCTAATCCCGTTCCGGAGATCATGCCCGATCTGGCAAAAGAAGCCGGAGCCAGAGTTGTGGGAACCGGCCGTTCCGACTTCCCCAATCAGGTGAACAATGTGGTCGTATTCCCCGGCATCTTCAAAGGTGCCCTGGAGGGACGGGCTCAGGCCATCACGGAAGAGATGAAGCTGGCAGCTGCCGAAGCCATTGCCGGTCTGGTGGATGAAAAAGATCTGAACGAAGACAATATTCTGCCGGAGGCCTTTGATCCCAGAGTGGCGGATGTGGTCAGCAAAGCGGTGAAGGAACACATTTAGGAGCGCCTATGCTTACAGACCCCATTACACTTTACAAGCTGATGACGCTGTATATGCTGAAGCAGGTGAATTTTCCCCTGACGAATTCTCAGCTCACCTCTTTTTTTCTGGACCATGAATATACCACTTATTTCGTTCTGCAGCAGGCTCTGAACGAACTGCTGGAGGCAGGATTGCTGAAAAAAGAGGCCAGTCACAACAGCACCCGTTACGAAATTACAAAGGAGGGGGAAGAAACCCTCTCCTTCTTCGGAAAAAACATCAGTGCTTCCATTGTGGAGGATATGGACCAGTATCTGAAGGAAAACCGGTTCCGGCTCCGCAATGAAGTAAGTACCATTGCTGATTACTACAAATCCACCAATCAGGATTACACTGTCCACTGCGAAGTACGGGAAGGCCGTTCCCCTCTGATCGAGGTGAATCTGTCTGTTCCGGACAAGGAACAGGCGGAAGCCATGTGCAGCAAGTGGAAGGACAAAAACCAGGAAATCTATGCATTTATCATGAAATCGCTTATGAGCATTTCTTAAGGGGGATATAATGAAGAAGGGATTTTACCAGGATCTTGAGAAGGAATGGAAAAGGCTCAAACGACTGCGGTTTTTTTATTTTGTAATGCCGGTTTTTCTTACCATGCTGTGTATACGCATCATTCAGGTGTATTTTCACCTGAAACTGGAACAGGTAAAGCGGCAGGCTGCTTTATTCCGCAGGGAAACAGAGAACACTCCGGCGGTTCCTGTTCCTGTACCGTCTGAGAATGCCGGCGCGGAATTTATCACCCCTGAGCCGGTGGGTGAACCGGTGCAGGCACAGCCCGTATCCTGTACGGTTACGGAAGAATGAAGAATCCATGCAAATTTTAAGGAAGCAGATCCCTCTGGGACCGCTTCCTTTTCTTTTGCTGCAGCTGTTTCTGCAGGCTTTCTATTCTTCTTCGGTATCTCCTGTCTCCAGATAGGACTCCAGATATGCCCAGATCTCCTCTCTTCCCTGTTTCGTCTCAGCAGAAAAGGGAATGATCACCCCGTCCTTTTCCATATTCAGGGTCGTCCGGATCAGCTTTACCTGCTTGGCCACCTGACTGCGGTTGATCTTGTCCAGCTTGGTAGCGATGATAACAGGATGGTAACCGTTATCCACGATCCAGTCGTACATCATGCGGTCATTGGCAGACGGCTCATGACGGATATCAATGAGGAGAAATACGCATTTCAGAGCTTTGGAATTTCTCAGATATCTCTCGATCATTTTTCCCCATTTTGCCTTCACTTCCACGGAAACCTTCGCATAACCGTAGCCGGGCAGGTCCACATAATACATATTTTTATTGATCAGATAAAAATTGATGGTCTGGGTCTTTCCCGGCTGAGAAGAGGTCCTGGCCAGGGACTTCCTGTTCATCAGCGCATTGATCAGGGATGATTTGCCCACATTGGACTTTCCTGCAAAAGCAAACTCCGGCCATTCATTTTCCGGAAGCCTGCTGGTGATTCCGCACACTGTCTCCAGCTCAGCGCTTTTTATGATCATATCATTCTCCTCTCTCTAAACAAAGGCCTCCCGCAGTACATCCTCCATCTCTTTCACATAGACAATATTCAGGCCTCCGGTAATCTCTTTTGACAGTTCCGAAATATCTCTCCGGTTCTTATCCGGTACCAGCACTTTTTTCATATGGGCCATTTTGGCAGCCAGCACCTTTTCTTTCAGGCCTCCGATGGGAAGCACCCGGCCACGAAGCGTAATTTCTCCGGTCATTGCCACCTTGGCAGATACCTTTCTTCCGGTAACCGCTGAAAGCATGGCTGTTGCCATGGTAATTCCGGCGGAAGGACCGTCCTTCGGCACTGCTCCCTCCGGAATGTGAATATGGATATCGTGCTCTTCGTAGAACTTTTCATCCACCCCATAGCCGGCACTTACAGAACGGATATAGCTCAGCGCCGTCTGGGCAGATTCCTTCATCACATCGCCCATCTGACCCGTCAGACGCAGCACGCCCTTTCCGGGCATAACATTGACCTCGATCTGGAGCGTATCTCCTCCCACGCTGGTCCATGCCAGACCGCGGACGATTCCTACTGCATCCTCTTCATTGGCATCCTCATAAGATACCCGTTCCTTTCCCAGATATTTCTCCAGCTGGGATTCCGTTACATGAACGGATTTCCTGTTTTCTTCAATGACCTGCCTGGCCGCTTTTCTGCATACGTCTCCGATCCTTCTCTCCAGGCTCCTGACTCCCGCTTCTCTTGTGTAATTATGTATGATTTTCTTCAGCGCTTTATCCGATATGGTAAACTGACCGTCCTTCAGTCCGTTTCGCTCCATCTGCTTCTTGACCAGATAGTCTTTTCCGATATGGAATTTTTCGTTCTCTGTATAGCTGTTGATCTCAATCAGCTCCATACGGTCCAGAAGCGGGCCCGGAATGGTCGCTGTCGTATTGGCGGTGGCAATGAAAAATACGTTGGACAGGTCGATCGGTGTTTCCACATAATGATCCCGGAATTTCACATTCTGCTCCCCGTCCAGTACCTCCAGAAGCGCGGAGGAAGTGTCTCCCTTATAATCACTGCTCACCTTATCAATCTCATCCAGAAGCATCAGGGGGTTGGCCACTCCTGCCTGTCTCAGGCCGTCCACCAGGCGGCCGGGCATGGCGCCTACATAGGTCTTTCGATGTCCTCTGATCTCTGCCTCATCCCGGATTCCTCCCAGACTGATACGGACATATTTCTTATTCAGCGCTCTGGCTACGGACCGGGCAATGGAAGTTTTTCCTGTTCCGGGCGGGCCCACCAGGCAGAGAATGGTGCTTCCCTGCTTTTTGGTCAGAGTCCTTACTGCCAGGTATTCGATGATCCTCTCCTTTACCTTTTCCAGTCCGTAATGATCCTGATCCAGGATCTCTTCTGCCCGCTTCAGATCCTGATTATCCTTGGACATCTTATTCCAGGGCAGTTCCAGGAGTGTTTCGATATAGGTGCGGAGAACATTGGCCTCCTGACTTCCGCTGGGCATGGTGCGGAACCGGCTGATTTCTTTCTGGATCTTTTCCTTTGTTTCCTTGTCCGCTTTCAGCTGATCCAGCTGTTTCTGGTACTCGTCTCCTTCTGTACCGGGGCTGTCTTCCCCCAGCTCCTCTCTGATAATGCGCATCTGCTCCCGGAGAATATAATCTCTCTGATTTTTGTCGATGGCTTCTTTTACCTTCATCTGAAATTCCCGCTTGATGCGGACAATGGAGATCTCATCCATCAGGGCTTTCATTACCCGTTCATATTTCTCCGTCAGATTCATGCTCTCCAGAATGGTCTGGCGGGCCGCGTATTCAAAGGGAAGCTGAACCGATATTCCGTCCAGCAGCTCCTCCAGTCCGGAAATTCCCATCAGGGACGGAAGGATTTCCTTGGCCGCTCTCTGATTTTCTCTCCCGTATTCTTCCAGTTTTTCTTTCAGCACCCGGCTCATTGCTTCCGCAGTGAGATAGTCCATGCTTTCTTTTTCCATGGGAAGAGGCTGGATCTCTCCTACCAGCATAGGCTCTTCCGAATCCATGCAGACCAGTTCTCCTCTGCTCATACCCTCAACCATAACGCGAACGACGCCTCCGGGCATCTTCACCAGCTGTTTCACCAGGGAAACAGTACCGATGGGGCAGAGCTGATCCACAGAAGGATGTTCCTCCTCCGGATTCTTCTGGGCTGTGAGAAAAACCTTCTGGTCTCCCACCATGGCCTTTTCCACCGCCTTAACGGACTTTTCCCTGCTTACGTCAAAATGTATGGTCATTCCCGGAAGTACCGTCAGGCCCCGCAGGGCCACCACCGGCATGGTGATGTTTCTTTCTTCCACTCTGCTTCCTCCTTCTGTATCCACTTCTCTCATATGGAAAATGGGAGCGGCGCTCCCATTTTCACGAATCTCTTCTCTGTCTTATGCAATCTCTCCGGTCCTGTCCTTTTTCAGGCGCTGGCCCAAAGTCTTTCTGGGAACCGCCGTATCCCGGTACACGATCTCCGGCTGCCCCTTTTTTTCCACCACATCCTTTGTGATGGTGCAGATTCCGATGGTGCTGTCAGAGGGGATCTCATACATCAGATCCATCATGACTGATTCCATAATGGAACGCAGTCCTCTGGCTCCTGTCTTTCTCTCCACAGCCAGATCGGCAATTTTCTCTACCGCATCCGGAGTGAACTCCAGCTTCACATCATCCATCTCAAACAGCTTCTGATACTGCTTGGTCAATGCGTTCTTCGGTTCTGTAAGAATCTTGACCAGCGCTGCCCGATCCAGCAGATTCAAGGATACGGAAACCGGAACACGCCCGATAAACTCCGGAATCAGTCCGAACTTCACCAGATCTTCCGGCAGAGTCTGTCTGAGCAGTTCATCGATATTCATGGTATTTCTGTCCATGATTTCTGCATTAAACCCGATGGAACTGGTGGAAATTCTTCTTTCCACGATCTTCTCCAGACCGTCAAACGCTCCTCCGCAGATAAACAGGATATTGGTAGTATCGATCTGCAGAAGCTCCTGATGGGGATGCTTTCTGCCGCCCTGAGGCGGAACGCTTGCCACAGTTCCCTCAAGGATCTTCAGAAGAGCCTGCTGTACTCCTTCTCCGGATACATCCCTGGTAATGGACACATTCTCCGATTTCTTGGTAATCTTATCAATCTCATCAATATAGATGATGCCGTACTCTGCTCTGGCAATATCATAATCTGCCGCCTGGATAAGCTTCAGCAGGATATTTTCCACATCCTCGCCCACGTATCCGGCCTCGGTAAGTGCCGTGGCGTCGGCAATGGCAAACGGTACGTTCAGAATCTTGGCCAGTGTCTGAGCCAGATACGTCTTTCCCGAACCGGTTGGACCCAGCATGAGAATATTGCTCTTCTGGACATCCACATCCATATTTTTCTTGGAAGTTACTCGTTTGTAATGATTGTATACTGCTACGGAAAGAACTTTTTTCGCCTCATCCTGGCCGATTACATACTCATCCAGGAATTCCTTGATCTCCTTGGGCTTCATCAGGTTGATGGCATTCACATCAAATCCCTCATCCTGACCATCCAGCTCTTCTTCCAGAATCTCCGCGCACAGATCCACACACTCGTCGCAGATATATACGTTTCCCGACCCCGCTATGAGCTTTCTTACCTGATCCTGTGTCTTTCCGCAAAAAGAACAGCGTATCTTGTCATCTGCCCTACCTGGCATATTGCTACCTCGCTTTTTCATCAATTCAATCTGTTATCCTGCAGTATGTTACCGGCTCGTGATCACCCGGTCGATCAGGCCGTAAGCCATCGCTTCCTCTGCCGTCATATAATGGTCTCTCTCCGTATCTCTGGCGATCACCTCATAAGGCTGTCCCGTATTGGCTGCCAGGATCTCGTTCAGTTTTTTCTTCGTCTGCAGGATCTTCTCTGCTACGATCTGAATCTCTGTAGCCTGACCCTGAGCACCGCCGGAAGGCTGATGGATCATTACCTCTGCATTGGGCAGGGCAAGCCGTTTTCCCTTGGCTCCTCCTGCAAGCAGGAATGCGCCCATGCTGGCCGCCATACCGATGCAGATCGTGGAAACATCACATTTGATATACTGCATCGTATCGTAGATCGCCATTCCTGCTGTCACGGAACCGCCCGGGCTGTTGATATAAAGGCTGATATCCTTACCCGGATCCTCAGATTCCAGAAACAGCAGCTGGGCTACGATCAGGCTCGCGGAAACATCCGTTACCTCTTCACCCAGAAAAATAATACGGTCCTTTAACAGTCTGGAATAAATATCATAGGACCGCTCTCCTCGGCTGGTGGATTCAATGACATAAGGTACTAAACTCATTTCCAATTACCTCCTGTTGAGAGAAAGGGCCGCCACAACCTGTCTGTTTGCAGCGGCCCGTAACAAGCTTATGATAACTTCGCTTCTGCTACCAGGAAATCTACAGCTTCCTGTACAGCAAGATCTTCCTTCATATTTGCGATCTCCGCCTCGCCCATGTAGCCTTTCAGCTTCTCCGGCTCCATCTTGTAGGTCTCTGCCATCTTGGCGATCTCCTCGTCAACCTTCTCATCAGAAACCTGGATGTTTTCTGCCTTTACGACAGCCTCCAGAACCAGTCTGGTCTCGATTCTCTTCACAGCCTGCGGACGCATCTGCTCTTTCAGCTTTTCTACCGTCATGCCGGTGTACTGCATGTACTGATCCAGGGATACGCCGTGGCTCTGCATATTGCGGGCATACTCGCTGATCATATTGTCCAGCTGAGAGTCGATCATCGGCTCCGGAATCTCCATGGTAGCATTCTTCACAACTGCCTCTACTACATGGTTCTCATTCTCGGTAGCTGCCTGCTTCTCCTTGGTCTCTGTCAGATTCTTTCTGATGTCTGCCTTGTACTCTTCCATGGTTTCAAACTCGGAAACCTCACCGGCAAACTCATCGTTCAGCTCCGGAAGCTCCTTGAATTTGATCTCTTTGATTTTTACTTTAAATACTGCAGGCTTTCCGGCCAGCTCTGCTGCATGATACTCGGTGGGGAAGGATACGTTTACTTCGCATTCTTCTCCAGCGTTCTTGCCGATCAGCTGATCCTCAAAGGTGTCGATAAAAGTATGGGAACCGATTACCAGCGGATAGTCCTCGCTCTGTCCGCCGTCGAATCTCTTTCCGTCCACGTAGCCGTCAAAGTCGATCACTACCTGGTCGCCGCTCTGAACAGCTCTGTCATCTACCGTAACCAGTCTGGAATTCTGCTCCTGTACCTTCTTGATCTCTTTCTCCACATCCTCATCGGTCACTTCAGCGCTGGCCTTCTCTACCTCAACGCCCTTGTACTGACCAAGAGTCACTTCCGGCTTCACAGCAACCTCAGCGGTATAGATGAAATCCTTGCCCTTTTCGATCTGCACCAGGCTCACTTCCGGTCTGGAAACGATATCCAGTCCGCTCTCCTTGGCTGCATCGCCGTAGGTCTGTCCGATCACTTCGTTCGCTGCATCCTCATAAAATACCTCTGCGCCGTACATCTTCTCGATCATTGCCTGGGGAACTTTTCCCTTTCTGAAGCCCGGCACATTGAATCTGCTTTTATTCTTTTTATAGGCATGGCCGATCGC